>JAGBJY010000038.1 GCA_017934185.1 Bacteroidales bacterium | reverse complement strand
GACGTGACCATCGCCATGGACTGCGCCGCTTCCGAATTCTGCTTCAAGGGTGAGGACGGCAAGTTCTACTATGACTACAAGCAGCTCAAGGACGGCAAGAAGAAAGACCCTCGCGGCCGCAAGCTCTCCACCGACCAGCAGATTAACTATCTGAAGCAGCTCATCTCCAAGTACCCCATCGACTCCATCGAGGACGGTCTGTCCGAGGAAGACTGGGAAGGCTGGGTGAAGCTCACCAAGGCTATTGGCGACCGCTGCCAGCTGGTAGGCGACGACCTCTTCGTAACCAACGTTAAGTACCTCCAGAAGGGTATCGAGATGGGTGCCGGTAACTCTATTCTTATCAAGGTGAACCAGATTGGTTCCCTCACCGAGACCCTGGATGCCATCGAGATGGCTCACCGTCACGGCTACACCACCGTCACCAGCCATCGCTCCGGCGAGACCGAGGACACCACCATTGCCGACATCGCCGTGGCCACCAACAGCGGCCAGATCAAGACCGGCTCCCTGTCCCGCACCGACCGCATTGCCAAGTACAACCGCCTCATGCGCATCGAGATTGAACTCGCCGACGAGGCCCGTTACGGCTACAAGAAGCTCCGCTAGTTTCAGTACGGACAGCAACACATGCAAAAGGTCGGTTTTTAAGCAACCGACCTTTTGCATTAAATCGCCATTGCAGGCCTTTGAAATGCAGATTTACTGCTAACGGTTGGCAGGGTAAAAACCGACCTTTTGCACTATACTACAGCGTATCCTGCTTCAGGCGGTCCACATAATCGGCAATGCGCCTGAGCTCCGTGGGGATGGGAATGCTCTGGGGGCAGTGGGGGAGGCACTGCCCGCAGCCGATGCAGTGATGGGCCTGCCGCACGGAGGCAACGGCCCTGTCGTAACTGATGAGGTAGGTCCGTTTGAGCTTAAGGTAGTCTTTCTGCTCTGCGCTGCGGGCATAAGTGCCTTCGGTGAGGGCGCGGTTGTAGTGCTGGAAGGTGCCCGGAATGTCTATGCCCCAGGGGCAGGGCATGCAGTATTTGCAGTTGGTGCAGTTCACCAGAGGGTACTCCGTCATTTGGTCGGCCACCCGCTGCAGGAAGTCCAGCTCTTCTTCCGTAAGGGGCTGGAAGTTGCTGAAAGTCTGTACGTTCTCCGTGAGCGGGTCCATGCTGGTCATGCCGGAAAGGATGCACAGCACGCGCGGGTAGCTGCCGCAGAAGCGGAAGGCCCAGGACGCGGCGCTTCTATCCGGCTCCCGCTGCTTCATCTGCCGCTGGATCCGGGCCGGAACATTGGCCAGGCGGCCGCCCAGCAGGGGTTCCATAATCACAATGGGGATGCCCCGCTTGTCCAGCTCGGCGTACAGGTAGTCGGCGTTTACGTTGCGAACGCCATCGGCATGGGCCCAGTCTACGTAGTTCATTTCTATCTGGCAGAAGTCCCACACCTGCTCTCCGGAGTCGTACAGCTCCATGAAATAGTCAAACTCATGCTTGGCCCCGTGGAAAGAGAAGCCCAGGTTGCGGATGCGTCCGGCGGCCTTTTCCTTGCGCAGGAACTCGATCATGCCGTTTTCTACGTAGCGGCGGTTGAAAGCGTCTTTTCCGCCCCGGCCGATGGAATGCAGGAGGTAATAGTCAAAGTAGTCGGTGTGCAGCTGCTCCAGGGAGTCGTGGTACATCCGGATGGACGCTTCCGGGCTCTGGTCGCCAAAATTGGACAGCTTGGTGGCAATGAAGTAGCTCTCGCGCGGATGCCTGCGCAGGGCCTCTCCGGCGGCCTTTTCGCTCTGCCCCATGAGGTAGGCGGGGGAGGTGTCAAAATAGTTCACCCCGTGCTCCAGGGCATAATCCACCATTTCATTCACAGCCTCCTGGTCGATGATTTTTCCGCCCTTGCCGTCGTCCACCATGGGCCAGCGCATGCAGCCGAAGCCCAGCAGGGACACCTCGTCTCCGCTGACGGGATTCACCCGCGTGAGCATTTTGCCCTCAGACGCAGGTGCATTGGCCCCGCTTACGGCGCTTTTGGGCGCGCAGGCTGCCGCCACCGCCGCCGCGCCGCTTATCTTGATGAAATCTCTTCTTTTCATACGTGTACCTCCTTTCCATTAACGGTGATGGCGCTCACGGGCCGGGAAGGGCAGTGGAATTCACAGGCGCCGCAGCCGATGCAGACTTCTTCGGCCACCACGGGAACGCGCGTACCCATTTCTTCGTTGTCTACCAGAAGGATGGCGCCCACAGGGCATACCTGCGCGCATTTTCCGCAGGAAGTGCCGTTTTCGGCCACGCAAAGGTCCCGGTTCACACGGGCGGTGCCAATGTGGAATTCCGTCTTCTGCTCCTTGCCGATTCTCCGGATGGCTCCGGCCGGGCAGAGCTCGCTGCAACGGGTGCATTCGGGGCGGCAGAAGCCTTTTTCGTAGGACATCTGAGGCTGCATCAGGTGCTCAAGGTCCGTGGAAGGGCGCAGCACGTTGTTGGGGCACTGAGCCACACAAAGCTGGCAGGCGGTGCAGTGCCGATAGAAGGCTTTTACACTCCCGGAGCCGGGCGGGGTGATGGGCACGGTGCGCTCGGGGGCCTGCTTGGGAAGGACCTCGGCAAAGCCGCCGTCCACTTTTTTGCGGCCCTGGGCCTTCAGCGGCAGGCCTTTGAGGGCCAGGCTGCCGGCAGCTATAGTTGTTCCGACAATCATCGCGCGGCGTCCGGAAGGAGAGGCTTCTCCCGGAGCATTTGCCCGGACAGGGTCGCGAAGCGACGCGGAGGGAGAAGCCTCTCCTTCCGGACGCTTGCCCCACGCGAAGCGGTAATGCAGCGCGCCGAACTTACAACTGTCTATGCAGTTGAAACAGTCCACGCACCGGCTGTAGTCTATCTGCTGCTTGTCTTTGGAAATGCTGATGCACTGGGCTTTGCAATGGTGCTCGCAGGCCTTGCAGTGCTTGCACTTGGAGGCATCGATCACCGGGCGCAGCAGGGCAAAGCGCGAGAAGAAGCTGAGGGTGGTGCCCACAGGGCAGAGGGCATTGCAATAGGTGCGGCCGCCGCGGAAAGACAGGACCACCACCACAACCAGCGTTCCCGACGCGATGAGAAAGGTGGGGACGCTCCGCATCCACACTTCGCGGGGATAGATGAGGTAGCTGCCGCTGCGCTCGGCCAGGTTTTCGATGAGGTTCCCGCCCCAGAGCCAGAGGGGCTGCAGCAGGTTCTGCACCATGCGGCCGTACGCGCTGTAGGGGGCCAGGAGGGCCACAAACACCTGAATACCGGCCACCAGGGCCACCACAAAGAGCACCCAAAGGCCATAGCGCAGCCACTTGTTCTCTTTCTTGAACTTGTAAGGCGCCTTTTTCCCAAGCGTGCCGATGTGGGAAATTCCGTCCTGGAACACGCCCAGGGGGCAAATGACGGAGCAGTACACCCGCCCGAACACCAGGGTCAGGAGCACCAGCCCCACAATTACGGCCAGGTTGAGGGCCATCACCGCCGGCAGAAACTGCACTTTGGCCATCCATCCCAGATAGCCGTGCAGAAGGCCGGAAACATCCAAGAGTAAAAGGGTAATCCCTGTCCAGAACAGCAGGGCCAGGACCACCCGCATCTTTTTTAGCATATCCTTTCAATAGTTGTCTATGCAAAGATACGAAAAAATACATTTCTGCATTATTTACAGGTGGATTTGCGATTTTGTAAAATATATTTTATAAATTTGATTTACCCCTCCAGAATACCGTTTTGCACGCGCACAGACTCGTCGTGGATGGCGTTGAAAACCGCCTCCACAAAGGGCTCGGAGAGGCCGCCGGCCTTGGCTTTCACGCCTTCCAGCACCTGCTCCCAGCGGCTGGCCTGGATGATGGCCACGTTGTGGTCTTTCTTGTAGGCGCCAATCTTGCGGCTCACGTCCATGCGGTCTTTCAGGAGCTTCAGGAGGTTGTCGTCAATGACGTCAATGCTGGCACGGAGGGCCTCAATGCCGTCTTTGTAGTCCTCGTTGTCGGAGGTGTTGTCGCGGATAACCAGGCTCTCCAGCAGGGTCTGGAGGTCCCGCGGGGTAAGCTGCTGCTTGGCATCGGAGAGGGCGCAGGAAGGGTCGCAGTGGCTTTCCACCATGAGGCCGTCCAGGCCCAGGTCCATGGCCCGCTGCGACAGCTCCAGCAGGTATTTCCGGTCCCCCGCCATGTGGGAAGGGTCGGCAAAAAACGCCAGCTGAGGGTAGCGGGAGCGCATTTCAATGGCCATCTTCCAGCCCGGGTCGTTGCGGTAAGGGATGGGGGCCGATGTGGAGAAGCCGCGATGAATCACGCCCAGTTTCCTGAGGCCGGCGCGGTTCAGGCGCTCCAGGGCGCCCACCCAGAGGTCGATGTCCGGGTTCACGGGATTTTTCACCAGCACGGGGATGTCGGTGCCTTCCAGGGCATCGGCAATCTCCTGCATGAGGAAGGGATTGGCCGATGTGCGGGCCCCAATCCACACCACGTCCACCCCGTATTTGATGCACTCCAGCACGTGTTTTTCGCTGGCCACCTCCGTGCAAACCTTCATGCCGTAGGTTTCCTTTACTTTGCGCAGCCACCTGAGGCCGGGGGTGCCCACGCCTTCAAACGAGCCCGGATGGGTGCGCGGCTTCCAAATGCCCGCACGGTAGACGTGGATGCCGAAATCGGCCAGGCCTTTGGCGGTTTCCATCACTTGCTCCTCGGTCTCTGCGCTGCAGGGACCGGCAATGCACATGGGACGCGGCAGGGTGAAAAAGCCCCACTCGCTGCTGGGGATAATATCAAGTTCGTGTGCCATTATCTGAGTATTTTTTTAATCTTGTTCGCCTGGGCTATAAGTTCGCGGATTTTGTTTTCATCGTAAGCGGCAATGGCCTCCCGGAACTCCTGCATTTTCTCTATATAAGTATCCATCACCTGAAGGACATTGTCGTGGTTCTGGGCCAGGATGGGCACCCACATGTCGGCATTGGACTTGGCCAGGCGCACGGTGGAGGAAAAACCGCCGGAAGCCAGGTCAAAGATGTGTTTCTCGTCCTGCTCCTTTTCCAGCACGGTGAGGGCCAGGGCGAAGGAGGTAACGTGCGAAATATGAGATACATAGGCCGTATGAAGGTCGTGCTGGGAAGCGTTCATGTAAAGGGGACGCATATTCAGCACGGCATACAACTGCCCGATGGTTTTGAGGGCCGAGGGTGCCGACTCCTGGGCATCGGCAAAAATGCAGGCGCGGCCGTCAAAAAGGCCCGGCTGAGCCGCCCAGGGGCCGCTGTATTCCGTTCCGGCCATGGGGTGGGTGGAGACAAACTGCCGCCGGAGCGGATGGTACTTGGTGGCGTTGCAGATTTGCTCCTTGGTGGAACATACGTCGATGACAATCTGCTCCCCACGGGCTGGAAGGGCAGAGCCCTTTTCTGGAGCATTTGCCCGGACAGGGTCGCGAAGCGACGCGGAAGAAAAGGGCTCCGCCCTTCCGGCCGCCTGCGCGGCAAAGCGGTCCAGGATGTCTGGGACCATTTTGACGGCGGTGCCAACGGGAACGGCCACCACCACAATATCGGCCTTGGCCACGCAGTCTTCGTAGGAGACCACCTGGTCCACCAGGCCGATGGTGAGGGCTGCCTGTGCGGCTACAGGGTCGTTTTCCACGCCCAGCACTGTATCGGCAAAACCCCTTCTTTTGAGGTCCAGCGCCATGGAGCCCCCGATGAGGCCCAAACCGATGACGCCTACCGTGTAACGTATTTCACTCATTCTCAGTCGTTTATCAAAATGCAGTAAGCAATGATTGCTTACTGTTTTTATGTAAAAAGCTCAATGTCAGCGGCTTAGATATTCGCCGATTTTGGCCAGTGCGCGCTCCAGCGTGGGTACTGAGGCGCAGAGGGAGATGCGAAGGTGGTGCGCACCGTTGGAGCCGAAGACAAAGCCCGGGGTGAGGAAGACGCCCGCCCCGTACAGGATGCGGTCGCTCAGCGCCTGGGCCTCCTCCGGCACGCGGCCCCAGACGTAGAGGCCACCGGCGGCAGGGTCGTACTTGGCGCCGATGAGGTCCATGATGCTGCAGGCCAGATGGCGGCGCCGGTGGTACTCGGCGTTGAGCGCCTGGTACCAGGAGGCATCGGCTTCAAGGGCGGCCACGGCGGCTTCCTGGATGCCCCGGAACATGCCGGAATCCATCTGCGACTTCACTTTCAGCAGCTCCGCTATGACATCGGCCGCGCCCACAATCATGCCCACACGCCAGCCGGCCATGTTGTGGCTCTTGGAAAGGGAGTTCATCTCCAGGCACACCTCTTTGGCGCCCGGGACGGAGAGGATGGACTGGGGCTCGTTCAGGATAAAGCTGTAGGGGTTGTCGTTCACCAGAAGAATCTTGTGGCGGCGGGCAAAACTTACCAGCTTTTCAAACACATCCCGCCGGGCAGGGGCGCCGGTGGGCATATTGGGATAGTTCACCCACATGAGTTTTACCCCCGTGAGGTCCATCTGCTCCAGCGCGTCAAAGTCCGGGTACCAGCCATCGGCCTCCACCAGGTCATAGGTCAAAAGCTCTGCCTCGCACATGAGCGTGGCCGATGTATAGGTAGGGTAACCGGGATTGGGCACCAGCACTTTGTCGCCGGCGTTCAAAAACGCCAGGGAAAGCAGCAGGATGCCCTCTTTGGAGCCCATGAGGGGCTGAATCTCGGAGGCAGGGTCCAGCGTTACACCGTACCATCGCCCGTACCAGCGGGCCATGGCTTCCCGCAGCTCCGGAGTACCCACATAGCTCTGGTAACCGTGCGCATTGGGGCGGGCGGCGCAGTCCTGAAGGGCCTTCACGGCCTGGGCCGACGGCGCTCCGTCCGGCGAGCCTATTCCCAGGTTAATCACCGGGTCCAGGCCCTCGGCGGCACGCCGGGCATTGAGCGCGGCTATCTCTTTGTTCTTCCTGGAAAAGTAGTATTCCTTCACCGAAAGGGTTCGGTTGGCTGGGGAAATAATCATAAGGCTGTCTTATAAGGCCGAGGTGTATTCTCCCAGAATCTGGAGGTCCTCGATGAGGGGCCGCACCGCCGTAAGCGCCTGGGTATAACGCTCATAGCTGGAGAACTTGATGTCGGCATAGAAAAAATACTGCCACTCGCGGCCCGGGATGGGCAGCGACTGGATGCGGGTTAAGTTCATGTCGTAGAAACTCAGGATGGTGAGAATCTGGGCCAGGGAACCCGGTTTATGGGGCAGCGTGAAGCAAAGCACCGCCTTGTCCCTTTTTTCCTCCGGGACCGTGAGGCTGTCGTCCATGATGAGGAAGCGGGTGAAGTTCTGCTTGTAGGTCTCTATGCCGGGGGCCATGATGTCCAGGCCGTACAGCCGGGCCGCCAGTTCCGAGGCCACCGCTCCTACACCCCGAAGGCCCTCCCGGGCCACCTGGGCGGCACTTTTGGCCGTATCCTCGCTTTCCGTGAGCCGGATCCAGGGGGCGTGCTGCTCAAACCAAGGGCGGGTCTGGCCTATGGCCATATAGTGCGTGCGCACCTCGCGGATGTCTTCCAGGCGCTGCCCCGGCAGGGCCATGAGGTTCTGGCCGATGCGGATGTACACCTCGCCTTTCACCTGCCGGCCCTCCTTTCGAAGGAGCTCGAAGTTGTGGATGAGACCGCCGGAGACGGTGTTTTCGATGGCCATCACGGCGGCATCGGCCCGGCCCTCCCGCAGGGCCTGGTACAGGCCTTCGAAGGTGTCGCATTCTACGATGTCAAGAGATAGCCGGTCGGAGCCGGCTATGACGTCATGCCCGACCACTGCGTCATGCCCGGCTTGACCGGGCATCTGTCCATAAAAAAGACGGGCTGCTTGTTCATGGAAGCAGCCCTGATAGCCCTGTATGGCTACACGCTTCATCAGACGGTGAGGATGTCTTTTTCCTTGGCGGCGATAACCTCGTCCACCTTCTTCACCCACTTGTCGGTGACTTTCTGGAGCTCGTCCTCGCCTTCTTTTTCGCCGTCCTCGCTCAGGCCGTCGTTCTTCTGGGCCTTCTTGAGGAGGTCTATCCCGTCGCGGCGTGCGCCCCGGATAGTCACCTTGGTGGTTTCGCCCTGGGCCTTGGCCTTCTTGATGAGTTCCTTTCGGCGCTCTTCGGTGAGGGCCGGCACAATGCAGCGGATAATTTCACCGTTGTTGGACGGGGTCAGGCCCACGTTGGCATCCAGGATGGCCTTTTCAATTTTGCCGATAAGGGAACGCTCCCAAGGCTGGATGGCGATGGTCTTGGCGTCCGGGGTGGTGATGGAAGCCACCTGGCTGATGGGCGTGGCCGTGCCATAATAATCTACCACTACGGGGTTGAGGATGGCCGGGGAGGCCTTGCCTACACGGTAGTTCTTGAGATCTTCTTCCAGATAATCTACGGCGTCCTGCATTTTCACAGCAGCGGCATCCACGATTTCTTTGGCTTTGGGTAACATAAGTTTTTCCTTTTAAATTCGCGTGAATGCAAAGATAAATTATTTTTTTGGAATGTTTTGATAGAATCAAAAAAAACAGTGTGAACAAGGCTGCTTTTTTTGCTTTGGCAACAATACTTTGTATCTTTGCATCCACGACGACTGACAACAGAGCCATGAGTTTTACGCTAGATATGATTGTTCGCCTGCTGGTGGCGGCGGCCCTGGTGGCGGCCATCGGCTATGAACGGGAACTGCGGGCCAAGGGGGCCGGCGTGCGTACGCACGTGCTGGTGGCCCTGGACGGGATAGAAGTGGAATCTTTGGAATAGGGACATGCTGTACGGAATCATATTAAGGCTCAGGCACCTGGCCTATGACAAGGGCTGGAAGAAATCGGCCCAGGCCCCCGTTCCCACCATTTGCGTGGGCAATGTGACGGCGGGCGGAACGGGCAAGACCCCGCATACGGAGATGATTCTGCGGACGCTAATCCATAGCGATGAGTGGGCTTTCAAGCCGCTGGGTATGCTTTCCCGCGGGTACAAACGCAAAAGCAAAGGCTATCAGGTGGTGCCCATGGACGGGTCGGCCGCCCTTTACGGAGACGAACCGGTGCAGATTGCCCGGAAGTTCCCCGCTGTGGCCGTGGCCGTGGACAAAGACCGCCTGGAGGGTTGCCGGAAGCTGGCCGAGGCCGGATCGGCGCTCATTGTCCTGGACGACGCTTTCCAGTATCGCAGGCTAAGAGCCAGCAAAAACATTGTGCTGGTAGACTACTATCGGCCGGTCTTCAAAGACAAACTCTTGCCCTGGGGCCGGCTCCGGGACCTTCCTTCGCGCCTGAAGAAGGCCGATATGGTCATCGTCACCAAATGCCCCGGAGAGGTGGATGACGCTGAACGGGCGCAGTGGCGCAAAGACCTCAAGCTGAGGGGGGAGCAGCCGCTCTTTTTCACCAGCCTCCGCTACGGTGCCCCGGTGCCCGTTTTCCCGGAAGGGGACACCCGCTACGCCTACTCCCAGCGCCTGATTCTCTTCACGGGCATCGCCAACGACGCCCCCCTTCGCAGCTATCTCTCCGACAGCTACAAGATTGTCCAGCGCCTGGAATTCCCGGACCACCACAAATACACCCGGGCCGATGTGCGCAAACTCTCGGCCGCCGTCAAGGCCAACCCCACGGCCTGCCTCATGACCACCGAAAAGGACGCCCAGCGCATTGCGGATGCCTTTTCCCGCCCTTCTGCCGGTCATTCCCGACCTTCTTCCGGTCATTCCCGACCTGATCGGGAATCCCTGCGCCAGCGCATGTTCTACCTGCCCGTAGAGGCCGCCTTCCTCTCTCCCGAAGAGGAGCAGGCCTTCACGGATGCGCTCATGGCCGGGCTATGAAAATCGGGAACATCGATTTGGGGTATCGGCCGGTGACGCTGGCCCCCATGGAAGACGTCACGGACGCCAGCTTCCGCATCCTGTGCAGGGAGGCGGGCGCCGCCATGGTCACAACGGAATTCGTGAGCTCCGACGGCCTGGTGCGGGATGTGCAGAAAACCATCGCCAAGATGCACACGCTGGAGGAAGAGGCGCCCGTGGCGGTGCAAATTTACGGCAGCATCCCTCAGGCCATGGTAGATGCGGCGCGCATGGCGGCCAACGCCAGGGATCTGGCCGGCGGGCACGGGGCCGATATCGTGGACATCAACTTCGGCTGCCCGGTTTCCAAGATTGCCGGCAGGGGAGCGGGCAGCGGCATGATGAGGGAGCCGGACAAGATGGTGGCCATCACGAGGGCCATCGTTCAGGCCGTGCCCGACAAGCCCGTCACCGTGAAAACCCGCCTGGGCTGGGACGAGGGCTCGAAAATCATCGTAGACCTGGCCGAAAGGCTGCAGGACGCGGGCATATCGGCCCTCACCATCCACGGCCGCACCCGCTGCCAGATGTACAAGGGGGAGGCCGACTGGACGCTCATCGGCGAAGTGAAGAACAACGCGCGCATGCGCATACCTATTATTGGGAACGGCGACATCAATTCTGCGGCGCGGGCCAAGGAGATGTTCGAGCGCTACGGCGTAGACGGCATCATGGTGGGACGTGCCAGCTTCGGCCATCCCTGGATTTTTACGGAAATCCGGCACCTGCTGGATACCGGCGAGCAGCTGCCGCCCATGAACGTGAGTGACCGCGTGGCGCTTGCCAAACGCCATTTTCAGCTGTCGCTGGACCTGAAAGGCCCCGTCACCGGCGTGTACGAGATGCGCCGCCACCTCAGCTGCTACTTCAAAGGGCTGCGGGACTTCAAAGACACCCGCATCAAGCTGGTCACCTCCAAAGACCCGGCCGAAATCCTGGCCACGCTGGACTATGTGGCCCAGCGCTGGGGTGCCGAAGCCCCGGAAGCCGTGTCGGTGTATCAATAGCCGTGCCCTTCAGCGCACTGATGTCTATGGGCCGGGGCCCTGGCTTTGCATCGTTCTTGCCGTGTTGACGCGGAATCGGCCATTGGCGGCCCCAGCGTGTCAACACGGCTTCGTTCTGGTCCTTCGGCTGCGTTTTCCAGGCCGTGTTGACGCGGAATCGGCCCTCTGCGGCCCCCAGCGTGTCAACACGGCTTCGTTCTGGCCCTTCGGCTGCGTTTTCCAGGCCGTGTTGACGCGGAATCGGCCCTCTGCGGCCCCCGGCGTGTCAACACGGCTTCGTTCTGGCCCTTCGGCTGCGTTTTCCAGGCCGTGTTGACGCGGAATCGGCCCTCTGCGGCCCCCGGCGTGTCAACACGGCTGAGTTTTTGTCTAAAAGGGGCTGTTTCCCTGCCGTGTTGACAAAAAATCGGCCAATCAAAAGCTCTGAGTGTCAACACGGCAAAGCGTTGGTTTTCATGGTTTTTGCAGAAAAAAGAGCAAGCTGTCGCAAGACCGGTAAGAATAATTCTGTTATACAAATTGTGAAAAATCATGCCTAAAACGGGGCGTAAAAATGCCAAACTAAGGCGTCCTGGTTGAGTTTGCACATTTCACGCCTATCCTAAAAGCCGCGTTTTGCTAAAATAACGCATTGAATATTAGCGCTAAATTGTTTTTGCTATTGGATTTTTTGGGTTATATTTGCGGCTGGAAAATAATCCTAAACCAAATAGTACTAACCAATTATTTCAATCAATGTTTAACAACAGCTTACGTAAAGTTTGCCTCGTAGCTGCGACATTGTTCTGTGCCACCACTTTGATTTTTGCGCAAGGGGGGGCAGGACTGTTACCGGACAGGTAGTAGACCAGAACAATGATCCGCTCATCGGGGCCGGCGTTGTCGTGGAAGGACAGAGCGCTATCGGCGCGGTCACAGACTTCGACGGCAACTACTCGCTGACCGTTCCTGAGGATGCCACCCAGCTCCGCTTCTCCTACATAGGAATGGCGGACCAAGTGGTGGACATTGCCGGAAGGACGGTAATCAACGTTACCCTGGCCGAAGACGCCAACCTTCTTGAAGGCGTTGTGGTTACCGCCCTGGGCATCAAGCGCTCGGAGAAAGCGGTTACCTACAATGTCCAGAAAGTGGATGAGAAGGTGTTCGTCACACGTGAAGCCAACATGGTGAACTCCCTGGCCGGTAAATTGGCAGGTGTCCAGATCAATGAGACATCGGCCGGCGCCGGGTCTGAGTCCAAGGTGGTGATGCGCGGTGCCAAGTCCATCCAGAACTCCAACAACGCCCTGTATGTGTTGGATGGTATTCCGCTCCCTACCCTTAGCACCACCATGCCCGGTGACAGCTATGAGATTCTGAGCAGCTGGAACCGTTCCGGTGACGGAATGGCCATGCTCAACTCCGAGGATGTGGCCGATATGAGTGCCCTGGTAGGTCCTTCTGCCGCCGCCCTGTACGGCTACAAGGCTGCCAACGGTATCCTCATGCTCACCACCCGAGGCGGTGAGGAAGGCGTGCATGTGAGTTATTCCAACAGCACCACCTTCAGCACCCCGTTCATGCTTCCCCGCCTGCAAAGCACCTATGGCAGCAAGCTGGGCCAGTATTCCTCCTGGGGCAACCGCCTGAACGTGGCCCCTGCCTGGAGCATCAACGACTTCTTCCAGACAGGCGTGAACCAGTCTCACACCGTGTCCCTGTCCATGGGCGGAGAGAACTACTCTACCTATGTGTCGGCCGGATGGAACGGTGCCGACGGCATTATCCCCAACAACAAGTACGGCCGATTCAACGTCACGGCCCACCAGACGGTGGACTTCCTCCAGAACCGCCTGCACCTGAGCCTGCTGGGCATGTACATGAAGGTGGATGAGCAGAACATGCTCTCCGGCGGTCTGTACCACAACCCGCTGGTCCCCGTGTACCTGATGAGCCCCGGTGACAACCTGTACGCCTATGCAGTGTACGAGCGTTACAACCCGCAGCGCAATTTCCCCACGCAGTTCTGGAGCGCCAACGAAATGTCCATGCAGAACCCCTTCTGGCTGGTGAACCGCAACCTGTTCAACACAGGCAAGAACCGTTTCCTGGCCGGCGGCTCCCTGAGCTTTGACATTACCGACTGGCTGGACATCCAGGCCCGTGTGCGCACCGACTACAACGCCACCATCGCCGAGCAGAAGTTCTATGCCAGTTCCAACGGTCTGTTCGCCGGCGAATACGGCCGTTACTACTACGATGACATGAAGACCCGGCAGACCTACGGCGACGTGCTGTTGAACGTGCACAAGACCTTCGGCGAGAACCTCTTCCAGCTGAATGCCGTCCTGGGCGCTTCCATCGAAGACTATTTCTATCGCGGAACGGCCATTGGCGGAGACCTCCTTGGTGTTGCCAACCTATTCACCTTCAACAACATGGAGACGGGAAAGGCCTTTGACAAGGAAACCTACCGCGACCAGGTCCAGAGCGTGTTCGGTACCGCCCAGCTGGGCCTGAAGAACATGATTTTCCTGGATGTGACCGCCCGTAACGACTGGGCTTCCCAGCTGGCCCGCTCCGATGGCCGCGTAACGCCCATTTTCTATCCTTCCGTGGGCTTGTCCGTCATCCTGACTGACCTGTTTAAAGTCAATTCCGACTTCCTTACCTTTGCCAAGATTCGCGGCTCTTACGCCGAGGTGGGTAACCCTATCTGGACAATCCGGTGAAAGTAGCCCCTGGAAAAGCCGCGCGCGCGTGACCCCCTGCACCGCCGTGGTGTGACCCCTTGCGCTGTTTTTCGCTTGACCCCTTGTGCTGAAAATAAAATGACCCCTGCCGGAGCTGTTCCAGCAGGGGATTTTTTTGTAGTTTTGGT
>JAGBJY010000006.1 GCA_017934185.1 Bacteroidales bacterium | reverse complement strand
GACCTCGAGGTTTCGTAACATGGTAATAATGTGGTAGTTATATACCTTAAAGTTACGAAATTTTGAGGTCTTTTGCAAATATAATTAACTGACAATCAATAATTTACGGCAATTATTTCAAATTTTGTCATGTACTAAAAGTGTGTTTAATCAATTTCTATCCTACAAATATAGTTATTTTGCCTGTTCTATCCAAGCCAGATTAAAGCGGTAGTGCACGCGGCTGGAAAGGAGGTGGATTACCCCGTCCGGGGTTTGGGTGCAGGCCAGGTAGCCTTTGGGCTCGGCATGGGTGGCGTCCAGGGTGAAAGTTCCGGTCCAGGCGCCCCCGTCCAGCGTGCGCGGCGTGCCGTCCGTGAGGAGTTTTTTCACGGGCCAACTCCTGCCTTCGTCGTAGCTGAGGGCCGCAAAAAGGCCGTCGGGGCCGAAGGAACACAGTAGGAGCGGTCTTTCCTGTAAACGCTTGAGAACCAAGCGTTGTCCGCTGCCGATGGGCGGGAACTCCGTGGCGCTGTAGTGCCAGGTGAAGCCGCCGTCGGCCGAGATGCTGCAGGGCATGTGGCCGTCAATGGCATTGCCCCGGCCGAAAGCCATGAGGCGGCCGTCCCGGAGTTCCACAATGCCGGCGTGGATGCCTTTCAGGATGCTGCCGGTGTCTTCCCAGGTGCTGCCGCCGTCCTTGGAAACGTGGAGCGAAGTGCCGGCCTGTCCGCCGGGTCCGGCGTCGCAGCAAAGAAGGATGCGTCCGTCCCGGGCGACGATGGGACCGGCAATGACCTGGTGGCGCACCCGGTGCTCCGGCTCAATGTAGCGAAGGGCCGACCACTCTCCGCGGGGGCTTCTGACGCGCAGGGCAAGGGCCAGGTCCTTCCATTCACCGGCATCGCCAACGCCCTGGAAATGAAGTATTTCCCCGCTCTCCAGGGTGAGGAGGGCACTGCCGGTCATGTTCCGGCCCGGTACCTTGCAGAAAAGGGTGGCGGGGGACCACTCCTTTCCGTCGAAACGGGACCCCAGCACCACCATCTCCCTTCCGGCTTCGGCATTGGTGGAAAACCAGATGGCCAGAAGACCGCCTTCCGGGAGCCGGGTCACGGCCGGCTGGTGGTTATGGGCGTAGAAGGGCGACCCGTCCACCGGCGCAAGAACGTACGGAATGGGTTCCATGAATACTGGGGCAGAATTTGAAATCGGACGTTTTTGGCCATTTTTGTCGGTTTTCAGCTCTATGCATTTGTCAAATCGGTCATTTTGGGCCGGAAATGACCGATTTGAGTCAGGAAAGAGGTCTTCCACAATGCGGAACCCAAGAAGCACCGATCGGTCCTCGGGAATGGAGGCACTTCGGGCATCGCTCCGGAGGAATTCCACGGGAGTGTTGTGGGAGCCGCCACGCACGGCGCGGAGGTCCATGGGCCCGCCAGGGGAACTGGAGCACGCGTCCTGGCACCATTCCTCCACGTTGCCGTGCATGTCATACAGGCCCCAGGCATTGGGGGCGAACCGGGCCACGGTGAGGTCTACGGGCACTTTGTCCCGGGTGTTCTCCTGCACCTTCCACTGCTCCTTGGGGAAGCTTTCCCCGGTGTTGTAGGGCGTAGTGGTACCCGCGCGGCAGGCGTACTCCCATTCGGCCTCGGTGGGCAGGCGAAAACGCCTTCCCGTACGCTCAGACAGCCATTCGCAGTACGCCGATGCCTCTTCCCACGAAACCATCACCACGGCCTCGTCATCGGCCGATGAGAAGCCCTCATAGCCCCTCAGGGCGGCGTGCGAAGGGTCGAAGGCTTCGTACTGGGCATTGGTGATTTCGGTGGCGCTCATCCGGAAGGCTTTGCCGGGGATGTCCACCATGGGCGGGATTAGAAGTAAAAAACAAAGAAGAAAGGTATGCATACGCAAATATATGTGAAATCTTCCAAAAAAACTGTAAATTTGCAAGATAAATCATTGAAGGCCGCACTGTATGACGCTCCTTATCTTCTACCTGCTCCTCACCATGGGAATTTCCTTCCTGTGTTCGCTGTTGGAGTCGGTGCTCATGTCCACCCCCATTTCTTACATCTCCATGCGGGAAGATGAAGGCGACAAGAATGCGGCCCTGTTCATGAAATTCAAGATGGACCCGGACCGTCCGCTCAGCGCCATCCTGTCCCTCAACACCATTGCGAATACGCTGGGTGCCGCTGCAGTGGGTCACCAGGCCACGCTCCTTACCGGGGAACACTGGTTCGGGATCATATCGGCCATCATGACGGTGCTCATCCTGGTTTTCTCCGAGATTGTGCCCAAGACCATCGGCACCTCCCATTGGAAAGACCTCCTGGGCCTTGCCAAGGTGATGCAGTTCCTGGTGTACCTGCTTTATCCCGTGGTGTGGCTCATTGAAAAGCTGCACGATTCCATCTCCGACGACGAGCCGGACACCGGCATCTCCCGCGAAGAAGTGTCGGCCATGGCCAATATCGGCGAGGAAGAAGGCGTCATTGACAATACGGAAAACAAAGTTATCCAGAACATCATCAAGCTGGACGATATCAAGGCCTACGACGTGATGACTCCGCGCGTGGTGGCGGCCATTGCGCCGGAATCCATGACCCTGAGGCAGTTCTACAAACGGGACAACCTTTCACACAACTCCCGCATCCCGGTGTATGCCGAATCCCCGGAATTCATTACGGGCTACATCCTGCGCTACGACGTGCTGGAGCAGCTGGCCGATGACAAGTTTGACGTGCGCCTGGGCTCCATCAAGCGAAAAATAGCGGCCTTCCATGAAGAAACGTCCGTGAGTGACATCTGGGAGAGCCTCCTCAAGACCAAGGACCAGATTGCCCTCATCATTGACGATTACGGCTGCTTCCAGGGAATCATCACTTTGGAAGACATCATTGAAACCATTCAGGGTGTGGAGATTATCGACGAGAACGACACCGTGACCGATATGCAGCAGTATGCCCGCGAACGTTGGCACAAGCGCCAGAACCAGTACAAGCAGATTGTGCTTCCGGAAGAGGACGAAGACGATTAAAGGCTTTCCAGCAGTAGTTCAAACAGGCGGGGCTTGGCGTAACGGTCAAGCTCCGTTTCGCGTATCCAGCGGTAGCCCTCGGGGAGTTCCGGCCGGGAGGGGAGTTCTGCCAGGTAGAAATCGGCCAGGATGCGCCGATGGGTGAGTTGGTGCTTTACCCCGGAGCGGAGCAGGGTCAGATGCCCGGTCAGGGCCGGGCATGACGTCACCACCGGCATGGACCGGTGGTCTGTCGCCACCGGCTCCCAGAGCCCTTGCCAGATGTCGCCGGGGCCGCGGCGGCGGATGGCCGTGCAGCCGTTTACGCGGAGGTAAATGTACGTGAGGCGCTGCTCTTTCACCGCTGCGGGGGCTTTTTTCACGGGCAGCAGCGAGGTGCGGCCCGTGCGGAAGGCATTGCAGCCCTTTTGAAGGGGACAATGCAGGCAGTCGGGGCTGCGGGGGGTGCACTGCGTGGCGCCGAAATCCATCATGCCCTGGTTGAAGGCGGCCGGCTCATCGGCGGGCAAAAGCTGTTGCGCAAGAGCCCGGAACTCCTTTTGCGCCTGGGGGCTTCCCACGGGAGTGGCTATCCCGAAATATCGCGCAAGCACCCGGTACACATTCCCGTCCAGTACGGCAGCGGGCAGTCCGAAGCAAATGGAGCCGATTGCCGCCGCCGTATAATCCCCGACTCCCTTGAGTGCGCGGATGCCATCCAGGGTGTCCGGGAAGTGCCCCCGGGCCACAATCTGCTTGGAGGCAGCGTGCAGGTTCCGGGCCCGGGAGTAGTAGCCCAGGCCTTCCCAGAGGCGCAGGACCTCGTCCTCGGAAGCATCGGCCAGCATCTCCACCGAGGGGAAACGCTCCAGGAAACGGTGCCAATAGGCCGTCCCTTGCACCACGCGGGTTTGCTGGAGGATAATCTCACTGAGCCACACGGGGTAAGGGTCGCGGGTGCGGCGCCAGGGGAGATCCCGGCCAAACTCTGCGTACCACTGAAGAATTGTTTGGGTAAATGCGTTCATCCGGCACAAAATTAATTAAAAATGTTTAATTTTGCGGCATGGAAGAGAAACCGGATTTTGCACAGGTCCTGGAACTGGCCTCGGAAGCAGGGCACATCCTGCTGGAAAACGGCGCGGAGATATCCCGCGTCGAGGATATCATGGCCCGTATCTCCACCCATTACGGGGTAGACTCCAAGCACTTTTTCATCCTTTCCAATGGCATTTTCACCACCGGAAAGGCGGGAAAGGTGGCCAAAGCCGGCGGCCAGGCCTCTACCTATGCCAACGTGGACTTCATTCCCATCCGCGGTTCCCAGCTGAATAAAGTTACGGCCGTGAACCGCCTCAGCTATGAGATTTCCCAGGGCAAATACAGCGTAGAGGAAGCACGCGTGCGTCTGGAAGAAATCAAGCAAATTCCCAAGAAGGCCGACTGGCTGCAAATCCTGGCTTCCGGGGTGGCTTCCGGCGGCTTTGGCATTGTCTTTGGCGGCAGCATCATGGACTGCCTGGCCGCCACCCTGAGCGGTGTGCTGCTGTACTGTTTTGTGCTGTACGTGAGCAACCGCTACCTTTCCAAGATTGTGGGCTCCATTTGCAACGCCCTGGTAACCATGCTCCTTTGCATCACTTGCTGGCGCCTGGGGCTGGGGGAGAGCCTGAGCAATATCATTGTGGGGGCCATCATGCCCCTGGTGCCGGGCGTCGCCTTCACCAACGGGGTCCGGGACCTGGCCAATTCGGACCATCTGGCCGGCCTTACCCGCCTCACAGACGCCCTGCTGGGCTTTTTCTGCATCGCGCTGGGGGTGTCCGTAGCCTTTATGCTGGACGGCTGGATTTTTGGCGGCCTCATCCAGCTTCCCGGGGTTACCGTGAGTCAGGAAACCTACAGTTTCCCGGTGCAGGCGCTGGGCGCTTTCCTGGGAACTTGGGGCTTTGCCGTACTGTATGCCGTAGATAAGGCGCAGTATCTCCTGACGGGAATCATCGGCATCCTGGGCTGGGTGGTCTATCTGGTTTTCCTCCGTTTTGTGGGGGCTTCGCCCGTGATTTCCACGCTCTTTGCCTCCGTGGTGGTGTGCCTGCTGTCCCGCTTTGTCGCCGTTCCCACCCGTTGCCCGGCCCAGATTTTCATCATCTGCGGCATTTTCCCGCTGGTCCCGGGAGCCGGCCTCTTCTGGTTCTCCTATTATCTGACGGCCGAGCAGTTTGACCTTTCTTCCCATTACGGTTTCCTGGCCCTGAAAGTGGCCGTGGCCATTGTACTGGGTATTATTCTGGCCATGGAACTGCCCCAGCTTTGGTTCAGCGGCCATAAGAAGGCGGCGCACTGATGGAGAAGGTTCTACTACTGGGTGCCAGTGGCCTTTTGGGCCGAAATGTTCTGGAGGAGCTCCTGAAAAGGGGCATTCCCACCCGCCTCCTGGTCCGAAGGCCCCTGGGCGTTCCGGGCGCAGAGGAGCGCATCGGCAGTCTCCTTCGGCGGGAAGCGCTGCAGGCTGCGGTGGAGGGCTGCTCGGCCATCATCAACTGCGCCGGCACCACCGACATGACGCTCCCTTGCGTTGAAGATTTTTATCCGGTGAACCGGGACCTTCCCATGATGCTCTGCGAGGTGGCCCTCCAAGCAGGCGTTCGGACGCTTGTCCACACCAGCACCGCCAATACCCTCCAAATCGGCCTTCAGGAGCAGCCGGCAACGGAAGAAACCCCCTTTGGCCCGCCGTATGACACCTCGCCGTACGCCCTGAGTAAAAAGGCCGGGGAAGACGCTGTGCTGGCGTTTTCGCGGCAGCATCCGGCGCTGCGGACCGTGGTGGTGAATCCTGGATTCATGGTGGGCCCCTTTGACAGCAAGCCCTCTTCCGGGCAGCTGCTGTTGGCCGCTTACAGGAAGCCCCTCATGTTCGCCCTTCCCGGAGCCAAAAGCTATCTTCCCGTAAAAGATGCGGCCAGGGCCATTGTGAACGCCCTTTCCCAAGGGGAGGGCCGCTATCTCCTGACCGGCCGATGCCTCTCCATGAAGGCGTTCTTTCAGCTGCAAGCCCGGGTGTGCGGTTACAGGCAGCGCTGCGTGGAAGTGCCCGCCTTTGCGGTTCGGCTTGCGGGCGCGGTGGGCATCCTTTGCAAAGCGCTGAAAATCAAGACCATGCTGTATCCGCACAACATCCGGCAAATGCTTTGTGAGGAATGGTACAGCAGCGAAAAAGCCCAGCGGGAACTGGGCTATCAGTGCACTTCTTTAGAGCAGGCCGTGGCCGATTTCTATGCGTGGAGAGAGGCCTCAGAATGACAGCAGGGCCTCATACACCCGCTGCACCGGAAAGCCCACTACATTGAAATAAGACCCCTCTATGCGCGTGATGCCAATGTGCCCGATCCATTCCTGGATGGCATAGGCGCCGGCTTTGTCGTAGGGAAGGTAAGTGTCTACATAGTAGGCGATTTCCTCCTCGGTAAGAGCCTTGAACCACACCTGGGTGGTTACGTCAAAGCTTTTGTGATGCCGGCAGTCCCTCAGGGTTACCGCCGTGGTTACATGATGCTTGCGGCCGGAAAGGTCCCGGAGCATCCGGAGGGCATCGGCGCGGTCCCGGGGCTTGCCCAGAATCTCGCCGGGCTGCTCCCCGGCAGCGGGCAGGATGACCATGGTGTCGGCGGTGATGAGGATTTCGCCGGGCTCCAGCGGCCGGTGAAAACCGAAAGATTTGCCCTCGGCCATGAGGCGGGGAACCTGGTCATAGGGGACTTCCGGTCCAAAGTTTTCCTGAAAGTTGTTTCCCGTATCTACCGTAAAATCAATATCCAATCCTTGCATCAATTCTCTTCTTCTTGGAGAATTGCTGCCCAGGATAATGCGTTTTCCTTCCAGCATCAGAACATTTTTTTGTATTGCCGGGCTTCAAAGACCCACTGCCCTTGGGAGCGCAGTACGGTCTCTATGCTGTGGCGCAGACAGCCCTTTCCTCCCGGGAAGGGGGACACCCAGTCGGCAATGGCTTTCACTTCCTCTACGGCGTCACAGGGGCAAACCCCGCAACCGGCAGCTTTGAGGCAGTCCATGTCCGGAACATCGTCGCCAAAATACATGACTTCCGACGGCTGTAGGCGATAGCGCTGGCAAAAAATCCCGAATTCCTCCCTTTTGTCGCGGCAGTGCAGGAATACGTCCTCTGGCTTTACACCGCTGGTTATCATTCGTTTACGGATGCTCTCGGAGCGGCCGCCGGTGATGATGGCCACCGGATAGCCGTGCATCACCGCCATGCGGATGGCAAAGCCGTCTTTGGCATCGTAGGTGCGCAGGAGGTCTCCGTTCTCATTGCAAAAAACGCCTCCGTCCGTGGCCACGCCGTCTATGTCCATGGCGAAGGCCTTGATGTGGCTGAAATCCATCGCTACGACTTGTTTCCGCCCAGGGGACCGAAATCGGCCAGGTTGAAGGTGCCGCCGCCCTGCGGGCCTTTTCCGCCGCTGAGGTCGATGACGCCGAACTGGGCCTCGTACTTGGAAATGTTGTCAAAGAGGGCGTTCATCAGGCGTTTGGCGTGCTCCGGCGTCATGATGATGCGGTTCCCGATTTCCGGCTTCTGCAGGCCGGGAAGGGTGGTGGCAAAGTCAATGATGAACTCGCTGCGGGAGTGCGAGATAATGGCCAGGTTGGAATAGCTGCCCTTGGCGATTTCGGGCTTGAGCTCCAACTGGAGCTGGTTTTGGGGTTTGGGCTGATTGTTATCCATAACTACTTTATCGCTTGCCAACCTTCAGGCGCTGTCCGATGGCAATGCTGTCGCTCCTGAGGTTGTTCCAGGTTTTAATCTGTTTGACGGAGGTATTGTACTTCCGGGCAATCTTGGAAAGGGTGTCGCCTCCCTTTACTTTATAATACACCCACGCTCCGGTATTGCCGGAAGCTTTGGCCGATGTAGGGACGGGCTTGCCGCCCACCGTCTCCCTTCCGTCCTCCACCTTGGTGGCGAAAAGGATATCGGCCCGGTGCCTGTAAATGGTGTCCTGCACATCCAGGAATGCCGATGAGTAGTTGAACGGCAGGCGGATGACTTCGTCGCCGGAGGCGCCCGGGACGATGTCTTTGTAATACTGCGGGTTCAGGTCGCGGACATCGTCCAGCGGGATGCCCAGCAGCTCGCTCACCTGCGCAAAATGCAGGTTCTGGTGGATGTGGAAGGTGTCCACGTAGGTGGGAAGGGCCAGGGGATCGGGCTCCAGGCCATATTCCTTGGCGTAACGGAAGGCGTACATGGCGCCCACCATGGCGGGCACATAGCCGCGGGTTTCGCGGGGAAGGTACTCATACACGCTCCAGAAATCCCGCCGGCCGCCGGCCCGTTTGATGGCCTTGTTCACATTGCCGGAACCGCAGTTGTACGAGGAGATGGCCAGGGACCAGTCCCCGAAGATGCGGTAGGCGTCGCGGAAATAGCGCGCAGCGGCGTCAATGGATTTGATGGGATCCATGCGCTCGTCTACGTAGGAGTCTATGCGCAGGCCGTAACTCACGGCGGTGCGGTACATGAACTGCCACATGCCCGTGGCGCCCACGCGGGAAACCGCCCTGGGGTTGAAGGCGCTCTCAATGACGGCCACGTATTTCAGCTCCAGCGGGAGGTCATACCGGCGGAGGGATTCCTCAATGATGGGCATGTAATACTGGGAAAGCCCCATCATTTCGGCCATCTTGCGCGGCATTTTCTCCGAGTACAGAATCATGTAGTTTTTCACCGTCTCGTTGAAAGGCAGGGTGATGAAGGCGTTCATCTGCTCCAGGCGCCGCATCAGGACGGAATCCGGGACATTGGAAGTGAAGCGCACGGAATCCATGTTGTATTGCTCCCGTCCGGGGATGCGGGATACACGGTGCAGATACCACTGTCCCAGCAGGGTGTCGGTGTTGGTGGTGTAGTTTTCCAGTCCGGCCGATATCTTGTTCTCGTTCTCTCCGGAAAGCTCTTCTTCCAGGAGTTCTTTCTCGGAGCGGTCCTGCCGGTAGGAGGCCACCTCCTGCTCCAGTTCCTCAATGCGCCTGAGGAGTTCCGCGTTTTCCTTGATGAGCTGGCGGCGGTTTTTGTAGTCAGTGGGCCCGCCAAAGAGGGGAAGGGCCAGCAAAAGGGACAGGAATATCAGTGATAATTTCTTCATACTCAAAATCTTATACCCAGCTTCATGCCCACGGCCGGGGACGCGGAGGCGTATTGGTTGTAAGGCATCAGGGTGGGTTCTATGCGCATGGAAATGTCATCGTTCACCTCAAAGCCCTGCATATAGGCAAACACGTTGGCGTCTATCACCTGCAGCAGATAGGTTACGGCAATGAAGAGCATGGAGTAGTCGCGGTAACGGCGGTACACGTCCCGGTAATACTTGGCCGTTTCCCCGCTTTGGGGCGGCCGTTCCTCCACATCGTCGGCGGTGGCCAGGTTATGGATGTTTTTCCAGCGCTTGTACTGGGTGTCGTTGTCTATGTAAAAATGCACGCTGCCGGCTATAAGGCCCCAATACAGGGGCACTTTCCAGGCCTCGCCGTTGTAAATCTGGCCCAGGCCGGGCAGGAGCAGGGAATACACCGTAGATTTGGCCGGATTGGGCCATTTCCCGCCCCGGTCGTACATGATGGCACCGTCCATGAGCGAGCCCCAGTAGCAGAGGCCGGCCCCCACGATGGAAAGCGTCTTGTAGGTATTGTACTTCTGTTCTCCGCTTTCCTGGTACAGTTTGTTGAAATGGATGCCGCCATAGATGCCGGCGCCAATTCCGCCATAGATGATGGGCAGTTTCCAGTATTGGCGGTTGTAAATCTGGTTGCCGCCAATGAACACCACCGAGCCCATGGTGAGCGTTTTCAGTGAGGCGGTGCGTTTGTGGGCCAGGCCCCCGAAGAACTCCTTGAAACTGAACAGGGCCGAGGTGTCGGTCTTGGCCTGCTCCGTGGTATCGGCATAGGTCTGGGTAAAGGCGTCCCGTTTGAATTGGTCGTCTCTGTACTGGCCGCGAAGGGGGATTGCCCCGAGGAGGAGCCCCAGGCCGATTGCTATGAGCTGGCGCAGTTTCATCGGAGCGGGTCCAGGGCGGTGAGGAACTGCTCCATCTGGGCGTCGGAGTCGAACTTGATGGTAAGGCTTCCCTTGCCGTCCTTGCTGCGTTTGAGGGAAATGTTCTCGCCGAAATAGCGTCCCACGTTTTCCAGCAGCCGGTAATACATTTCCGGCAGTTCCTGCGGTTCGGGCTTTGCCGAAGGGGCCGATGCCTCTTTGTCCAGCGCCTTCACTTTTTCTTCCAGCTGACGCACGGAAAGGCCGTTTTTCACAATAAGGTCACAGAGCATCTCCTGGACGGCGGGGTCTTCCACCCCCAGGAGCACCTTGGCGTGACCCACGCTCACCAGGCCCACTTTCAGGTCGTGCTGCACTTTGGCGGGCAGTTTCAGCAGGCGCAGCTGGTTGGCTACGGAGGCGCGTTTCTTGCCCACCCTGTCGGCCATCTGCTCCTGCGTGAGCCGGCATTCTTCCATAAGGCGCTGATAGCTCATGGCCACCTCAATGGGGTCCAGGTTTTCCCGCTGGATGTTCTCCACAATGGCCATCTCCAGCATGCCCTGTTCGGAGGCGTCGCGGATGTAGGCGGGAATCATGTCCATGCCGGCCATGATGGAGGCGCGGTAGCGGCGTTCACCGCTGATAATCTGGTACTTGTCTCCCTTTCGGCGCACCGTGATGGGCTGGATGAGGCCGAAGGTACGGATGGAATCGGCCAGCTCCTTCATGGCTTCGGTGTCAAAACTCATGCGGGGCTGGTAGGGGTTGGGCTCGATAAGGTCTACCGGAATGCGCAGCACGTCCGAGGTGTCCTGCGGTTTGCCTTCCTTGGATACCACTTCCTTATTGATATATCCCACGGGTTTGCGGAGTTCGGAGAGGTCTTCGCCTCCCAGCAGGGCGCCCAGGCCTTTGCCCAGGCCGTGTTGTGTCTTAGCCATTGTTCTTGTCCAGTACTTCTTTTGCCAGATTCAGGTAATTGGAGGTGCCGTTGTTCATCACGTCATACAGGATGATGGGCTTGCCGTAGGAGGGAGCTTCGCTGAGGCGGATGCTCCGCTGGATGATGGTATTGAATACCATGTCTTTGAAGTGTTCCCTGAGCTGGGCCACCACCTGGTTGTGCACCTTGGTGCGCCCGTCGAACATGGTAACCACAAAGCCCTCGATGGTGAGCTGCGGGTTAATGCCGTTCTGCACCAGACGGATGGTCTGGATGAGTTTTGCAAGGCCTTCCAGCGCAAAGAATTCCGGCTGCACGGGAATCATCACTGAATCGGCCGCCGTGAGGCAGTTCACCGTGATAAGGCCCAGGGAAGGGGAGCAGTCAATAATAATATAGTCATAGTTGTCCCGGAGGGACTGCAGGGCCTTTTTCAGCACCGATTCCCGCTCCGGAACTTCCAGAAGCTCGATTTCCGCGCCCACCAGGTTGATGTGCGAGGGAATCATGTGGAGCTTGGGAAGCTCGGTCTGGATAAGAGCATCCTCTGCCGCAAGCTTGCCGATGAGAATCTCGTACAAGGTGCGGTGATTGGTGCTTTCGGGGTCGAAGTTGAGGCCGGAGGTGGTGTTGGCCTGGGGGTCTGCGTCAATGATGAGGACGCTTTTCTCCAGTGCCGCCAGCGAGGCCGCCAGGTTGATGGCCGTGGTGGTTTTGCCCACTCCGCCCTTTTGGTTGGCTATAGCAATGATTTTACCCATAGTGTTCTGCTTTGTCATTCCCGGGCCACCGGGAATCTACTAACTTACAAAGATAGCAATAAAAACGGAACTCTCCCAAAAAAGTTCCACGCTGTTCCACGATATCCTACAACGGATCCACATCAATAACAATGTGCCTCTGGTACTTGCGGGCCTTTTCGAAGGAGGAAACCACGGTGAGAAGGGCTTTCTTGCGCTCCAGCAGCTGGCGGTCGCGGGGAAGCAGGAGGCGGATGCAGCGGAGTTGTTCCGGCGCATTTTCATCCTGGGTGGGGGCAAAGGGGCCGATGACCGTTGGGAGGAAGGCCAGTTCGCGGGACAGAAGGGCGCTCATGTATTCCAGCCGTTTGACGCTCTTGTCCCGTAAATTAATGTGAATGAGGCGGGTAAGGGGCGGGTAGCCCACTGCGCGGCGCTCCGGAAGGAAGCTGAGCCCGTCGCCGTTTTGGGCCAGCGCTGTGAAGACGGGGTGCTTGTCTTCGCGGGTCTGGATCAGCAGCCGATGGCAACGGCCCCGAAGCCATTGGAGCAGCTGGAGGGCTTTTTCATCGGCCCGGAAATCGTCCTTTCCCAGAAGGCCGTCGGCCTGGAGGATGCCGATGAGGGGGTATTCCCCGCAGAGTTTGGCGCCGGCAGGGGTGGTCAGCTCAATGGCGCTGCCCGGGAAAAGCGCCCGTAGCTCCTCCTCACACTCTGGAATGGCAGCTTTGCCCCGGCACAGCAGAAGCACCTTCCCGCCACTGTCCAGGACCGTTTTCATGGCAGCGATGAGTTTGAAAGAGAAGCTGCCGGACATGCCTTTTTTCCGGCTCTCTGCGGAGGTGTTGACAAGCTGCACCTCTGCGCTGAAGTTTTGGGGTAATTGCACCCTTGTAAACAGCCCTGTTTCAGTATTATACAAAGACTCCAACGAGGGGGTGGCGCTGCCCAGCAGCACGTTGGCTCCATGGACCGCTGCCAGGAGGATGGCGCTTTCGCGGGCGTTGTAGCGCGGGGTGGGGGAATCCTGTTTGAAGGAGGGGTCATGTTCCTGGTCCACGATGATAAGGCCCAGCTTGTGGTAGGGCAGGAAAAGGGCGCTGCGGGTACCCAGTACCAGGGTGGCGGGGTTATCCCGGACAACTTGGGCAATGGCCCTCCGGGTGCCGGTGGTCTGGGAGCTGTCGTAGGTGAGAAGATCCGGGAAGAGGGCGCTAATGCGCGTTTCCAGCTGGCGGGCCAGGGCAATTTCCGGCACCAGGAACAGGACGCTTTTCCCCTGTGAAAGCGTGCGGCGGGCCAGCTCCAGATACAACTCCGTTTTTCCGGAGCCCTGAAGGAGCACGGTCTTTTTGCGTTTAAACCCTTCCAGGATGGCCTGCATGGCCGTTTCTGTGAAAGGAGAGAGGGCAGAGCCGTCCGGGAGCCGGCCGCTTAACTCCGGCACTTTCCGGGGCTTTCCCTGCCTTAAAACCGTGGGGTACGCGGCTTTGAAAACTTCTCCCACGCCGCAGAGGTAATAATCGGCCAGCTGCCTCCAGAAGGCAATTTCCTGCGGGCCTACAGGCGGCAGTTCCGTGCGCCGGGCCTCAAGCACCTTCTCCACTTCCGGCTTCACACCCACCTTGCTCACCACGCCTATGTACTCCCTGTGGGCAAACTCCACCTTCACCCTTTCGCCCACGCGGGCATCCTCCAGTTCATAATAAGGTTCCCACTCCAGATGAAGCGGAAGAATTACCTGTATGAACTTTTCCCATGCCATTTTCGGCCAAAGTTAGCAATCTTTCGGAAAAAATTTGCCATCTTTACGTCAAACATTTGTGCGCTTATGAAACCATTGATTCTCTCCATGCTTCTTCTGGCCGCCGGCATCGGCCTTTATGCCCAGGATATCAAGTATACCAACGCCCAGGATTTGCCGCTGTATGGCAAGGCCATTGAGGCAACGTCGGGCCGATACCAGCGTTTCCCGGCCCACTATGAGCAGATTAGCCGTGGACCCCTTTGGCGGCTGAGCCTGAATTCGGCCGGCCTGTATGTGCGTTTCCGCACGGATGCCCCTTCCGTGCACGCCCGCTGGACCAACGGAGGCAACCATATGCCCCACATGACCGACGCCGGCTGCGGCGGCCTGGACCTGTATGCCCTCCTTGACGGCAAGTGGCGTTTTGTAGGCAGCGGCTTCGACTGGAACGGCGCCTACAAGAAAGACCATGAGCGCAAACTGGTGGCGAACATGGATCCCCTGATGCGTGAATACATGCTCTATCTTCCGCTGTACGACCGCCTGGATTTCCTGGAAATCGGCGTACCCGAGGGCTATTCGGTGCTGCCGCCGCTTGCCGATACCCCCAAGGCCGACAGGCCCATCGTGATGTACGGCACCAGCATCCTGCAGGGCGGCTGCGCCTCCCGTGCCGGCATGGCGCATACGGCCATCCTCTCCCGCGCCGTGAACCGGGAAGTGATTAACTTGGGTTTCAGTGGCAATGCCCAGCTGGATTTGGAAGTGGCAGAGCTCATTGCCAGGGTGCAGAATCCTGCCGTCATTGTTCTGGATTATGTGCCTAACTCCGCCCCGGAAACCATCCGGGAAAAGGGGGAGGCTTTCTTCCGGATTGTGCGGAAGGCCCATCCTGAGGTGCCCGTTATCTTTGTGGAAGACCCCATCTTCACCCACGCCGTGGTGGACAATGCCATTGCCAAGGAAGTTCAGGACAAGAATCTGGCCCAGGCCGAACTGTTCCTGAAACTCAAAAGCGCCGGAGAGAAAAACATCTTCTATGTAGGGGCCAAAGGCATGCTGGGAGACGACGGGGAAGCCTGCGTGGACGGCATTCACCTCACAGATTTGGGCATGATGCGCTATGCCTCCCACATGCTGCCCACCCTCAAGAAGGCCCTCCGAAAAGCGGGTCTTTAGAAGGGGTAGCCCACGCCAAAGTGGACGGCCATATTGCTGCGCTTAAACCACTGGGCGGGAGCGAGCCATCGGTCTCCCTCCGCGCGGGCAGGGTCATGCAGGCGGATGCCCAGATCCAGCCGCAGGAGAATGAACGACAGGTTGATGCGGAGCCCGGCGCCCCAGTTCATGGCAAAACTCTCCGGAAGGTCCTTGAAGCTGAAATAGCCGCCGTAGTTTTCGATAAACGTCTGGATGAACTCGTCTTCGTCTTCATTGGACATGGGGAAGTCCCAGATGTTGCCGGCGTCCACAAACAGGGCGCCCTCCAGTTTGCTCACCAGCGGGAAACGGTATTCCACATTGGCCTCCAGTTTGATGTCGCCAACCTGGCTGGGGATGGAGAAAATGTCGGTGTAGAAGGTGCTGGTGCCCGGTCCCAGGGCCCTGGACTGCCAGCCGCGCATGCTCATGGCGCCACCGCTGTAGAAAGAGCGTTCCAGCGGCAGCACCCCGTTGCCGTAGGCATAGGCGGCTCCGGCCCAGAAACGCAGGGCCAGGGCGTGTTTGTCGGCCTTCCCGAAACGGAAAACCTTGCCGGTCTGGAATTCTCCCCGGACGTACTGGGCATAGGGCGTATTCCAGATGGTATGCTTCCCCAGTTCATTGACGGGCATGAGCGGGTTGAAGAGGCTCAGCAGATTGCCGGCCAGGTCCACTCCCAGGCGGAAATAATGATAGGGCGTCTGGGGAATGGCCGATGAATTGGTGGTGTAATACAGCGTCCCGCCAATGCCCAGGTCAAAGTTGTCGCTGTAGGCCTGCATCATGTACAGGCTTTTGCCGATGGTCCCGCTGAACTCTTCCGACATGTCAAACACCCGCACGATATTGGCCCGGATGGGCGTAAACTGGTAGAACAGGCGGTTGCCCCACCGGCCATTGTAGGTAAGGGCCGAGGAAATGACCGTGCGCCGGTATTCCGGACGGTCCTGGTAACTGAAAGCCAGGGCCAGGTCGGTGCGGGGAATGTTGGGCCCCTGGAAATAGCGGTTGGGCAGCCCCAGGAAGGTGGGAAAACGCAGGGTGGAGGTTACGCTGATTTCCGTTGCATAGGCGGGGTCCTTGAACTTGAACTGGAAGTTGCCCCGGAGGCCGATATTCAGCACCTCACCGCCGTGGAAGAGGTTTTTGTGGTAGTAACTGAGCTGGGGGGAGATGCCCATGAGGCCCGAGGAGTTCACGGACGCTTCCAGGTTGGTTTTGAAGCCCTGCAGGCCGGAGGAGCGGAGGTCTATGGTGCAGTCCACTTTGTCCTGGGACACCGGGTTCATGTTCACATTCACGCCGGAGAGCATGTTCACGCTGGAAAAACGGGTATAAACGGTGTTCACCTCTTCTTCGTTGTACAGCTGTCCGGGGCGCAGGGTATTCAGGTTTTCCAGTACGGAGTTGCGGATTTTCAGCTGCTCCGGGTGCGTGATTTTCACTTCGCCCAGGGTGAATTTCCGGTGGTCATAATCCCGGATGGCCATTTTCAGACGGGCGTTGCCGTCGCCGGCGAGGGTATCGGCCTCAAAGGCGTAGAAAGAACGGGTGAAGCCGTAGTAGCCCTGGTTGCGGAAATACAGGGCCGACCTTTCGGCCTCCGCTTCCAGGGCCGATTCCGACAGATAGTCGCCGGGCCTCACGGTAGAGTGGGGGAGGTCGGCCTCAAATTCTTGCCGGAAGCTGCCGTAGGAGGGCAGCTCATAGTCGATGGCCGAAATCTTGTAGCGCTTTCCCAGGGCAACATAGTAGGTGACGTAGACCTTGCGGCCTTTTACCTCGATGCCGCTTTCCACCTGCGAGTCATAATAGCCGATGTGGCGGAGGTGGTTGGCGATGTTCTGGATGCTCTTGTCCACCTGGGAAGGGTCATAGACCACCGGCGCTTCCCCGATTTTTCTCCAGAGGCTGTTTTCTTTGGAACTCCAGTTGTAAACGGACAACAAAGGGTTGATTCCCAGCAGGTAGGTGTTGGGTTTCTGGCCTACGTAGGAGCTTAATTCGCTGGCGGGTAATTCTTTCTGCTTAAGTTTGATGGTGTTTTTCCGGAGCAGGTACTGCCCGTCCTGCAGCGACTTGGTGGTACTGCAGGCGCTTCCCAAAAGAAGCAGTAGCGCCAAATATATGGGAATACTCCGTTTCACAGGTACAAAAATAAGCATTTTTTACTTATATTTGCACGATTTTCATAAACCTACAAGCCGAAATGAAAAACAAGTACATCGACCTCATTGAGCAAACCTTCGATTTCCCGCAGGACGAATTCATGGTAGAAGACGGGAACCTGTGGTTCAATGACATAGACCTGATGGAGATTATCGACAAGTACGGTACGCCCCTCAAGCTTACCTACCTTCCCAAGATTTCTTCCCAGATTCAGCGGGCCAAGAGCCTCTTCCGCGTGGCCATGGCCAAGGCCGATTACAAAGGCAAGTACCACTACAGCTACTGCACCAAGAGTTCGCAGTTTGCCTTTGTGGTGCACGAAGCCCTCAAAAACGACATCCATCTGGAAACTTCCAGCGCCTATGACCTGGACCTGATTCAGGCTCTGGAGCGCGACGGCTCGGTGGAAAAAGAGAAGCTGTATATCATCTGCAACGGCTTCAAGCGCCCCCAGTACATAGAAAACATTGCCAAACTGCGCAAGGATGGCTGGAAGAACATCATCCCCGTACTGGACAACAAGAACGAGTTTGAAGACCTGGCCGGCCTTATAGAAGAGGAGACCATGATGGGCATCCGGATTGCCTCCGAGGAAGAGCCCAATTTCGACTTCTATACCTCCCGTCTGGGCATCCGGTATTCGGACATTCTCAAGTTCTACCAGAACACGGTGGCCAAGTATCCCAACTTCCACCTCAAGATGCTGCATTTCTTCATCAATACCGGCATCCGCGACACCGCCTATTACTGGAACGAACTGTCCAAGTGCGTGAAGGTGTATTGTGAGCTCAAGGCCATTTGCCCGGAACTGGACAGCCTCAACATTGGCGGAGGTCTGCCCAACAAAACCTCTCTGGCCCAGGATTTTGAGTACGAGTACATGGTGGAGGAGATTGTCAACCAGATCAAGATTACCTGCAATGCCATGGGCGTTGAGGAGCCCGATATCTTCACGGAATTCGGCTCCTTCACCGTGGGAGAAAGCGGCGCCACCATCTTTAAGATTCTGGATATCAAACAGCAGAACGACCGCGAGAAGTGGTACATGATTGACAACTCATTCATGACCTGCCTCCCGGACACCTGGGGCCTGAACCAGCGCTTCATCCTCCTTCCCATCAACAAGTGGAACGACGAGTACCAGCGGGTGTTCCTGGGCGGCCTTACCTGCGACAGCCAGGATTTCTACAATGCCGATTATCACGCCAACGCCATCTTCCTGCCCACCATCCGCAGCCGCCGGGAGAACCTTTACATCGGCTTTTTCCACACGGGAGCCTATCAGGAGGCCATTTCCGGCTATGGCGGCATCAAGCACTGCCTCATGCCTTCCCCGAGGCACATCCTCATTGACCGGGACAAGGACGGCAATCTCTCTACGGAAGTTTTTGCAGAAGAGCAGTCGGCCGAGAGCATGCTGAAAATGCTGGGTTACAAATAATGACGAGTGCCGAAATTAAGTTCATCAAGTCGTTGTCGCAGAAGAAGTTCCGCGATGAGAGCGGCCTGTTTGTGGTGGAAGGGGAGAAGCTGGTGGAAGAAGCCCTGCGCTCTTCTTTTCAGGTAGAGGCGGTATATCGGCGCAGTGAAATAGGGGAGGCCGCCATGGCCCGTATCAGCGGCCTTTCTTCGCCTTCTCCTGCCCTGGCGCTGGTGCATAAGCCGGCAGACCTTTCCCGCTCCGATGTGCCCTCAAAAGGCCTCTTTCTGGCCCTGGACGGCATCCGGGACCCCGGCAACCTGGGCACCATCCTCCGCATTGCCGACTGGTTCGGCCTTGACGGGGTGTTTGCTTCGCCCGATACGGTAGACCTTTTCAACCCCAAAGTGGTTCAGGCCACCATGGGCGCCATTTTCCGCGTCCCATTCCACTATATCCCCGTGCCGGAATTCTGCAAAGTCGTAGCGGAGCGTGGCGGCAAGGTGTACGGGACCTTCCTGGACGGGGAGAACTTCTACCAGAAAGCGCTTTCCAACGGCCTGGAAGCCCCTTCCGTGATTGTTATCGGCAACGAAGCCAATGGCATTTCGGCCCCTACAGCCGTCACCGTCACCGACCGCCTTTTCATTCCGCCCTATCCGTCCGATGACCCCGGCTCCGAATCTCTGAACGCAGCCATTGCTACGGCCATCACCGTGGCCGAATTCCGCAGAAGATTGTAGTTTTGCGCGTTGGCGTTGTGGAGCGGACGGAAAAAAGTTTTCGGATGCCTTTTTTCAGGCTCCGAAAACTTTTATTCCGGACGCGCGTAGGTGGTGTGTGTGGGGCTATTTCTTGTAGTATTTGGGCCAGCAGGCTTCCAGATAGGCGCGAAGCACGTTTTCGTGCTTGTTGGGGGCCGGCTCGTAGAAGACGGTGCCGCGAAGGCTGTCCGGCAGGAACTCCATGTCTACAAAATGGCCGGGATAGTCGGGGGCATACTTGTAGCCGTCGTGATACCCCAACTCTTCCATGAGTTTGGTGGGCGCATTGCGGATGGGCAGCGGAACGGGCTGGTTCCCGGTTTCGCGAACCACTTCCAGGGCTTTGTCGATGGCCAGATAAGAGGCGTTGCTCTTGGGAGAAGAGGCCAGGTACACCGTAGCTTCGGCCAGGGGAATGCGGCCTTCCGGCATCCCTATCTTGGACACAATGTCAAAACAGGCGTTGGCCAGCAGCAGGGCGTTGGGATTGGCAAGGCCGATGTCTTCTGCGGCGCTGATGCATAGGCGCCGGGCAATGAACAGCGGGTCTTCGCCGCCGTCAATCATGCGCGCCAGGTAATAGATGGCGGCATTGGGGTCTGAGCCCCTGATGCTCTTGATAAAGGCCGAGATAATGTCATAGTGCATTTCCCCGTCCTTGTCATAGATGGCCATGTTCTCCTGGATGGACCCTGTTACCGTGGCGTTGTCCAGGAGGATGGGACTCTTTCCGGCCTGGGCATCTACCACTAACTCCAGCACATTCAGGAGTTTGCGGGCATCGCCGCCGCTGTAGCGCAGGAGCGCTTCCTCTTCCCGGAGTTCAATGACCTTTTCCTTGAGGAGGACGTCTTCCTTGAGGGCGCGGTGCAGCAGCTGCTGTAAATCGGCCTTCTCCAGGGACTTTAGCACAAAGACTTGGCAGCGGGACAGCAGGGGAGTAATGACCTCAAAGGAGGGATTTTCCGTGGTGGCGCCGATAAGCACGATGGTTCCGTTTTCCACGGCTCCCAGCAGGGCGTCCTGCTGGGCCTTGTTGAAGCGGTGAATCTCGTCGATAAAGAGGATGGGCGCCCCTTTTTGGTTGAAAAGCGATGAGCCCCGGGCCTTTTCAAAGACCTCGCGCACATCCTTGACACCGGCCGTTACGGCGCTCAGGGTAAAGAAATCCCTTTCCAGGGTTTGGGCAATGATGTGCGCCAGGGTGGTTTTTCCCACGCCGGGAGGGCCCCACAGAATGAATGAGGACAGGTTCCCCGATTCAATCATCTTCCTGAGGACGCACCCTTCTCCCACCAAATGCCGCTGTCCCACATACTGGTCCAGCGTGTGGGGGCGCATCCGTTCAGGAAGCGGAGGAAGCAGGGTGGAAGAAGCGCTCATCGGCCTTTAGATTGCTTTGGTAAAGACCCGTCTGCGGCGCTTGAACTCTTTCTGGTAGATGTTCCAGATATTCTGGACAGAGGTGTTGGTTTCCATTTCACCGTTGGATTCGCCGTAGCGGAAACCGCCTTTGATGAGGTTGGGAATAATCTCGTTGAAGAGGATGGCGTGCACGCCCCGGTTCCGGTATTCCGGATCTACGGCAATGAGCAGCAGTTCCAAGGCCTCTTCGTGCTTGAGGTACATGGACTTGATAAGATGCCACCAGCCGAAGGGGAAGAGGTAGCCCCTGCCTTTCTGTACGGCACGGGCAATGGAAGGCATGGTCACTGCTACGGCAATGAGTTTTCCCTCCTGGTCTTCCACGCAGGTGACAAAGTTCAAATCCAGCAGACCCAGATAGGTATCTACGTAGCTGTCAATTACTTCCGGCGGAAGAACCGTGAAGTCAAAGAGGTGTTTGTAGGACGCGTTGATGAGCTGGAAGACCTTTTGGCCATACTGCACTTTGTTAAGGTCCCGGCGCTTGAGTTTTCGAAGGTGCAGGCCGTACCTTTCGCTGACCAGGCGGGCGGTGCGGGACACCTTTTCCGGCACCTCTGAGGGAACAAAAATCCGGTATTCCAGCCAGTCGTTGGCTTTGGTCATGCCCAGCGCCTCGAAGTGCTTGGCATAATAGGGGTAATTGTACTTGAGCGCGTAGGAAGAGATGTCTTCGAAACCTTCCACTACGCAGCCTTCATTGTCAAAATCCGTAAACCCGAGGGGGCCGCTGATGCTGGTCATGCCCTTTTCTTTGCCGAAGGCGATGACGGCCTCTATGAGGGCGCGGGAAACCTCCCTGTCATCGATGAAGTCCATCCAGCCGAAACGGACTTCTGCATGCTTCCAGGACTCGTTGGCCAGAGTGTTGACGATGGCGGCTACCCGGCCTGCCAGGGCCCCGTTTTTATAGGCCAGGTACAGGCGGAATTGCGCGTACCTGGCCATGGGGTTTTTCTTGGCGTCCAGCGTACTCATCTCATCCATGTACAGACTGGGGACGTAATACGGACAGTCTTTGTACAGTTTGAGCGGGAACTTGACAAATTCCTTCAGTTCCTTTTTACTCCGGACTATTTTGATGGTTACGGACATGCCTTATTTGACTTCGGAAAGAATCAGGGTTGCAGTGCCCTTGACAACGGTTTCGCCCTTGGAGTTCGTGGTGTCCACGTTGACGGAAACGTTGGCCTTGTCACCATCGATGGTGATGGTACCGCTGGCTTTTCCGTTGAAAAGGTCGTTCTGCATGATGCTGGAAAGGTCGTAGGTGAAGTTATTTCCGCTCATGCTCAGGTTGCCACCGAAAGTTTTTCCGTTGGTGAAGCGAATCATGAGCTTGCCGGGATTGAGGGTGATGGCATCGATGTCAAAGCCCTGGAAAACGGAGGTGTCAAATTTGAGGCCGGCATCTTCGCTGAAAATGCGCACAATCTCAGAGACATTCTTGGTGCCGCTGAACTGTTTTACCTGGAACTCAACGGTGCCCAGCGGGGTGCTGGGGGCCGTGGCGCTCACCTTGAAGGCGCTGGGACGCCAGGAGCGGTAGACATTGCTTTCAAGGCTGCCGTCTTTCACCGTAGCGGGAGTGGCATTGGCTTCATAGGTTTCCCCGTCAATTTCTACGGAAGCGCTGCTGCCGGTGCCAGTGAGTTTGATGGTGCCTTTATAGTCGCCGGAGAGCTGATAGCTGCCGTTACTGAAGGTATAGGTGCCGGAGAAATAGCGGAGGGACAAATCTACAGCCTTGGATTTGGGTACGGCAGCTTCTGCTGTCATAAGGTAACGACCGGAGCGGAAGAATTCCACTTCTTTGAGCGTAACGGTCTCGGTATTGACAACAATGACGGGCGTATCCGGCGTCCTGTTGAAATTCACGGAAGTGGCGGACTCTGCGGTTTTGGGCTCCTCAAACGTTGCTCCACCTTTTGAACCCTCGCAGGCAAACAGAACGGGGAGGGAAATAGCTAATGCGAAAATAGTTTTTTTCATATGCTGTAATGATTTGATAATCTTTAGAAAAGACGGATAAAGAGGGTGAGTTTCATCACGGGCCAGAACTTGCTGTACTTGTCCACCTGGCCGGTATAATCCTTGATTTTGTTGCCGTAGTCGATGAGTTCCTTGTCGTTGTCGGGATCGGCGTTCTTGAGGAGGGTGTTGTCTACCCAGTTGCCGTCCAGGACCACGGTGTTGGGCTTATTGACATCGTCAAAATAGTCGTAGGAAACCAGGCGCAAGCCACCGGTGTAGGCTACACCCAGGTCGAAGTTGACACCCACGCGTCTTTTCAGGGAGACAGGACGTCCGAAGCCGATGCCCAGATAGGGACGTACCACTTTGTTCTTCCACTGGGCATCCAGGAGGATGTTGCCGTCCGGGTCTGAAGTGATGCCGTAAATGCGGGCATTGGCTCTCATGGATTCCGGGAAGGAAGCGTTGCCGTTGGCATCGGTGGGAACGCCCTTAACCTGGATGAGGCCCTTGGGGTTCAGGTTGAAGTAGGCGCCGGCCGTGATATGGAAGGCTGCGTTCCTGAAGGGGAAGAAGTCAAACAGAAGTTCTGCGTTGTTGGAGATAAACTTTCCTTCCACGTCCAGGTTGTCAATTTTGATATTGCCCTGTTCCATGCCAAGCCCGGTGAGCTTGTAACGGAAAGGATTGACGGACTCTACTTTGCCGTTCGTGGCGTTTTTGACAGCGGGAATGCCCAGGACGGCAGTACCGATTACCGGGAAAAGGGCATGGGTGGTGAAACCGCCGCGTACCTGGAAATGATTGCCGAGGGGAGCGGCTACCTGGATACCTTCACCGTCGGTGCCCAGCAGGCCGACGCCGATGGACAGATGATTGAAGATTCCTAATTCTTGTGCAAAGACAGCGCTGGCAGAAATGAGCAGGGCCGTCAACAGGGACATAGCTTTTTTCATAGGGTATGATGTTTAAAAAATTTCGCTATACCCTACAAATATACGCAGTATTGGTCAAATACACAACAAAAAAGGCAGTTTTTGCTAATTGCTTTTGACATGGATGTCCATCTGCGGGAAGGGGAAGGAAATTCCCTTCTGGGGCAGCTGGGTGTAGATACGCTCATTGAGCCAGAAATAGGCGTCCCAATAGTCGGGAACTTTGACCCAGACGCGTACCACAAAGTTCACGCTGCTCTCGGCCATTTCTTTGAGGGCCACAAAAGGATCGGCGGCCCCTGGGGTGGTGGCGTCCAAAAAGAGCGGCTGCTGCTTGACAATCTCTATGATTGTATCCCTAACCAGCTGGGCATCAGTGCCATAAGCGACGCTTACGGGAATTTCAATGCGGCGGATCAGTTTTTTGTTGATGTTGTTGATATTGCCGCCGGAAAGGGCTCCGTTGGGGAGGATGATGACCCGGTTGTCCGGGGTGATGAGTTTGGTGTTCACAATGGTGAGTTCCGTCACGGTGCCGCTGTAGCCCAGCGCCTCAATGAAATCGCCCACTTTGAAAGGCTTGAAAACCAGCAGCATAATGCCTCCGGCAAAATTCTGTACCGTGCCGCTGAGAGCCATGCCGATGGCCATGCCGCCCGCCGCCAGCAGGGCTGCCAGGGAAGTGGTGTTCACGCCCAGGGCGCCAATGACCAGAACGATGAGGACCACCCACAGGGAGATGGTGACCAGGCTCTCGGTAAAGGAGGCCAGCGTGGGCTCTGTCTTATGGCGTATGTGGCTCTTTTTGAGGGATTTGCGAATAAGGCCGATGACCCATGCGCCAATGGCATAGATAACGATGGCGGCCAGCACTTTGAGTCCGAAGTGCAGCAATTGCTCTCCCAGAAGGGACAGCAACTGGTCCGGGGGCGTATTCTTGAGCACTTCCTGGATTTGGGCTTCCTTCACGGCCAGGGAATCCGGGGACAGTTGCGGAGGAAGGGGGATACTGGTTTGGAGGGGATACATGTCCGTTTTACAATTGAGTGAACAGATAAGTGAAATAGCCGGCCCAGAGCAGGAGGAAAAGCGCGCCGTCCAGGCGGTCGATGCAATTTTTCTTGCCCACATAGGAGCTGGTAAGCAGAGCCAGGGCACTGACAAGCAGGGCGGTCAGGTCTACATAGGTGATGCTGTCAAAGGACAGCGGATGGATGAGGGCCGACCCGCCCAGGATAAGGAGGATGTTGAAAACATTGGAGCCGATGATATTGCCCAGGGCCAGCTGGCCTTTTTTCTTGACCGCGGCCGCCACGCAGGTGGCCAGTTCCGGCAGGGAAGTGCCGCCGGCCAGGACGGTGATGGCAATGAACTTGTCGCTCACATGCAGGGCTTTGGCAATGGAAGTGGCGGAATTCACAAACAGCTGTCCGCCGAAAATGAGGGCCGCCAGGCCGCCCAGGATGAATAGCACCGACAGCCAGATGTTTCTTTGTTTCACCTCGTCAGCCGGGCCTTCCTGAGGGGCTTTCTGCTTGAAACTGAGCAGGAAATAGAGGATGAAAAAGCCAATCATGATGGCGCCGTCCCAACGGGAGAGGCCATTGGTGCCCACGCCGAAAAGGGTGGCCTCCAGGCCCAGCAGGATGAGCAGCACCGTGATGAAAATATTCACGGGAATGTCCCGTTTCCGGTTGCTTTCAGTAATGCCGATGGGCAGCATGACAGCCGTAAGTCCCAGGATAAGGAGCGTATTGAAAATATTCGACCCCACCACATTCCCCAGGGCAATGTCGGCATTCCCTTCAGAAGCGCCGATAAAACTGACCACCATTTCCGGGGCCGATGTTCCCATGCCCACGATGGTAAGACCAATCACGAACTCACTGAGGCCGAATCGGCGGGCCACAGCAGAAGCCCCTTCTACCAGATAGTCGGCGCCGAATACCACCAGCGCCAGGCCTGTCAGGAGTAAAACACACGCTAAAAACATACATCTTCAGTTTTGACGCTGCAAAATTAGTAAAACTTGGAGAAATTGCCTATATTTGCCTTACTATAAACCTAAGCCTTTTTTATGCGCGCTGGTGGTCGCTTTCTGACTTTTGGTATGCTGGCAAGCCTTCTGCTTGCTACAGCCTGCCGCGATGAGTCCAAGCCGGTGGAGCCGCCCGCTCCGCCGGAAGTGCGCGATGATCCCGTTCTGGCGGTGACCGTTCCCGGTGCCTATGGCGTGGAAGGTGGCAATGAAGTGGTGTCAGACGGTGTTCAGACCAGCCTGCTCACGTATCCGGAAGGCCGTTCCTGGCGGCTGTTAAAGCCCCTCTCACGCAAGGTGGTATCCCTTTCCGCTCTGCCGGAAAGCTTCCGGCAAGGGGAGCGGATTCAGTTTTTATACCGCGTATCAGAGCGGGGCATCATCCGTGTGAATCACACTTTCACGGACGTGGAAGTGCTTCAGGTGACGGACAGCCTTGTCTGGCTCAAGCGGGACGAGCATACCTTTTTTGTGTTGGAGCCATGAGGATGTGCCGCTATGTCATATTGCTGTGTCTCTCTCTCGCGTGCGCGTGGGCGCATGCCCAGGTAAAGGAGGAAGGGGAGTACCGGCTGCTGTGTCTTCTGGTAGCGTTTGAAGACCAGGCTTTTTCCGAGACGGCACCACAGGAGTATTTCCAAGCCCTACTCAATGAAGATGTAAAAGCTTATTATTCAGAGAATTCCGGCGGCCGTTTTGTGCCTTCTTTCACCGTTGTGGGGCCGCTTAGGCTGGAAAAACCGTGCGCCTATTACGGTAAGAATCTTTACGAAGGCGGCATCAGGACAGGGGATACGGCCCCGGAAGAAATGCTCATAGATGCCCTGGCGCTTTTGGACGCGCCGCAGCCGGAGTCCTACGATGCCCTTTACTGCATCTATGCCGGCTACGACGAGTCGCAAGGCGGCCCGGCCGATGCCCTCTGGGCCCACCAGGGCTTTTCGGAAACGCTGGGGGATTATGCCTGCAGCGCGGAGTTTTCCGGCGCAAGCGGGGCGCGCCTCACCGGTATCGGCCCCGTTTGCCATGAACTGGGCCATCTGCTGGGACTTCCGGACTTTTATGACACCGACGATGCCGTGGATGGCATTGCTGTGGGGCCGGGCATTTACTCCCTCATGGGCACCGGCGCCCACAACCAGTGGGGCCACAGGCCCCCTTATCTGAATGCGCTGGAGCGCTATCTTTTGGGCTGGCTGGAGGAGCTTCCGCCCCTTCCGGAGGGCAAAGTGGAGCTGGCACCTGTGCAGACCAATGCGGCCTATTATAGCCCCACAGATCAGGAGGGGGAGTTTTTCCTCTATGAATGCAGGAATGCCCAGGGCTGGGATGCCGGTTTGCCCGGTGGGCTTTTAATCTATCATGTAGACCGCTCGGACCTGGAGCGCTGGGAAGGCTGGCGCCTTTCTAATAAGCTCAATGCCAATGCCTTGCACCCTTGCTTTTATCCCGTGCGCTCATCGGCCCCCCAGATGAGCCTCAGGGCCGATGCTTCCGTGGTAGGGGGCAATCTGGTGTTCCCGGGCCTGGCCCAGAACTATTGCTATGAGCCCATAGACTGGGAAGAACAGACCACCGGCTTTCAGATAAGCAATATTCACTGGAAGGGGAACAGCGTGCAGTTTTACGTGCTCTGCGACAATGAGCCCAACCTGAACGGAATGGTTCGGGATGCGGCCGGAAAAGCCCTGCAGGGCGCTGTGCTCACCCTGGAGGGTGTGGATGGATACACCCTTTCGGATGCCGACGGTTTCTTCCGTTTCCCGCTTCCGGGGGATGGGCAGCGGGAGCGGTATACCCTTCTGGCAACCCTGGCCGACAGCCGTCCCGCCCGCGTGGAGGTGTCCCTCTCGGGCCGGAAGGCCGTGAGTGTGCCGGTGGTGCTCCACAAGCTGGGAGAAGCCCAGGACGCCGTCCTTTCCAAGTTTGACCGTACGGCCCAATTCGGCTACTATCCGCAGGCCGTCATTGGCGCTGTACGCTTCTCTGCGGCCGATTTGGCCTCTTATGTGGGACAGCGGCTCACCGAAATCACGTTCTACCCTTATCTGGAACCCTCCTTTGAGGGAGAAATCTTTGTGACGGTGGATATAGGGGAGACCCGCGTGCTTACAAGGAAAGTGGACGTGCCGGCCGTGGGCATGTATTACCAGAATACCGTGGATGTGTCGGACGCCGGCATTGTGATTCCCGAAGGGGAGCAGCTGTACATCGGCACCGGCTCTCTGGAGGCCGGCCAGGGCTTTTGGCTGGGGACGGTGTATCCTGTTTCTGAGGGAAGCAGTTTCTGGACCGCCTTTGGCGGGGAGGCATCGGCCTGGAAACCCCTGTACATAGAAAAGGCCGGTTTCTACATGGATGCGGCCATTTCCACCACCGTCCGGGAGCAGGCCGATGCCGACCTTGGGGCGCAGGGATATGCCTACATTCAGGATCCGGGAAACGGCCAGTACAAGGCAGGCACTGTTTTTGCGTTGCAACTGGGCGGCGCCGTTCCCGAGGAAGGGGATTTGTCCTGGTGGATGGACGCGGCACCGCTTTCCGGGGACAGCGTACGGCTCCCGGAAGAAGGGACGCACCACCTGGAGGCCCGCATCCGCTACAAAGAAGGAAAAACTGAAATACTCAGATTGAAAATAAAAATCGATAACTGATGCTTAAACGACTGAAAAAATGGACGATACCGCTGGTCTTGGCCGTAGTTTCCTGCGCCAAGACCGAACCTACGGAGTTTGTGGTGGGGACGCCCGGAATGCCATCGGCCCTTACCAAAACCCTGACGGTATCTGTTACCTGTGACTTTACTTGGAATGCCCAGCTGGCCGACCCTTCCTGGGGCAGCCTGCAACTGGTCAAGAGCGAAACCGGCGGCAACGTGCATGTGATTATGGGCATTAACACCCATCCCGAAGACCGGAAAAATACGCTCATCATCACTTCCGGCAGCCAGGAATACCGCCGCGAGATTCTCCAGCGGGGAACCACCTATCTGTTTGGTACCGACGAGATTCACCTTTCCGGAACCCAGGCGCAGATTCTCAATTTTGACAGCCCCGTACCCTGGAGAGCCCGCTTCTCCGACGGGGCCAATTGGATGGAGCCCCTGACCCAGCTCTCGGGAGAGGGACGGGTGAGCCTGTCTTTGGCGGCTCAGGAGGATTGCTATTTGCCTAGCGACCGCACGGCCTGCCTGGAATTCACCTTTGACGGCACTTCCGTGGTGCCCCTGTCCATCCGCCAGGACCATGTAACGGTTCCCGGGGCGTACGGGGTCAATGGCGCCGACTACATTTACGGGGCCAAAGCCTTCCCGCAGTTGTCCAGGATGTATTCCACCAATGGGGAATTCCTCACCCGATTGCTGAATCCCGAAAGCGGTACCATGGTGGAAATCAGCGGTTTCACCCTGCCGTCGGCCACGGGAGACGCCGTGCAGGTGAGTATGGTTATCCGGCAGGAAGGCATGTTAACCTATACCCTGAAGGCCGATGGAAAGATTCTCGGGGTCAATGACGGAATGATGTGGGTACAGGCCTCAAGTGCCCGTTTTGTCATTAAGATTTAGGAGGAGAAGGCGTATGAACAAAAGAATAGTCATTGTATTTGCACTGATGCTGGTGTCTTTGGGAGCCTGGGCCATTCCGGCCTACCGGGGCACCTTCAAATACCGTCAGCCGGACGGGAGCGTGATTGAGCTGCGCCGCCACGGAGACGAATATTTCCACTGGACCACCGACCTGAACGGGCAGGTGGTAAGTCTGGACCGGGACGGGTATTACCGGCCCTCGGTCCTGGACAAAACGCAAAAGAAGCGGGCGTCTTTGAGGCGTTCTGCTGCGCGAACCCGGCAAGCGGCGGCCCGGGTGGGTAACGGCAATGCCATGACCCGGGGGCAGCGGCACATTCCGGTAATCCTGGTGTCGTTCCAGGACAAAAACTTTACCGTGAACGACCCTAAAACCAAATTTAACAACCTTCTGAATCAGCAGGGATACTCCTACAACGGCGGCAACGGCTCTGTCCGTGACTATTATAAGGACAACTCCCATGGCGTCTTTGAACCGGTCTTCGACGTTTATGGCCCGGTGAAACTGCCCAACAACATGGCCTATTACGGCGCCGATGAAGATGAGGCCGATGCTTACAAAGCCGTGGTGGACGGGGCCAAACTGCTGGACGGCGAGATTGACTTCTCCCAGTACGATGCCGACAACGACGGTTACGTGGACATGATCCTGCTGTACTATGCCGGTTTTAATGAAGCCGAGGGCGGTCCGGAAGAGAGCATCTGGCCGCATCAGTACACCGTAAACGGCCAGGGCGGCCAGTTTGACGGCAAACTGCTGGATGCTTATTTCTGCACCTCGGAGCTGAGCGGATCCGAGGGCAGTACCCTCTGTCCCATCGGCACCACGGCGCATGAATTCGGCCATTCCCTGGGGCTTCCCGATTTCTACGACACGGATTATGAGGACAACGGGCAGGCCGGCGCCCTCTACGACTTTTCCCTCATGTGCAGCGGCAGCTATAATGACGACGGCAATACGCCGCCGCATTTCAACGCCATTGAGCGGCAGATGCTGGGCTGGATGCAGGAAGAGGATGTGATAGAGCTCCAGGAAGGGGAGAATGCCATTCCTGCCATTTATAAGGATGTGGCCTACAAACTTTCCACCGATGTGGAAGGGGAGTTCTTCCTCCTGGAAACCCGGGACGGCAGCTCCTGGGATAAGCCGCTGGCTACGGGTCTGGTCATCTACCATGTGGACCAGTCCACTCAGCACATGGTGTCCATCGGCACGGGACGGGACACCAAAACCGTGTCGGCCAATTACCTCTGGACTCACTGGGAGTACGACAATGCCATCAACGAGAATGGGTCCCATCCCTGCTTCTATGTGATTCCTTCCGGCGACCCCGGCAATCTGTGGTACCATTACGATTATCGTTACGGCGGGGAAGTGTATCAGATTGATGAAGATTCCAAGAAGATGGTTTTCCCCGGCCAGAAGCGGGTCAAGCAGTACACGCCCGTTACCTGGGACAAGCATGAACTGGGCAAGACGCTGGTAAACATCTCTTATACCGCCTCCACGAGCACGTCGTATGTGACGCTTGTGCAGGACGGCGTCACAAAGGATTATTACAGCATTGACTGCGCTTCCACTTACAAGGTGGGAGATAAGCTTGCCCTCGCGCTCATTGAAGCGGAGAAAGACAAGGCTTCGTCGGTTTCCTGGAAACTGGACGGAAAGGCGGTAAGCGGCAGTGTAACTTTCTCTGCGGCAGGTACTTATACGCTGGAGGCCCAGCTGGGTTATGCCGATGGCCGCAAGGAAGTGATTGAGGCTTTGATTGTGGTGAAATAAGGGGCTATCTGCGCTTTAGGGCCACCACGTTCTCCACATGCATGGTGTGGGGGAACATGTCTACGGGCTGTACGGCCGTAATTGTGTAATCCCGGCACAGAATGGCCAAATCGCGGGCCTGGGAGGCCGGATTGCAGCTCACATACACCATACGGTCCGGGGCGGCCTCCAGGATAACTTTGGCCACATCCGGGTGGATGCCGGCACGGGGCGGGTCCAGGATGATGATGTCCGGATGCCCGTTTTTCCGGATAAACCGCTCATTCAGAACGTCTTTCATGTCGCCGGCATAGAAGGTGCAGTTGGTGATGCCATTGGCTTGGGCATTGGCCTTGGCGTCTTCGATGGCTTCGGGGACGTATTCAATGCCCACCACCTTGGCGGCCTTGCCACTGACGAATTGCGCAATGGTGCCGGTTCCGGTATAGAGGTCATAGACCGTTTCTTTGCCCGTTAAAGCCGCAAATTCGCGCGCTACGCCATAAAGGCGTTCTGCCTGCCGGGAGTTGGTCTGATAGAAGGATTTAGGGCCTATTTTGAAGCGCAGGCCTTCCATCTGCTCATAGATGGCATCGGCCCCTTTGTAAAGGATGGGGGAGAGGTCGGCGATGGAATCGTTGAGTTTCTCGTTGATAACGTACCAGAGGCTGGTGATTTCCGGAAAACGGGCACATACGGCATCCAGGAGGGCTGTCCTGGCTTTTTCGTCCTCCTTGGCAAAGCAGAGGATGAGCATTACCTGTCCGTCTTGGGTGGTGCGCACAAACATATTGCGGAAAAAGCCGTGGTTTTCCCGGATGTTGTAGAATTCAAGGCCGTTTTCAAGGCAGAACTGCTTGATATAGAGCCGGATAGCATTGGATGGCTCTTTCTGGAGGTGGCACTGCTTGATGTCCAGCACTTTATCGAAGAATTTGCCCACATGGAAACCCAGGCCGGCGCGGTCTTCAGGCGGGACGGCGGCCGGGTCCTCGTCTTTGAGGAGCCATCGGTTTGCGGAAGCGCTGAATTCCAGCTTATTACGATAATAGCGGGTTTCATGGGAGGGGAGAGTCGGCCTTATTTCCGGCACTTCCAGATGGCCGATGCGCACCAGCTGATCTTCCACCTGCTGGCGTTTGGCCTCAAGTTGCAGCTCATAGGGCAGCGGCTGCCACCGGCATCCGCCACAGACACCGAAATGCTGGCAGAAGGGCTCCAGACGGTCTTTGGAAGGCGTTACAATGCGCTTGATAAAGCCTTCCATGTAGTTTTTCTTTTTCTTGTAAACCTGAATGTCCACCACGTCGCCGGGCACGGCAAAATCTACGAACACCACCATGCCGTCTACGCGAGTGAGGGCTTTTCCTTCGGCGGCAACCGCTTCAATGGTGACGTTTTCCAGCAGAAGGTCTAATTTCTTTTTCCGGACCATAGGGGACAGCGCTACCTATTCGCAACTTAACATAATATAAATTGTGTAACAAATTACACCAGCTGCTCCTTGGAGAGCACGGGATTGCTGTAAATGTGCAGCAGAATGTCTTTCAGGGCGTCTCTATCCAGCGTGGGCTCCACTTTGGGAAGCTGTGCGGCAATGTACGCTTCAAAAATGTCTTTATCCTTGGGCGTATAATAGCAGGCATACTTGGTGGTCTTGTTCACCATGTCGTAGGCTATATAGTTGTTTTTCCAGAGTTTATAGCCTAGAATGATGCGGCGGTCCACCAGATGGCGGATAAACTGGTAACGGTCGTTTTTGTCGCATTGGGAGGCGGCGGTAATTTCCTCCTCCGTGAGCGGCTCGTCAAAATTCAGGTGTACGCGGCCTTTGTTCTGCTTGATGCCGGTCATGATGCTCTGCAAATCTTCCATTTCGCCCTTCACGTACTTGTGGTCCCTGGAAATGAGCAGCTCGCGGGCTTTGTAGATGTCGCAGGGCTCGTATTCGTAGGAGATGCTCAGCGGAATCAGATGCAGTTCCATGAAATTGTGCACGAAGTCTTCTCCGCCGCTCATGTCCAGCATTTTCAGCAGGCCCTGTTCGCAGGTGTCGATGCCGTTTTTGGTGCGGCCCTGGCGCTGTGCAATCCAGACGGAGCCTTCTCCGCGGGTGATGGTTTCTCGGATGTATTTACTGAGCAGCTGGCTGCTCAGGTACAGTTCCCGGGCCGACACGCCCCGGATGACCTTAATCATGCGGTTGGAGCGGATAAGAAGCTCTACAGATTTGATTTTCAACAGATTATCTCCAACGCAAATCTGGGTTCCGGGCTCCCCGCTGTTGAGCAGCACCAGCTGGGTGAAGGCCGGGTCCAGGATGATATCCCGGTGGTTTGACATGGCTAAATATCTGCTGTTAAGCGCTTTAAGCCTGTCAAGCCCGTCGTAGGTAAACTCCTTCACGGTGGTGTCAATGACCCACTGAACGGCCTTGGACATCACGATTTGCTGGAAATCGTCCACGGTGTGGATGCTCCGCAGTACGTCCCGCAGGAAAGTGGGTTCCTTGTCCGGGAAAATGTACTGGGAAATCCACGGTACGTTGGGATGATTGGAGAGTCTGGTAAGGGCGGCAGCCGCTTCTTCGTCGTTGAAGGGGGCGATATCTTGGAATTCGGTTTGGTCCATGGGTTTTAGTCCTTAGTTTGGAACAAAGATACAAAAAAATCAGATACGTTCCAGCAGTGAACTGTCTCCGTAGCTTAAGAAACGGAAATCGTGCTCCAGCGCAAAGTCGTATATGCGGCGCCAATCGCCGTTTACAAAGGCCGATATGAGCAGGATGAGCGTGCTTTCGGGCTGGTGGAAATTGGTGACCATCTTGTCTACAAGGCGGAAGCGGAATCCCGGAACGATGATGATGCGGGTGCCGGCCGTAAGCGCTTCACTCCCCTTCCTGTCCAGGTAGTCGATAAGGGCCTGCAGGGCGTCCCGCGTGCTGTAAGGGTATTCCCGCTCATAGGGCGCCCATTGCCGGACATCGGCCGGTTCCCCATTTTCCAGAACGCTCACCCCTAGATAATACAAGGACTCCAAAGTGCGCACAGAAGTGGTTCCTACGGCAATGAGGGGCCGATTTTGGCCGACGAGTTCCTGCAGCAGCGCCTTGCTTACCACAAAGGGCTCCCGGTGCATGGGATGCTCCGAAACCAGAGAACTCTTCACCGGCAGGAAGGTTCCTGCCCCCACGTGCAGGCAGACGTTCTGCAGTTCAATCCCCTTGGCCTTGAGACCATCCATGACGTTTTCCGTGAAATGCAGCCCGGCCGTTGGGGCCGCTACAGAGCCCCGGATACGGGCGTAGAGGGTTTGGTAACGCTCGGCATCCACGGCTTCGGATTCGCGGTTCAGATAGGGCGGAATGGGCACCGTTCCGGCAATTTCCAATACCCGGGAGAAGGCTTCTCCCCCCTGCCAGGAAAAGCGTACCGTGCCGGTTTTGCCATCCCTTTCTTCCAGTTCGGCCGTAAGGGCGAGGGCGCTTACAGCGGGATTCTGCTTGGGGTTATAGAGCTTCAGGCTGTCGTTTTTCCACTTTTTGGCATTGCCGATGACGCATTTCCAGCTGCAGGAATCGGTGGCGGCAAATGCCGTGTTGTATTCTGCGGGGGCCACCGGCTCCAGGCAGAAGATTTCAATGTGGGCGCCGCTTTCGCGCTGAAAATGGAGCCGGGCGGGCACAACCTTGGTGTCGTTGAAGACCATGAGGCTCTCAGGAGGAAGCAGGGACGGCAAATCCCGGAACACATGCTCTGTCACGCATCCGTTTTTGTAATGCAGCAGTTTGGAGGCATCCCGTTCAGGAAGGGGGTATTTCGCTATCCTGGCATCGTCCAGGCCATAATTATAGTCTTCTATGTGTATTTCCGGAATCATCAGATTTTCAAATTTGCGGCAAAGTTAGTGCAATTATCGGGAAAAAGGAAATCTCGCCCGGTTTTCATTTTTGAGCGCTTAAATGTTTTCAAAAATGAAATTGATTTTTGTGAATAGATGTATTAAAATGTGAAATTTCACCTGTGGGCGTGCAACATCGGCAAAAACGTTCCCCGTCTTTATTCATTTGATGCATGCGGGAATTCAAAAAGTGTATAACTTCACGAAAATCAGTTATATATCACTTCTTATTGAAAGAATAAATAAGATATCTCTCCCCCGCTTTGCATTAAGACTGTGTCAAGGCGATTGAAAATGCTTCGATATAAATAAATAATACGCATATATTCAGTTAGTTGTACTATATATACTAGAGAATTACTTTAATAATTATTTGTGCTAGCTTCTCCCCTGTCCACTTTTCGTTGCATAGTGGCACCATTTGCTTCTTCCATTTATTTGTTTTAATTTTGTGAAACTAAAGTTTTGAAAAATGAATCGTCGTCTTTTGCAATTTTTGCAGGCCCAGAATATTACGCAGACGCAATTTGCGGACACCCTCTCCGTAGCGCGTGGCAGTGTGTCCAATATTCTGAGCGGACGCAACAAACCCGGTTACGATTTTTTGGAGAGTTTGCTGCTGCACTATCCCATGCTCAATCTGGAATGGCTCATGACCGGGCGCGGCAGCATGATCCGTGAACTGGCCCAGGGCGACGATGTGGCCCAAATGTCCCTGTTTACCCTTCCCCAGCCGCAGGAAGCCCGCCAGATAGAGCGGATTATGGTTTTCTACACCGATAATACCTTCCAGACCTTCCGTCCCAACGAATAAAATGCTATCTTTGCAGGTGTAATAAATGGCATTTGCATGTGTTGGTTCGGTAATAATCGCAATAAGGCGGCCCTGGAAACTGAGGTTGCGTCGCTCCATTTTTCCAATCCGCTGGGCCTGGCTCTCCCCTCCGATAAGCTCCGCCAGCGGCTTCCCCGCCGCTACAAGGCGGGTTTTGTGACCCTGACCCCGCCCCAGGATGCCGTTCTGGATTGGATTGTGGGCTTGCAGCAGTATCGCAGCCGCACTGTGCTGGGGGTGAATTTGCACACGGACATTGTGCGCTCCTTCTCCCTGGTATACGACTTCGCCGACTTCCTTATCCTGGACCCGGACAGTGATCACGGCATTGATTCTCCGGATATTGCCGATACGTCGGCCCTCCTGGAAGAAGTGGTGAGCCTAAGGCTTTGCTATGAGCACTATACGCCTGTATTCCTGCGACTTACGCACGGCGATACGCCGGATGAACTGCCCGCCCTGCTGGGCCAGAGCCGCCTTTACGGCCTGGACGGCATTGTGGCGGCCTCCCCCGCCCAGCTTCGCCTGGTCAGGGAAATCACCCTGGGACGGGTCCCCGTCATCGGGGTGGCCGATGACGCCGCTACGGCCCAGGAAATGCTCGCTGCGGGCGCTTCTCTGGTAGAGACGCACCTGCGCTGCTACCAGCTTGATAAGCTTCTTAAACAGCTCGAAAAACGCGAAATATGACTTACGCTTCCATTGTTACCATTGGGGATGAGATTCTCATCGGCCAGGTGGTAGATACCAATTCCTCGCATCTGGCCCTTGCACTGGAGCAGGCCGGCGTCCGGGTGCGGGAGATGCTCTCTGTCCCGGATGACGGAGAAATGATTGAGAAAACCCTTTCTGAGGCCCTTTTGAGGCACGATGTGGTGATTACTACCGGCGGCTTGGGACCCACCAAGGACGATATCACCAAAGCCGCCCTGGCCCGTCTGAGTGGAAGTAAGGCTTATGTAGAGCACCCCGGCCAGCTGGCGGTTGTCCACCGCATCTTGAAGGGACGCGGGCTGGACGTGCTGCCCATCAACCTGGCGCAGGCACAGGTGCCGGAAACCGCGGAAGTCATTGTCAATGAGCTGGGTACCGCCCCCATCATGGTGTTCCGCAAGGTCCGTGGCGGCGGAACGCTCTATGCCCTTCCCGGGGTGCCCCACGAGGCCGTGGGGGCCATTCCTGCCATCATGGCCGATATCAAAGCCCATCAGCACCTGCAGGACATCTGTCACCGGAACGTAATGGTGTACGGCATTGCCGAGTCGTCCCTGTCCGAACTCCTGGCTCCCTGGGAAGATGCCCTCCCCAAGGATATTCATCTTGCATATTTGCCTAATACGCTTACAGGCATCCGTTTACGCCTTTCCATCTATAGCGGCAGTACAAGTGAGCAGGAAGCCCGTCTTGAGCAGCAGTTATCCCGCCTGAAAGAAATCCTGGGCCCCCTTCAGTATGCCGATGAAGACACGGACTTGCAGACCGCTGTAGGGAAACTCCTCAAACAGGCCGGGAAAACCCTCTCGGCGGCCGAATCCTGCACCGGCGGAGAAATTGCCCATCTCATTACTTCTGTGGCCGGCTCATCGGCCTATTTCCTGGGCTCCGTTACTTCTTATGCAGTGTCTGTAAAAGAGCAGGTGTTGGGAGTGTCCCCTGCCGTTATTGAGGAATACGGAGTGGTATCTTCAGCGGTTGCAGCCGCCATGGCAGAAGGCGTGCGCAAACTCACGGGCAGTGATTATGCCGTGGCTACTACGGGGCTGGCCGGTCCTGGTGGGGATGAGCACAATCCCGTGGGAACGGTGTGGATTGGCGTGGCCGGTCCCTCCGGAACGCAGACGGTCACTTACTGTTTTAAGCACGATCGCAAGCGGAATATCCAGCGCTTTGCAGCGGCCGCACTGAACTTTTTGAGGCTCCAGATCGAAAAAGACTTATCTTGCTAATACTTAATGAATAAAACACAAATGTTATAGGTGATAACATTTGTGTTTTATTTCCACTTAACTCGCTTATCCTGAGAATCTTACAACTCTTTCGAAGACATCCATCAAATTCTGCCCGAAAACCTTTTCAATCTCGTTTTCGGAGTATCCTCTGCGGCGCATTTCGTCCATGAGTGCGCCCACCTTGGAGATGTCTTCCAGGCCCTTGGGCGTTACGGTAATTCCGTCAAAGTCGGTGCCGATTCCCACGTGGTCAATGCCCGCCAGGCGGACGGCATGGTCTATGTGATCGGCTACTTCCCCGATGCCGGGACGCCAGAGTTCCTGCTGCATCCTCACCTGCATCTCCTGCCAGGCTTTCACTCTTTCCAGATTCCAGGGCTCCTCGATGAAGCGGGCTTCCACTTCGTCGCCCAGGTCCATCAGGGCCCCTTCGGCCGGAACTTGGGCAAATTGGGGGCTTACAAAGGCCGGACAGAAATTGATGCCCACATAGCCGCCTTTCTCTCCCAGGGCCTGAAGCATCTCGTCCGAGAGGTTGCGCCGGTGATTGCACAGGGCCCTGCAGCAGGAGTGGCTGCAAATAACCGGGGCTTCAGAGAGTTTGAGGGTCTCCCAGAAGGTGCTGTCGGCGGCATGGGAGAGGTCTATCATCATGCCCAGTTCATTCATTTCCTTCACCACCCGGCGTCCAAAGGGGCTCAGTCCTCCCCAGCGGCGGCCTTCGGCGGCACTGTCGGCAAGGGCATTGTCCCCGTTGTGGGTAAGGGTTACATAGCTCACCCCAAGGCGGTAGAAGGTTCTCAAGAGCGGGAGCGACTCTTGGATGGGGGCTCCGTTCTCCATACCCATAAAGATGGAAATCAGGCCCTTTTCCAGGTTTTCCCGGGCTTCCTGGGGGCTGAAAGCGAGGGCTGCATAGTCCGGATTCTGGTCCACGGCGTCGTACACTGCGCTCACCATTTCCAGGGCATAGCGGGTGGCCGCGTCCGGGGCCATGGCAGGCGGGGTGTACAGGGCAAAGAAGGAGCCGGAAACTCCCCCGCATTTCATTTTGGGGAAGTCTACGTGGGCGTGCGGGTTGTCTACCCCCAGATTCCTCAGGCGGATAAGCTGGGAAGGGGTGTCGGAATGCGAATCGTAGAAAAGCATGCTGCTCTATTTGGCGCTGTCGGAGGGAGCCAGCGTAGATTTAAGGATTTTGCCTATCTTGAAAACGGGGGTTCCGCTGTAGTACAGGGCGCTTCCACCGCTCAGGTTCACGGAAAGCTCTTTCTCCACATTCACGGTGGCGCGGCCGCTGTTCATGTTGGCCTCCAGCTTCTGTCCCGCATAATTGGCGGCGTCCAGCTCGGCGTTCTTTTCGCTGTTCAGCTGGATGGTTTCGGCCGTTCCGGTGAGGACGGTTTTGCTGGAGTTGCCCAGGCTTAGCACCGCAACTTCATTCTTTTCGTTGGCCGATACTTTGGAAGAGCCGGCTGCGCTGAGGTTCATCTTCTGGCTTTCGCCGCTAAGGGAAACAGAGGAGGAGCCGGCGGTGGCTACGCTGACTTCCGGAGCGTAAAGGTTCATCACCAGGGTGGCGTTGCCGTCGGTGGACACATCGGCCTTCTGGTCCAGCGAGAGGTCTATATTGGCCTGGCTGTTGCGTTTGAGGCTAATCTGGGCCGATCCGGCTCTGAGCTTGAGCCCCTTCACCTGGGACTTGTCCTGAAGATTCATGGTGAAGGTGCCGCCACGGAATTCATCCACGGCAATAAGGGTGGCATTGTCTTCCAGGGTAATGCCATTCAGTTCCGGCAGATACACTACGGCGCGGAAAACGGGCTCCGGGACGCCCTTGCCTTTGTATTGTTTCTTCAGGTCCTTGGGAACGGACTTGCTGTCGTAGGTAATATAGAGGACCTTGGAACGGACATACACCTGGACATAGGGGGCCAGGGCTTTGTCGGTGGTCAGGCGCACACTGTAAGAGCCTTTTACAAGGCTTACATTGAAATCGTCGGTTACTTTGACGGATGAGAATTCGCCCACCGGAAGCACTTTTTCTTCCAGCGTGCTAATGGACTGTGCTTTGGCAGAAGGCAGAGCCCATGCTAAAGCAGTCATGCAGATGACAAGCGTCAGAATTTTGTTACACAGCGTTTTCATCGTATCTGAAATTTTTAATTACCGATTTGTTCCATCAGGCTTGCCCACTCTTCCGTGAAGGCGTCATTGTCTCTTTTCCGCTCCAGGTATTCGCGGGTAAGCTCCAAAATATCGTCATTATTTCCCGGATTTGCAAGGATTTTTTCAATTTCCCCCATCCGGCTTTCGCATTTGGCTATCTCTTTTTCCAGGTAATCCACCCGGTTTTTCAGCTTGCGCTGCTCCTTGGACTGCTGTTTCATGGCCTGGAAGTCCCGGGAAGGGGCCGTCTCCACTTTCACTTCGGCTTTGGGGGCTGCGGGGGCGCTGCGTTCCAGCTCCCGCAGGCTTTCCATCTTCCGTTTTTCCAGGAATTCCTGTACGCTTCCCAGGTGCTCTTTCACCCGGCCGTCCCGGAACTCATACAGCTTGTCCACCAGGCCGTCCAGGAAGTCACGGTCGTGGGAAACTACAATAAGGGTGCCGTCAAAGGCTTGAAGGGCCTGTTTCAGAACATCCTTGGAGCGGATGTCCATGTGGTTGGTGGGTTCGTCCAGCGCCAGCACATTGCAGGGAGAGAGCATGAGGCAGGCCATCCCCAGGCGGGCTCTTTCGCCGCCGCTCAGTACCGAAACCTTTTTGTCGATGTCTTCCCCCTTGAAAAGGAAAGCGCCCAGAAGGTCCCTCAGTTTGGTGCGGATCTCCCCTACCGCAATGCGGTCCAGCGTCTCCAATACGGTTCGGGAAGGGTCCAGGATATCTTCCTGATTCTGGGCGTAATAGCCCAGCTTCACATTGTTCCCCAGACGGGCCTGGCCTTTCAAAGCCTCCAATTGCCCCATGATTACGCGCATGAGGGTGGTTTTTCCCTCGCCGTTGCGGCCAATCAGGGCCACTTTCTCTCCCCGCTTAATCTCTATCTGGGCATGGGAGAAAACCACTTTCCCGGGATAGCCGGCGGAGAGGTCCTTTCCCAGGAAAACCACGTCTCCGGAGCGTTCTGCGGGCGGAAACTTGAGGGAAAGCCTGCTGTTGTCGGTCTCGTCTATCTCAATCCGGTCCAGTTTCTCAAGGGCCTTGATGCGGGACTGAACCTGGTTGCTCTTGGTGGGTTTGTAACGGAAGCGGTTAATGAAGTCTTCCGTCTTCTGAATCATCCGCTGCTGGTTCTCGTAGGCGGCCGTTTGTTGGGCAAGGCGTTCGGCCCTTAGGATAACGTATTGGCTGTAAGGGACTTTGTAGTCATGCAGGTGCCCCATCAGGATTTCCACAGTGCGGCTGGTCACATTGTCCAGGAACTTGCGGTCGTGGGAAACCAGGAGCACACTGCCCCGGAAGGCTTTCAAATAGTCTTCAAACCATTCGATGGATTCAATGTCCAGGTGGTTGGTGGGCTCGTCCAGCAGAAGCACATCCGGCTTCCTCAGGAGCATCTTGGCCAGTTCTATGCGCATGTTCCACCCCTGGCTGAAGGTCTCGGTGTGGCGCTCAAGTTCATCGGCATGAAAACCCAGGCCGAAGAGCACTTTTTCGGCCTGCGCACTGGGCGAAAGCCCGGATTCCAGCGCCAGGCGGTCGTTAAGGCTGTTCAGGCGCTCGATGAGCGCAGCATATCCGGCCGATTCGTAATCTTCCCTCCGGGCAAGCTCTGCGGTGATATCGGCCACCTGGGACTCCATTTCGTGGAGATAGTCAAAGACCGAAAGCACTTCGTCGATGACGGAATGCCCCTTGTGGTGCTCCATGATTTGCGGCAGGTATCCTATCCGGATGCCGGCGGGTTTTTCTATGCTTCCGCGGGTGGGGACTTCCTCGCCGGTGATGAGTTTCATGAGGGTGGACTTCCCTGCTCCGTTTTTCCCGGTAAGGCCGATTTTGTCGTGGTCGCCCATGTGGAAACTGATGGAATCCAGAAGGTTCCAACTGCCAAATGAAACGGTGACGTTATTGACAGAAATCATTCCTTGCAAAGAAAAATGGACAGTTCATAGAGGCCGTAGAGCGGAATGGCCAGCACAAACATGGAAAAAGGGTCGCTGGGAGTAATGAGGGCCGCAAGGACAAGCATCACCACCACGGCGTATTTCCGGCCATCCCGGAGCTGGCTGCGGTGCACGATGTCCAGGCTGGACAGAACCAGAATCACCGTGGGAAACTCGAACAACAGGCCGATGAGGAACACCATGGAGGTAAACAGGGACATGTAGGAGCTCAGGGAGATGGTGTTCTGGATGGCCTCGCTCACCGTGAAGTTGGCAAAGAAGATGAGGCATACCGGGAGCACCACGAAATAGCCCACGGCAACGCCCAGATAGAAGAGTCCGGAAGACAGCAGGAAGGCTTTCCGCACGGCCTTTTTCTCATGTTCATACAGGGCGGGCGCAATGAATTTCCAGATTTCCCATACTATCCAGGGAAAGGCCAGCACCACTCCGCAGAGGATGGAAACCTTCAGATACACAAAGAATTGGGCCGACAGCTCGATGTTAATCAAATCCAGCGAGAAATCCACGCCGGGGAGCCTGTACAGCGGGAAATCCGGCCTGGTGGGCCAGAGGACCGCCTGGAAAAGCGGCTTGGGGATGGCCAGGAAAATGACAGAGACCAGCAGCACAGCCAGCACCGAGCGGAACAGCGTTCCCCTCAGCGCTTCCACGTGGTCCCAGAAGGACATCTCCGCGTCCTGTCCGGCCACGCTAGTCTTTCTTGTCTTCGGGCTTGTCAAGGTCCTTGACTTCCTTCTCCACCTCGTTCATCCCTTCCTTGAAGCTTTTGACACCTTTGCCGACGCCTTTCATGAGTTCGGGAATCTTCTTCCCGCCAAACAGGAGCACTATCACTGCCACAATGGCAACAATCTCCCAAGTTCCAAACATCAGCGGATAAGCAATCATAATTATTGGGCGTTAATGAATTTTTCAAACAGAGCGGTAACCTCTTCCGGGCAGCGGACAGGGGTGAAAGTCTCTTTGTTCAGGAATCCCAGGGTCACCACCCCTTCGGCGCACAGGACGCCGTCCTGGTTGTACACGGCCTGCTTGATGAACATTTTGGCCATGGGGATGCGGTCTACCTCGGCGGTGGCCGTGAGGACGTCCCCCATGCGCGCCGGATACCGGAAATGGCATTCCACCGACACGATGGGGACCAGGATGCCCAACTCTTTTTCGCACTTCTCGATGGGAAAACCCAGCTGCACCATCATTTCGTCGCGGGCAATCTCAAAGTAGCGGATGTAGTTGGAGTGGTGCACCACCGCCATCTGGTCCGTTTCGTAGTAACGTACGGGAAAACTGGTCTTGAAAACAGCCATTACATCGAAGTCTCTAAGAATGCTATCTTTTCCTCCAGGCTCTTGATCTTGGAGAGGGAATCGGCCTCTTTCTTGCGCTCGTTTTCAATGACGGCGGCGGGGGCGTTCTGGACAAAGCGCTCGTTGGAGAGCTTGGCGCGTACGCCGGCGAGGAATTTTTGCTGGTAGTCCAAATCTTTGCGGGATTTCTCCAGTTCCTCGGCCACGTTCACCCGGCCTTCCAGGGTTACGAAGAGTTCGTGCGTGCCCACCATGAAGGCAACTCCCTGTGTATCACCGAATTCCTCTATCAGCGTTACCTTCACATTCGCCATCTTCTCGATGAGCGGAATGCCGGGATAAGCGGAGGCTTTGATTTTGAGCGGAAGCGTTTCCTTAGGAGGCAGGTTGCGTTGGGCACGGATGGCGCGGACGCCGTTGACGGCCTCTGCGGCCAGGCTGAATTTCTCCAGGATGGAAGGGTCGTAGGCTTCGGCCTTGGGCGTGGGCGCATACATGATGGTCTCCCCTTCCTTCCTGGGCATAATGTCCTGCCAGAGTTCCTCCGTGATGAAAGGCATCACGGGGTGGATGAGTTTCAGCAGGGCCTCAAAGTATTCCAGGGTGGCCTTGTAGGTTTGAGGGTCAATAGGCTGTCCGAAAGGCGGCTTGATAGTTTCCAGATACCAGCTGCAATAGTCGTCCCAGAAGAGTTTGTAAATGGTCATCAGGGCATCGGAGATCCGGAATTTCCTGTAATGGTCTTCCACCACGCCGATGGTTTCCGAGAGTTTGGCGGCAAACCAGTCCACCCCATGTCTCTGGGTGTCGGTCTGCTTGACGTCCTCACTCACTGCAAAGCCTTTCACCAGGCGGTAGCTGTTCCAAATCTTGTTGCAGAAGGCTGCACCCTGCTTAATCTGGGCCTCGTCGTAGAAGATGTCGTTGCCGGCGCTGGAGCAAAGCAGCATGCCGATGCGCACGGCATCGGCCCCGTAAGTTTCAATCAAATCCAGCGGGTTGGGGCTGTTGCCCAGGGTCTTGGACATCTTACGGCCAATCTTGTCCCGCACGATGCCGGTGAAATACACATTGGAGAAGGGTTCCTTGCCCATGAACTCCTCGCCGGCCATGATCATGCGGGCTACCCAGAAGAAGATGATGTCCGGACCGGTGACAAGGTCGTTGGTGGGATAATAGTAGGCAAGGTCGGCGTTGGGCTGGTGGTCCGGATGGCCGGGCTTCTGAGGGTCGAACACGGAGATGGGCCAGAGCCAGGAGCTGAACCAGGTGTCCAGCACATCCTCGTCCTGATGCAGGTCTTCGGCCTTCAGGGACGGGTTCTTGGCCTGGGCGGCCTTCAGGGCCGCTTCCGGTGTGGCCTCCACCACGTAGGAACCGTCCGGCAGGTAATAGGCCGGAATGCGCTGGCCCCACCAGAGCTGGCGGGAAATGCACCAGTCGCGGGCGTTTTCCATCCAGTGTCGATAGGTGTTCACATATTTTTCCGGAATAAACTGGGTGCGGCCGCTTTCCACGGTTTCCAGGGCCACCTTGGCCAGCTGATCCATCTTGAGGAACCACTGGGCGCTCAGGCGGGGCTCAATCACGGCATCCGTGCGTTCGGAGTAACCTACCGGAGAAATGTACTCTTCGGTTTTCACCAGATTGCCGGATTCTTCCAGCATCTTCACAATCTTCTTGCGGGCCACAAAGCGGTCTTCCCCTACCAAAATCCGGGCTTTTTCGTTAAGCTTTCCGTGCTCGTCAATGATGTCCAGCACGGGGAGGTTGTGGCGGAGGCCGATTTCGTAGTCGTGCACGTCGTGGGCCGGGGTCACTTTCAGGCATCCGGTCCCAAAGTCCATTTCCACATAATCGTCCTCAATCACGGGAATCTCCTTGTTAATGAGGGGGATAAGCACTTTCTTCCCCTTCAGCCAGTGGTGGCGCTCATCGGCGGGATTCACGCAGATGGCGGCATCGGCCATGATGGTTTCCGGACGGGTGGTGGCAATTACCAGGAACTTGTCCGTGGGCTGGCCGGCCCCGTCGGAAATGTAGTATTTCAGGTGATAGAAGTGGCTCTTGGTGTCTTTGTGAATCACTTCGTCGTCACTGACAGCGGTGAGGGCTTCCGGGTCCCAGTTCACCATGCGTACGCCTTTGTATATCCAGCCCTTCTTGTAGAAATACACGAAGGTGTTGATAACGGCCTCGGACAGAGCGGGTTCCATGGTAAAACGGGTGCGGTCCCAGTCGCAGGAACAACCCAGTTTCCTGAGCTGCTGCAGGATAATGCCGCCGTGCTCCTCTTTCCACTCCCAGGCATGGCGCAGGAATTCTTCCCGGCCGATGTCCTCTTTGCGGATGCCCTGCTCCTTTAGACGGGCCACCACCTTGCTCTCCGTGGCAATGGAGGCATGGTCGGTTCCGGGGACCCAGCAGGCGTTTTTGCCATCCATGCGGGCCTTGCGGATAAGGACGTCATTCAGGGTATTGTTCAGGACGTGCCCCATGTGCAGGATGCCCGTCACGTTGGGCGGCGGAATCACAATGGTATAGGGCTCCTTTTCGTTGGGCTCACTGTGGAAAAACTTATGGGCAAGCCAGTAGGCGTACCACTTGTCTTCAACGTCTTTTGCCGAGTATTTGGCAGCTAACTCCTTCATAAAATATCAGTTATTTTACCTTAATTCTACAAAAATAAGGTTTTTTTGCATTTGTTGCAACTACTGGACTTCTATTATGGCATAATCGAAGGCCGATACCGTGAGGGTGTAGACGGTGCGTACGGCTTTGATGCCAAGGTAGGTAAGGGCATCGGCGGGGATGCGGACGCTGATTTCGCTCTCTCCGGAGAAATTGGCCACCACCAGGAAGCACTTTCCGCCGCCGTTGCGAAGGAAGGCGAAGTGCCTGTCTGCATGGAAGTTATCGGCATCCTGGCAGTAGCAGAGGTCGTAGGTCTTCCCTTCGGAAAAGGCCGGAGTTTTGGACAGGGCCAGCAGCTCCTTGTAGCGTTTCAGGATGGCTTTCTCTTCCTTCCGGACGCCTTTTCCCTCCAGGATTTCTTTGTGAAGCCGCTGGAGAGACTGCACGGTCCACCAGTCAAAGATGGTGGTGCGTCCGTTCAGGCCGCTGAAAGGCTCGTTGTCCATGCCCCGCTCCCCTATTTCCTGCCCGAAGTAGAGCATGAAGGGGGCCTGGTTCAGCAGCAGCGAAACAGCCAGGGCAGCATAGGCTTTTTGGGCGCTGCCGCAGAAGAAACCGGAGGCAAGGCGCTGCTCGTCGTGGTTCTCCAGGAAGTTCAGCATCCGGGCCTGGAGCGGGCCCAGAAACTGCCAGTTCCAGCTGATTCCCTTGGCTGAAGCGTTACTGCAAGTAATGGCGCGTAAAGTATCGTAAAGTCCGGATTTGTCGTAGAGCATATCAAAGCCCACATCTTCCAGATACATCCGGTATTTGTCTTTCTCATACACCTCGGCCACAAAGAGCTGTTCCGGGAACTTTTCTTTCACCTTGGCAATGAGCCACTGCATGAATTGGGGCGGTACCAGTTCCACCATGTCGCAGCGGAAGCCGTCCACGCCTTTCCCTGCCCAGAAAAGCACGATGTCCAGCATCTTGTCCCAGGTGGGGGTATGGAAGTCGCAGTAATTGATTTTCACGGTTTCGTACCAGTCCGTAAGGGCCGGGGCCGATGAGAAACAGTTTCCGGAGGCTCTGGCCGGAAACTCGCTATACCCTTTGCACGGGAGCGGAAGGGCCAGTTTTTCTCCGGGATAGTAATAGAAATCATTCTCTGCCTTCCAATGCACGGAGCGGTCGTCCTGCTGGCCAAGTTCTCCCTTATACTCCCGGGCTACGTGGTTGGGAACAAAATCGATGAGGACTTTCAGGCCGGCCCTGTGGGTGCGTTCCAACAGTTGCCCGAATTCCTCCATCCGCTGCGCAGGATGGTCGGCCAGGTAGGGATTGACATCGTAGTAGTCCGTAATGGCATAAGGGCTTCCGGCCTCTCCCTTGACCACTTTTTCTCCCGTGGAGGCGCTGGCGTGGCGGATGATGCCGGTATACCAGAGGTAGTCCATTCCCAGGGATTTGAAGTAGCGGAGGCTTTCGGCATCGATGCCGGAGAATCGGCCATTGCCCCAGAGGCGGGGTAACAGCTGGTAAATCAATTGTTTCATTGAAGGTTGCGGATGGCTGTGTCCAGAGCGCCGATGCGCAGGAGAAGATTCTTTTTCATCAGCTGGACGGCCTCGTCGAAACTCAGGTTCTCGTCAAAGTTCACCAGGCCGGATTCTTCCTCGGACAAGGGGTTGGGATAACAGGGCCACAGGTAGTTGTCGTCCTCTTCGCGGATGAGGTCGGCCCTTTGGTCAATGTAGGTTGTGAGGCTGGTAAACTGTGGTTTCAGGCTTTTCCAGCGCTCTTTCAGGCGTTTTACAAAGGCCGGCTGCGGGCACAACTGGTGGTAATAGATGGCCGGGCGGAGGTTCAGGTTGTAGTAGCTGGCGCCTTCGTCATCCCAGGTAAAGGTGCCCCAGTCGAAATCCCAGACCGGACCTGCGAACATTTTACCGTCCCGGTAATAAAAGAACGAGCTCTTAGGATAGGCCGGTTCCAGGTTGTAACAGAGTTCATTCACCAGGAACCAGTCGCAGAAACTGTCAAGGTCTATCCCCTTCTGCCACTCGTCGGGTTTGTAAAGGCTGGTCTCAAAGTCGTGGAGGACGGTTTCGGCCTGTGAAAGGATGGCCTGGAATTCGGCCGCTGAATACTGGTCCCTGTCCGGATATTTCAGTTCTACCGGAATTTCGCCGTCCGTGGCATCGTTGCGGCGGCGGCCGTACAGGGTGAGCATGTCCACCTCTTCAGGGTCGCTGGTGTCGTAGGAATAGAGGTAATCGGCCAGGAAGTTGGAGCCTTCCACGTGGATTCTCTCCCCAAGCCAGTATAGGCCCTGATAGTCAAACGGGCTGTCCCCGTTCAGAAAGAGCTTCACGAAGGTGCCCGATGGCGCCCATTCCATTTTGGTGCGGCGGGCGGCTTCAAACGCTACGTCGTTTCTCAGGTGGGTGCGGTCCATCCAGTTGGCCAGCAGAATCCAGCGGGAGGTTTTCCCGGTGCCCAGGAAATTCACCTTGTGCTTTAATTTGAGGCTGTAGGGCTTCTTGGGATAGGACTCCCAGGTGGTGTTTCCGTGCCCCTTGATTTTGAGGCTGTCCGAGCGGTACACTTCCACGGTATCTCCGTTTACGGTGGCCTCTATCCGGATGCTTACATTCTGGGTCCACTCGCGTTTGCTGTCGATGCTACCCTGTCCGGGAATGTAGATGTAAACCCGGGGAAGGCCTTCGCAGGCTGCCGGAATGCGTCCGTACTCCCACTCGGGATGCTCAGGCGTGGGGATGTCCGGCACAATAGTCCTGGTGCAGCCCCATAAAACAGGGGCTGCAAGCAGGATAAACAAATGCCGGAACGGCCATTTCATCTTACCAGTTCAAGATTTTCTTGAAGTCGTAATCCTCCGGATTGGGGACGAACTTCTTGGCGGCCTCATAATCGGCCGGGGTGATGAAATGACAGATGTGGTTGTAGTAATTCTGGGCGGTACCGCCGTCAATGGCAACGCGACGGGGCGGGATTTTGCCCTCGGCGTTCTGGAGGTCTTTCAGGTACAGCGGATGAGCGGTTCCGAAAGCGTCTACATACACCATGCAACCGGTTTCGCCCTTGGCAAAGAGCTCGTAAGCGCCCATGGCCAGCTCTGTGCAGTACGTGAGGTCGTAGGAAATGGGATCCTGGCAACGGACGTCGTAACCGATTTCCACAGGACGGGTCTTCACCTTGAGGCCGATGGCCTTGAACTTCTTCTACAGGATGTCGTTGAACAGGACGGCTTTGGAGATTTTGCCCAGTTCCGGGTGGCCGTGCTCATCGTAGGTCATGGAAACGCCGGCATTCTTAATCTCCTGAGGGTCAAGATCGTGGAACACGCCCTCGGCCACTACTACGGTGCCGTAAGGAATGCCCAGGATGTTGCGCTTGAGGATGGCGCTGAGGGCCAGGTTCACAATCTTGTTCAGAGTGATGGGGGTCTTGTCAAACATCTCTGGGATAATGGTCATGGGGCAATGCGTGGCCTCACCGATACCCAGGGCAAGGTGGCCTGCGCTGCGTCCCATGGCGCTGATGATGATCCAGTTACCGCTGGTGCGGGCATCCTCATACACGGTGCGGGCCAGGTGTGCACCCTCATTCTTGGCACTGTTGAAGCCGAAGGTGGGGGTGTTCTGCGGCAACGGAAGGTCGTTGTCGATGGTCTTGGGCACGTGGATGTTGTGGATGGGATACTGCTTGGCCTCCAGGAACTTGGCAATGCGGTTGGCGGTGGAAGCGGTGTCGTCGCCGCCCACGGTAACCAGCAGTTTGATGTTGTTGTCCTGGAACAGGCTCAGGTTGAAGTTCTCTTCAAAGTCTTTGTCAGTGGGTTTGAAACGGCTCATCTGGAGGTAGGAGCCTCCCCTGTTGAAATAAGCATCGGCCTTGAAGAAGTCGATATCCTCGGTGCGCGGGGCTTTGCTGAACAAGCCGCTGTAACCGCCATGCAGGCCGATTACACGGTAACCATTGGAAAGGAAAGTTTTGGCAACAGACATCACGACGGTGTTCATACCCGGAGCCGGGCCGCCACCACAAAGGATAATAATGGAATCTTTCATATAAGTGTAGTAAATAAGTTTGTCTTCACTAAATCGTACAAAGATACTATTTTTTCATGAAAAAACCATTTCATCGGGCCTCGCGATTGCCATGTTAGTGTATATTTGGCCGATTCTTTTCCGTGTTGACGTTGAATCGGCCTTTTGTGCGTTTGCTTTGTCAACACGGCCGCCGCTACCGGCGGAAAGGCTGTTTTCTTTGCCGTGTTGACGCGGAAGTGTTGATTGGTGCATTCTGCGTGTCAACACGGCTGGGCCGGAGAGGAAGATGGGTGGTTTCGGTCCCCTGTTGACACGGAATCTTCGCGCTTCTGCGCATTCGGCGTCACTCGGTGTCAGGGCAATAGTTCGAGATATCCTTTTTTTTATTATATTTGCATTTCATACGTATATGTGCACGCGCGTAATGGACTTTACTGAGGCAAAATATAGGATAGAACAGTTGAAGGCAGTTCTGTGGGAGAACAGCCGGAAGTATTATGTTGAGAACGCTCCTACCATGAGCGACTATGAGTACGACCAGCTGATGCATGAGCTGGAAATGCTTGAGGCTCAATATCCAGAGTATGCTACAGAGGACTCCCCCACCCGTCGCGTGGGGTCAGACCTGGAAGAGGGCCGGAATGGCGGTTTTGCCAAATATCCGCACCGCTATCCCATGCTGTCGCTGTCCAACACCTATTCTATCAGCGAGGTGGAAGAGTTTGCCGAAAGGGCCGAAAAAGGTTTGGAACATGGATTCACCTATTGCTGTGAACTCAAGTTTGACGGTACGGCTATATGCCTGACATACCGTCACGGCATTCTGTTCCGGGCCCTTACCCGTGGTGACGGTGTGCAGGGCGATGATGTAACGGCCAATGTGCGTCATATTTCCAATATTCCCCAGAGACTCTCAGGCAGCGGTTTCCCGGCCGATTTTGAGATTCGTGGTGAAATCCTGATGCCTTTTGAGTCTTTTGACCGCCTGAACCACGAACGGGAGCTTCAGGAAGAGCCGCTGTTTGCCAACCCGCGGAATGCGGCCAGCGGTTCTCTCAAACTTCTGGAGCCCGAGGAGGTGGGCAGGCGCGGCCTTTTCTGCACCTTGTACCATATTCCTGCAGGACAGGTAGATTATCCTACCCATGACCAGGCCCTGAAGGCAGCTTCATCGTGGGGACTCCCTATCTCTGAGGAACGGCGGGTCTGTCACAATATCCAGGAGATAGAGGACTTCATCAATCATTGGGATACTGCCCGCAAGGAGCTCCCCTATGCTACAGACGGCATTGTGATTAAAATCAATGAGTTAGCAAACCAGACTGCGTTGGGGTATACGGCCAAGAGTCCCCGCTGGGCCGTTGCCTATAAATTCAAGGCCGAACAGGCCTGTACGCCCGTATTGAGCATTGATTATCAAGTTGGGCGCACAGGGGCTGTTACACCGGTAGCCAATCTGGAACCGGTGCTGCTCAGTGGTACCATGGTCAAGCGCGCCACGCTGGTCAATGAAGACCAGATGCGCCTTCTGGACCTGCACGAAGGTGACTGGGTGTATGTGGAAAAAGGCGGTGAGATTATCCCTAAGATTACCGGCGTGGAGGAAAGCCGCCGGAAGCCGGGGGCCCGTATTCCGGCCTTTCCCACCCTTTGTCCGGACTGCGGAACGCCGCTTGAGCGGGAAGAAGGGGAAGCCAAGTGGTTCTGCCCCAATTCCAAGGGCTGCCCCACCCAGATTAAGGGCCGTTTAGAGCATTTCGTGAGCCGTAAGGCCATGAACCTTCTCTGCGGCGAGGCCACCATCGGCCAGCTATACCAGTTGAATCTGGTGCATGATGCGGCCGATTTTTATCGGCTGAAGGAATACCAGTTGCTGCAGCTGGACGGCTGGAAGGAGAAATCGGCCCGACGGTTTATCCAGTCGGTTCTAGCCTCACGTGACGTCCCCTTCGAACGGGTTCTCTTTGCCATCGGCATCCGTTTTGTCGGGGAGACGACGGCCCGGGACCTGGCGCGGCATTTCGGGAACATCGATGCCTTGGCTGCGGCATCTCAAGAGGAGCTACTGGCCGTTCCGGATGTGGGCGAAGTGATTGCGCGCAGCGTATCGGCCTTTTTCAAAGACCCCGACAATGTGGCCATGGTGCAGTCTTTAAGGCAGTCCGGCCTGCGGTTCTCCGTAGAAGCGTCCCGGGAAAAAGCCTCTGACGCCCTCAAGGGGCTCAGCATTGTCATCAGCGGCAATTTCAGCATCTCCAGGGATGCCATGAAGGCCCTCATTGAGGCCCACGGCGGCAAAAACAGCAGCGGCGTAAGCAGCAAGACGGATTATCTGCTTGCGGGCTCCAAGCCGGGTCCCGAAAAGATGAAAAAGGCCGCCGAATTTGGCGTGAAAGTGATTGACGAACAGCAGTTTATGTCCATGATCAATGTTCCGGAAGGGGATGCCTTTTCCGGAGCATTTGCCCGGACAGGGTCGCGAAGCGACGCGGAGGAAAAGGCATCCCTTTCCGGAACGGAGATTATGGAACCGACCTTGTTTTAGGACATGTTCAAGCGACTGAAGCATAAAATCCAAGTGATTATCCGGTGGATTTCCATCTGGGTATCGTGGTTTGTGCGTTTTATCACCCGGGATATCTGGCTCCTCAACGTGCAGGATTTCTCCCGTTGGAAAGCCCGCCTGGTGAAGGATGCCCGCACGGTCATCCTCATGGTGAACACCTTCTCGGACCAGAAAATCGGCTATCAGATTACCGCCCTGGCCTACCGGAGCATGATGTCCGTGGTGCCGGCCATCGCTATCGGCTTTTACCTCACGGACGGCCTGGGCCTCAGGGAACGCTTTGCCGAAATCCTCATTGCCAACCTGGGGGAACAGCGCATCACCGACGTGCTGCTTCAGGCGGCCGATAACATTGTGACAACCGCGGAGAGCGGCCTTTTCGGCTTTATTTCCATGTTCACCTTTGTCTGGATTGTCATCAACCTGATGATTACGGTCCGGCGGGTGTTCAACAACGTGTGGAAGGTGGAGAGGGAGCAGAATTTCTGGAAAATGATTGGCATCATTCTGGGCATTACCGTGCTGGCGCCGTTTGTGGTGATTCTGTTCTTCTCCGGGTCTGTGGTTTATTCGCATATCCTGGACCTGGTGTTCCCCAGCCAGTATGAGCTGTCCGACAGCCTCAAGAGTTTCCTCTCGTGGCTCACCTTCGCGGGCATCAGCGTGCTGGTGATGAGCCTCATGTACAAGTACATTCCGGGCACCAAGGTGCGTTTCCGCTATGCTTTCAAGGCGGCAATGTTGTCGGGCGTGGTGTTCACGGCGGTGCAGTACCTCTACCTGGAAACGCAGGTGATGGTGGCCAAGCAGAGTGCCGTGTACGGCGTTTTGGCGGCCCTCCCCCTGTTCATGATCTGGCTAAACCTGGGATGGACCATCATCCTGTACGGGGCGGAACTCTCTTATGCTTTCCAGAATGTGGAAAAGCACCGGATCAGTATTGACGTCCTGAATGAAATGAATGATCAGGCAGTCCGTTCCCGCAAGGAGCGGCTGCAAAAAGGAATGAATTTATGAGTTTTTCCGAGTTTACCCACGAGGATTACGAGGTGATTGCCCGAGACTGGGAGGTGCTCAAGGCATCGGCCCAGAAGCGGTGCGCCTCCGAGAAGGAGATGGCAGTGGTGCAGAAGGCCTTCGACTTTGCCAATGACGCGCACCGGAATGTGCGCCGGCGCAGCGGAGAGCCCTATATGCTGCATCCTATTGCGGTGGCGCAGATTGTAGTGGATGACATCGGCCTGGGATACAAATCCATTTCGGCGGCCCTGCTGCACGATGTTGTGGAAGACACGGAATATACCGTACAGGATATCCGGGAGCGTTTCGGAAACAAGATTGCCACGCTGGTGGACGGTCTTACCAAGATTAAAAACGTGCTGGATACGGAGCAGAAGGCCCGGGGAACGGACCTTTCCCAACAGAGCCTTCAGGCCGAAAATTTCAAACGCATCCTCCTCACCCTCAACGACGACGTGCGCGTGGTGCTGATTAAGCTGGCCGACCGCCTGCACAACTGCCGCACCATCGAGCACATGCCGGAGCACAAGCGCGACAAGATTCTGTCTGAAACCATGTTCATCTTCATTCCCCTGGCCCACCGGCTGGGCCTTTACGGCATCAAGAGTGAACTGGAGAACATCTGGCTTCGCTACAAGGAGCCGGACGCTTATGCCGATATCAAGGCCCGCATCGACCGTATGGCCGAGGAAAAGGGCTCTGAGATGAACGAGTTTGTGCGCCCCATTGAAGAGGCTCTCCGGAAAACAGGCTTCCAATTCCAGATTAAAAAGCGCATCAAGACCCCCTATTCGGCCTGGCGCAAGATGCAGGAGAAGCAAATCACCTTTGACGAGGTGTATGACCTGTACGCCATCCGCATCATTTTTGACGCCAACCAGCACTCCGGCGAAACGGAGCGCGACCAGTGCTACCATATTTTTTCCGTCATCACGGGCATCTACCGCTATATGCCGGAGCGCTTGCGGGACTGGGTGAAGCATCCCAAGACCAATGGCTATGAGGCCCTGCACTGCACGCTCCTGAGCAATTCCGGCATCTGGGTGGAGGTTCAAATCCGTACGCGCCGTATGGACGACATTGCCGAAAAAGGCATTGCTGCCCATTGGATGTACAAGCAGAACGGTTATCTGGGCGACGGAGACTACGAGATGGATGCCTGGCTGGGGCGCATCAAGGACATTCTGGCCAATCCGGACGTGAACGCACTGGAACTGCTGGATATCATCCACGACGACCTTGCCTCCCAGGACATTTACGTTTTTACGCCCAAGGGAGACCAGCGCACCATCCAAAAAGGCGCCACCGCCCTGGATTTTGCCTATCTCATCCATACCGAGATTGGCAACAAGGCCATTGCCGCCAAGGTCAATCAGCGCCTGGTGAAGCTGAGCCACGTGCTCAAGACCGGCGACAAGATAGAGATTATCACGGCCCAGGACGGCAAGCCCCAGCATGAGTGGCTCAAGTTCCTGACCACGCACCGCGCCCGGAACATTGTAATGGACTATTTCAAGAGCGAGCGCAAGCAGACCCTTGAATTCGGCCGGAAAACCCTGGAGAACGCCCTGTCGGCCCAGGGGCTGAAAGTGGACGAGCCCCTGATGCAACGCCTGGAAAAGGCCTACAATGCCGGTTCCCGCGAGGAACTGCTGTACCGGATAGGCATAGGCACCATCACGCTGGACGATTTGGCCGATGTGGCCAAACACTCTTCCAGCGGACGGCTGGCCTGGCTGAAGAAAGTGCTGCACATGGATTCCGAAAAACCGGCCGCGGAGACAACACGCGAGACCTATATCATCGGCAGCTCGGAGCCCGGAGCCCCTCATTTTGCCATTGCCACCTGCTGCAATCCCATCCCCGGGGACCCCGTGACCGGTTTCAAGAGCCCCGACGGCCAGATTACCATCCACAAGAAAACCTGTCCCGTGGCCGAAAGCATTGCCGCAACCCACGGAGACTGGGTGGTGGTACCCAAATGGCTTGAACAGGCCGAGGATTCGGCTTTCCTGGTGCGCATCTCCCTCAAAGGCATCGACCGGATGGGGCTGCTGAACGACATCTCCCGCTACGTCTCCCTGGTGATGGAGGTGAATATGCGGAAACTGTCCCTGTCGGCCGAAGGAGGCCTGTTTGAAGGCTACATTGACCTTTACGTGAACAGCCGGGATATCCTGGAACAGATGATCCGGAAGCTTTCCTCCATTGAGGGAATAGAAAAAGTAACGCGCATAGACCTATGAAAAAGCTGATTCCGCTGGGCATTGCCCTTCTGGCCCTGCTGCCGCTGTTTTTCCCTACCGGTTGCGCCAATACCACCACCCCTCCCACAGGAGGGGCCAAGGACACCATTCCCCCCGTGCTCACCAAGGTGTACCCCTTGCCCGGGGCTGTGAATGTGCCCGTGAAGAAGACCAAAATCCGTTTCACCTTCAACGAATACGTCAAAATCAAGGATGCCAACGGGGTGTTCCTGTCCCCTCCTCTGGACAAAAAGCCCAAGGCTGTGATACGTGGCAAGTCCGTGGAAGTGAGCTTTGAGAGCGACCTGGACAGCAACACCACCTACACTCTGGATCTGACCGGAGCCATTGCCGACAACAATGAGGGCAATCTGTTCCCGGGGTATACGCTGGTCTTCTCTACGGGCAGCCAGATTGACTCTATGTGCGTGACGGGCCTGGTGCAGGACTGCAATACCCTCATGCCGGTAAAGGCCGCCACGGTGCTGCTGTATAAAGACCAGGCCGATTCTGCCGTGTTCCTGAAGCGCCCGGTGGCTGCCGCCAAAACCGACGACTGGGGCTTTTTCTCCATCCGGAATATCCAGGACACCGTTTATCGGGTATACGCCATCAAGGACGAGAACAATAACAATATGTACGAGCCCGACAATGAGCGCATTGCCTTCCTGGATTCCCTGCTCAGGCCCAGCATTGTGTTCAATGACAGCCTTTATGAGTTCAAGAAGTTTGACATGAAGGACACGGCCCTCTGCCTGGCCCGTAAAGCCCAGGTGGAACTGAACCTTTTCCGGGAGCGTCCCAGCAAGCAGTTCATCGTGAAAAAAGAGCGTGTGGGGCTGCGTACCGCCTATCTTACCTTCATGGCGCCGGATGTGGTTATCCATGACATGCGCATCAAAGGCCTGCCCCGCGAGAAACTCATCTCCCAGATTAACCTCCAACGGGACTCCCTGGAACTTTGGGTGAACGACCAGCGCAAGATGCCGGACACCCTGCAACTGGTCATCAAATACGACAAGACCGACACCCTGGGGGTGCTGAAGCCCACCGAGGAGACGGTGAAACTGGCCATCGGCAAGGAACTCCGGGCCGAGCTGAACAAAAAGCAGAGCACGCGGGACCGGAAGCATGAGGACACCATTGCCGTCATGACCACCAAGGCCGATCCCACCACCATCGAGCAGTATGGCTACGAAATAGAGTTCAAATACCCGCTCATTGAGGAGGCCTGGGATTCCCTGAAGTTCAGAAGCGTCAATCCCCGCCAGCAGGAAGCCAAAGGCAAAGTGCGTGTGGTCAAGGACAGTACCAACCTGCGCCATTATTCCATTTTCCCGGAAGAAAAGCTGCAGCAGGGCTACGACTATTATCTGAAAATACCCTACCGGAAGTTCAGGGATGTCAACGGCTACTACAATGACAGTACGGAACTGAAGGTGACCCTGCCCAATGATGACAAGCTGAGCAATATCACCCTGCAGCTTTCCAACGTGCACAATAAGTACATCATTGACCTGCTGACGGAAAAGCGGGACAAGATTATCCGCAGTTTTATTGTGGACAAGAGCGGCCCGGTGGTGTTCCCCTATCTGAAGACCGGGAACTATTGCATCCGCATCACGGAAGACATCAATCGGAACAACCTGGTGGATACCGGTAACCTCCTGGAACATCGGCAGGCGGAAAAAGTGCGTTTCTTCAAGCTTCAGGACAAATTCCTGATCAAGGTGCTGGAGCGCGCCGAGATGGTTTGGGACATAGATATGGAGGAGATGTTCCGATGAAAAGAGCTCTTGTTTCCCTCCTTTCCGCTCTGCTGGCTTTGTCGGCCTTGGCCCAAAATACCCAAACGGATATTGAGGCCGAATTCTTCTCGCTTCCGGACAGTGTGTCCAACGAGTTCCTGGACAGCCTCAAGATTACGGTGGCCCCTCCCAACGACTACTGGATGGTGGGCGTTTACGGAGGTGCCGCCCTCAATTACGGATACTTCAACCCGTCCCGGAGCGTGGTATGGCAGCTGCAATACCCGGTGTACGGCTTTTCCGTGGTGCGTCATTTCAACATGTTCGGGATGTTCCCCAATATGGGACTGGAGTTTGGCGCCCAGCAGAATTACGAAGGGTATGAGTATAAGCCCGCTAACGATACGGGACGTCGTCCGGTAGAGCCTGGTTCGGGCGCCTACAAGGTAATGATGAAAGTCCCGGAGGCGTTTTTGCTTTCGCATTTTCATCTGGACCTTGGGGAGCATTTCAAGTTCCTGCTGAAACTTGGCCTGTATGGCGGATACCGTGTGAGCATCCACCGGGTGCTGGAAGACCCTTATGACCAGTACGACCAGTTTTTGGAGAAGCAGGATGTTTTCCAGGACTACGACAAACGCTTCACCTACGGTGTCCAGGGAGGTGTGGGGGCTGCCCTGATGTTCTCCCCCATTGAATTGCATCTTACCGTGCAGGGAAAATGGGGCTGGGGAACCTTCTGGGAACCCGACTATCTTAGCCAGTACTATTACCGTTTTGCCTATCCGCTGGATCTCGCCGTCACTTTTGGCGTGTACTACCAATTGACCCCGCGCTACGGGCATACCCGGGCGCAGCTCAAGCGCCTGGCCCGCAGGATGGCCCGGGAGCAGCAAGAACAAAAGTAAAGTTATGAATACCAGAGAAGTAACCATAGGTTCTGTGAAAATGGGCGCCCATCATCCCATTGTGCCGCAGACCATGCTCAATACCCATACCGCCGACATTGAAGCTACCCTGTCCCAGGCCGTCAGGGTGGCCGATGCCGGTGCGCAGCTCATCCGCATCACGGTGCCCACCCTCAAAGATGTGGAATGCCTTTCCGTCATTCATGAGCGCTTCCGCGCCCTGGGATACAGGCAACCTCTTGTGGCCGATGTCCATTTCTCCAGCGAGATTGCCATCGCGGCCGCCAAGGTTGTGGAGAAGGTGCGCATCAACCCCGGCAATTTCCATCCCCGGCACGAAATGGCGCGGGAGCGTTTTGCCCAATTCCTGGAGGTGTGCAAGGCCCATGGAACCGCCATCCGTATTGGCCTGAACCATGGCTCCTTAGGAAGTTATATCCTTGATAAATACGGCGCTACGCCGCAGGCGATGGCCCTGGCGGCCATGGAGTGGATAGAAATGTGCGACCAGGCGCAGTTCTACCAGGTGGTGGTTTCCCTCAAAGCCTCCAATACGGTGATAATGATTGAGGCCTACCGTGCACTGTCCCGCCTGATGCAGGAAGAGGGCTTGGTGTTCCCGCTGCACCTGGGGGTAACGGAAGCGGGCAACGGCGACACGGGCCGCATCAAATCCTGTGTGGCCATCGCCACCCTGCTGGAGGAAGGCATCGGCAATACCGTCCGGGTGTCCCTCACCGAAGACCCCGTGAATGAAGTGCCCGTTGCCCGCTATCTGGCCGAAAGGTATGGGATGGCCGATCAGGTCGGCCATGACGGTCATGCCCGACCTGATCGGGCATCTCTCTCCGAGCACGAAGCCACCATCCTGGATGCCGCCTGCACCTGGGGCCCCAAGCTGCTGAACCGGGAAATAGACGATTTCCCCTGCCCCGACACCTCCCTCAAGGAGGAAATCCTGCAGGCCTGCCGCCGCAAGTTCTTCAAGCCCGAATACATTGCCTGCCCCGGCTGCGGCCGCACCCTTTACAACTTGGAAAAGACCTTCAACACCGTTAAGGAGCGCACGGGCCATTTCCGGAATGTGGTGATTGCCGTCATGGGCTGCATTGTGAACGGCCCCGGCGAAATGGCCGATGCCGACTACGGCTATGTGGGTGAAGGCCGCGGGCTGGTTACCTTATATAAAGGAAAAAGCCCCGTCCTGAGGCATATTCCCGAAGACGAGGCTGTAGACAAACTGGTGGAACTTATTCAGTCCGATCGGGCAGAATAGCCAAAACGCTTTCAATAGCGCGGACAGTGTCTCCGACTTTTACTTTTACATCGGCTTCCAGCGGGACAAACAGGTCTATGCGGGAGCCGAATTTGATGACGCCGCACTGCTCCCCGCGGTATTCCATGTGACCGGGCTCGGAGTAGCACACGATGCGGCGGGCGAAGGTCCCGGCAATCTGCTTGAAGAATACCGGGCCGTACTCGTTCTCAATGCAGGTGGAGGAATGCTCGTTGAGCTCCGATGACTTGGGATGGAAGGCCAGGAGGTACTTTCCGGGATGGTACTGGTAGTACTTGATTTCGCCGGTGATGGGCCAGAAATTGCAGTGCACGTCAAAGAAATCCATGTATACGGAAATCTGGATGCAATCTTTCTGAAGGAATTCTTTCTCAAAGACTTTCTCTACAATCACCACCTTGCCATCGGCCACAGAGGTCACGAGGCGCTTGTTTTCCGCCTCCGGCGTTTCCCGGTCCGGCACCCTGAAAAAGTAGGTGATAAAAATCATGAACACCACAAAGAAGAGGCACAGCGGAAGGCTTATCCATAGCTGGGGAACAAAACGGGCCAGGAGGAAGATAAGCACCGCCGAGATGCACCAACTCAGGAGGATGGTGCCGTAGGAGTCTTTGTCAATTTTGATGATACGCATTCTATATAAGTCCGTTTAATAGCAGATACACATAGCCGGCCGGCATGGCAAAGAGGGAGCTGTCGAAGCGGTCCAGCAGGCCGCCATGGCCCGGCAGGAGGTTTCCGGAATCCTTCACCCCTGCCTGGCGTTTCCAGAGGGATTCAAAGAGGTCTCCGAACACGCCCAGCACATTCATGACGGCGGCAAGGATGAGCACGTGCACCAGGGAGTAAGGCAGCCACCCCACAAGTTTGAGGATGTAGGCTGCCAGGAGACTGGCCACCATGCCCCCTACTGCCCCGGCCCATGATTTCTTGGGGGAGATGGCCGGGCAGAGTTTGGCGGGCCAAAGTTTCTGGCCAAAGAGCATTCCGAAGCAATAGGCGCCCGTGTCCGAAGCCCAGATGACAATGAAAAACGCCAGCATAAGCGTTCCGTCAAAGGTTTCGCCCTTGAAAACCATAAAGGGCGAGAGGGCCACGGGCAGGCCGATGTACAGCAGCGCCGTAAAGATATAGGCGTAGTCCTTGAAATCCGTGTGGTCCAGCACCATTACCAGCATCAGGAGCATCAGGCCCACCAGGCCCAGGCTCATCCAGGCCGGTGGCAAGACCTCTTCTGCTACCAGCATGGAGAGGATGAACAGGGCGCAGGCAAGCGCTTCGGCCGCCCAGTGGGCTGGCCTTCTCTTGGCGCCGGTGGTAATGGAGAAAAATTCCCACATGCTCTCCGTTAAGATGACGACAAATACGGGAATCCAGAGTCCCTGTCCCCAAAGCAGGCTCCCCACCATGACGGCGAGGAAAACAAGGCCCACCAGGCTGCGTTTTACGGTTGTATTCATGCCTTGTCAACAAAACGGTCATCGGCCGCGGGCTGTACCTTGGGACCGAGGATTTGCTCTATATCTTCTGCAAAGATAACTTCTTTTTCCAGAAGTAAAGCCCCCAGGCGCATAAATTCATCGCGGTGAGCATCAATGAGTTGGCGCGTTGTGTCGTGCACTTCCTTCACAATGGCCTTCACCTCTTCGTCCATGAGCTGGGCGGTTTTTTCGGAGTAGGGCTTTACCAGGTTGTAGCCACGGGCGCCTGTAGAGTCGTAGAAGGAGAGGGTGCCCACTTTGTCGCTCATGCCATAGTACTGCACCATGGCATAGGCCATGCCGGTCATGCGTTCAAGGTCGTTGAGGGCACCGGTGGAAGGCTCTCCGTTGAGGATTTCCTCGGCTACGCGGCCGCCGATAAGCTGGCACATGTGGTCCATCATCACGCTGCGGCTCCAGTTCTTGCGCTCTTCCGGCAGGCTCCAGGTAAGGCCCAGGGCATTGCCGCGCGGGATAATGCTCACCTTGAACACGGGGTCTGCGTAAGGAAGCAGCCAGCCCACAAGGGCATGTCCGGCCTCATGGTAGGCGGTGGTGCGTTTTTCGGCCGGGGTCATGATGGTGTTGGACTTGCGCTCCAGGCCGCCGATGATGCGGTCTACGGCATCCAGGAAGTCCTGCTGCATCACTGCCTCGTGGCCGCGGCGGGCGGCGGTAAGGGCCGCTTCATTGCACACATTGGCAATATCGGCCCCGGAGAAACCGGGCGTATGCTTGGCCATGAATTCCACGTTGAAGTCGTCCCCCAGTTTGATGCCTCTCAGGTGCACCTGGAAGATTTCCTCGCGCTCCTTGAGTTCCGGCAGTTCCACATGGATTTGACGGTCGAAGCGGCCGGCACGCATGAGGGCCTGGTCCAGGATGTCGGAGCGGTTGGTGGCAGCCAGAACAATGACACCGCTGTTGGTGCCAAAGCCGTCCATTTCTGTAAGCAGCTGATTCAGCGTGTTTTCCCGTTCGTCGTTGGAAGAGAAGCCCCCGTTTTTGGCGCGGGCGCGGCCCACGGCGTCAATTTCGTCGATGAACACAATGCAGGGGGCTTTCTCCTTGGCCTGGCGGAAAAGGTCGCGTACGCGGGAGGCCCCCACGCCCACGAACATCTCTACGAAGTCTGAGCCCGAAATGGAGAAGAACGGAACATCGGCCTCCCCTGCCACGGCTTTCGCGAGGAGGGTTTTACCGGTGCCGGGAGGGCCCACCAGAAGGGCTCCCTTGGGGATTTTGCCGCCCAGGGCGGTGTATTTTCCGGGATTCTTCAGGAAATCCACAATCTCCATCACCTCTTCCTTGGCGCCATACAGGCCGGCCACGTCCTTGAAGGTAACCTTGGCGTCAGACTTGTCGGCTTCGCGCGGGGTGGCTTTTCCGGTGTTGAACGGATTGAATCCGCCCGTTCCCGGGCCGCCGGCGCCCCGGTTCATGCCGCGGAACATCAGCACCCAGAAAAGGATAAGAATCAGGAGCGGAAGAATCATCTGGAGAATGTCGCCCCAGATGTGTTCCTCGTTCTTGATTACCACTTTGAACTGCTCTACGGGCGTAAGTTCGGCGTTGAGCGCCGCAAAACTCACTTCCGGGTCAAACTTGGTGGAGACCAGGAAATAGAACTGGGGTGCCCTGCGGGGAGGCGTCCCGCCGGCAAATTTGTCGGCATACTTGGCCACTTTTTCCGGGCGTACTTTTACCTCGCCGCGGAAGTCGTTGCGGACAAACGTGATTTCCGCCACATCGCCTGCCGATATCATCTCCTGCACTTCCGTCCACTCAATTTTCTCCGGAGCGGCGCTGCGCTGGTTGTTAAACAGCAGGTAGCCGATTCCGATGAGGAGCAGGAAGTAAATCCAGGAAAAATTGAAAGTTATTTTTCTTGCCATTACTTGTCTTTTTTAGCGGGCGCCTTGCGCTCTTTGTATTCTTTGCGGGGAACATCGGCCCAAAGGTCTTCCAGCCGATAGAACTCGCGGTATTCCTTGAGGAAGATGTGTACCACTATGTTGCCATAGTCCTGGATAATCCAGAAATTGTTGCCTTCCCCCTGGGAACGGTACAGCTTGTGGCCTTCTTCCTGCATCTTTTCGGCGATATTGTCTGCGATGGCACCCACCTGGGTGGTGTTGGAGCCCTCGCAAACTACGAAGAAATCTGTAATGGCGCCGTCCAGGCCGCGGAGGTCCAGGGAAACTACATCAGCCCCCTTCTTATCCAAAATGGCATCGGCAATGAGCCGAAGATCGTGTGTAATCATATAGATACTTTGAATTATCACACAAAGATAATCAAAAAAAGCGCCATCGCAAAGGCCGCCCTCCCCTTCTGCCAATTTGTCATAAAAAATAGGAAAACTGCGTTATTCTTCTTATCTTAGCGAAATCTAAAGACAGTTATTATTATGGATGCAAAGACCGTTCTGAATTATTTTAAGGAAATAACCCGTATCCCCCGCGAATCCGGCCACGAAGGCCCCATGATGGAATACCTGCAGGCTTTTGCCGACCGGCATAATCTCCCCTGTAAGACGGACAAAACCGGCAACGTGCTCATTGTGCGCCCGGCTTCTCCCGGCAAGGAAAACGTGCCCGCACTGGTGCTGCAGGCCCATCAGGACATGGTTTGCGAAAAGAACCCCGGTTTTGAGTTTGACTTCCTTACCCAGGCCATCCCCTATGAGGAAGAAGACGGCTGGCTCATAGCCAAAAACACCACACTGGGGGCCGATGACGGCATTGGCATCGCCGCCTGCCTGGCGCTTCTTGCCAGTGACCAGCCCATGGGAAAACTGGAGTGCCTTTTCACCATCTCTGAAGAAACGGGCATGGACGGCGCCTTCGGCCTGGAAGCCGGCTTCTTCGAGGGCAAGACCCTCATTAACCTGGATTCGGAGGATGAAGGCCAGATGTTCGTGGGCTGCGCCGGCGGCATGGATACCACCGCCACTTTTGCCTTTGAACGGGAGCCGCTCCGCAAAGGCTATACGCCCCTTAAAATCTGCGTTACAGGTGCCCAGGGCGGCCATAGCGGCGACGACATCAACAAGGAAAGGGCCAATGCCCTGCAGCAGCTGGTGCGCTTTCTGTATACGGAATTGCAGTACGATTTCCAGCTGGTTTCCCTGGACGGCGGCAACAAGCCCAACGCCATCTGCCGCCACGCTGAGGCGGTGATTGCCGTTCCCTCCGACGAGGTGAACGAGATGGTGGAAGACGTGAAGGCCTTTGACAAAGTACTCCGCGCCGAATTCTCCGCCTCCGATGCCGATGTCCGTGCGCTCTGCGAGCCCTGTTCCTGCAGCGAAAAAGCCATTGCCGAAGGTGATGCCGCCACCATCCTTGCCACGCTCCTTGCTTGCCCGCACGGGGTGGAGAAGAACTCCGTAGACATCCCGGGCCTGGTGGAAACCTCCACCAACCTGGCCGCCGCGCATATTGAGGGCGACAGTCTGAAGGTCATTACCAGCCAGCGCAGTTCTGTGGTTTCCGAGCTTCACGCCATGGCGGAAAAAGTGGAGGCCGCCTTCTTCCTGGGCTCTTTTGACGTAGAGCATCACGGCGAATACCCCGGCTGGAAGCCCAACCTCAAATCCCATATCCTGGAGGTGACGGTGGACGCTTACAAGGAGCTCTTCGGTTATGAACCGGAGGTGAAAGCCATCCATGCCGGTCTGGAATGCGGCCTGTTCCTGGAAAAATTCCCGGACCTGGACATGATTTCCTTCGGCCCCACGCTCCGCGGCGTGCATGCTCCCGGGGAAAAGCTGGAACTGGCGTCCCTGGACAAATTTGTTGCCCACCTGAATCATATCGTCCTTAACTTCAAGTAATGGTACAGATAGCCCCCTCCATCCTCGCGGCCGATTTCCTGCACCTGGAAAAGGACGTTCTCCTTGTGAACCGCCACGCCGATATCTTCCATCTGGATGTGATGGACGGCACTTTTGTGCCCAACATCTCCTTTGGTTTCCCGGTGGTGGAAGCCATTGAAAAAAAGGCCGAAAAACCCCTGGACGTGCACCTGATGATAGTGCACCCGGAGAAGTATGTGGAGCGTTTTGCCAAAGCGGGTGCCGCCATGATCAGTTTCCATTATGAGGCGGCCCTGGAGGCCTCCGGCACTATTCTGGAGCAAATACAGTCCCTGGGGGTAAAGGCGGGCCTGGTCATTAATCCGGACTGCCCGGTAGAAAAGATTTTCCCCTATCTGCCGCAGGTGGACTTTGTGCTCATCATGAGCGTTTTCGCCGGTTTTGGCGGGCAGAAGTTCATTCCGGAATCTATCGGCCGCATCCGCTCCGTCAGGGCAGAACTGGACCGTTTGGGCCGGCAGGACGTTCCCATTGAGGTGGACGGCGGTATTGGCCCGGACAATGCCGCGGCAGTGGTTGCCGCCGGCGCTTCCATCCTGGTGGCCGGCAGTTCGGTTTTTAGGGCGCAGGACCCTCCCGCCGCCATTGCCGCCATGCGCGGCTGTTAGTAAGCGCGCAGGCGCTGCGGAGCGGCCGCCAAAACTTTTATTCCGGACGCGCGTAGGCTGGTAATGCGAATGAGAAAATTATCTTTCTACAGGAACCGCCACCATGTTTTCAATGTCTTCCACCCACTGCTTGAAAAGTTTGTCGGTGGACATGAGGTCCTGCACCGTTGAACAGGCGTGCAGCACCGTTGCGTGGTCTTTTCCGCCCAATTCTGCGCCGATGGTGCTCAGGGAGCAGCCCGAGATAAGGTTGCGGCACTCGTACATGGCAATTTGGCGGGCCTGCACAATCTGACGCTTGCGGCTCTTGGAAAGAAGGGTGTCCCGCGTGATGTTGAAATACTCGCACACCGTACTGATGATGGTGTTCATATTCACATCCGTCACTTCCTCTCCCACAATCTTGCCGGTAATGCTCTGGGCAAGTTCCACATTGATGTCCCGGTGGGCCAGGGTGGCATGGGCCAGCAGGGAGGTAAGCGTCCCTTCCAGTTCCCGGAAATTGGTCTTGATGCGGCTGGCCAGGAAAGTAAGCACTTCCTCATCCAGCCGGACACCTTCGCGCTGGGCACGGGAACGCAGCATTTCCAGACGGGTGGCATAGTCCGGGCGGCTTAGTTCCACCGAAAGACCCCATTTGAAACGGGAGAGCAGGCGCTCTTCAAAATTCTGCAGGTCCACGGGCGCACGGTCGCTGGTGAAAATGAGCTGTTTGCCGTTCTGGTGCAGATGGTTGAAGACATTGAAGAAAGTGTTTTGGGAGCCCTGCCCCACCAAATCCTGGATGTCGTCTACAATGAGGACGTCTATGCGCAGATAGAAAGCGATGAAATCTACAATGCGGTTGCCTTTGACAGCATCCATGTATTGGGTTTTGAACTCATTACCGGTAACATACAGTACGGTAAGGTTCTGGAAACGTTCTTTGATGTCAATGCCGATGGCCTGGGCAATGTGGGTTTTCCCCAGTCCCGGACCGCCAAAGAGGAACAGCGGATTGAAGGGCGTCTTGCCCGGAGCCTGCGAGATGCTTTCTCCGGCGCCAACCCCCAGTTTGTTGCACTCCCCTTCCACCAGGTTGCGGAAGCAGTATACCGGATTGAGGCGCGGGTTAATCTTTACGCGCTGCACACCTGGGAATACGAATGGACTGGGCGTGCCGGAGGGCTGATAGGTGGGAACGGAGATGGGATTGTTCACCGGGGCCGATGCCGGGGTTTCCGGAAGCACCATCCCTTCCCGGTTCTGCACCGGGCGCACCAGGTAGAAGAGCTGGGCATCGGCTCCGATGGCCCGTTTGATGGTGAGCCGGAGGATGTCTTTGTAGGCGCCTTCTATGTATTCGCGGAAGAAGTCTGACGGAACCTCCACCGTTAATTTGGCCCCTTCCAGCGAGACCGGCCGGATGGGCGTAAACCAGGTAGAAAACTGCTTGGGATCAATGTTGTTCTCAATGATCCGGAGACAGTTATTCCATACCGCAATATGTCTTTCCTGGTCAGTCATTCCGGGAGGGATAAAAAAACAGTGTTGGTTATGGTTAATTCCGAATGCAAATATGGAGGAAAAATTTTTTATAAAAAATGCAATTTTCTATTGCTTTTAAAAAAATTTATTCCTAAAAAAATTTATTCCTAAGTTAAATGCACGAAGGTTTGAAAATAAAGTTTTACAAACCGCTTGAATTTAAGCGCTTTACAAAGCGCAATGGGCCTTCTGTGAGAAGGGCAGGATATATCTTATTTTGATTAATTAAAAATAAGCGCATTTGCGTTTTTCCCCTTTCCACCTATCTCCAGGGGCTTAAAATCAATGAACGGGCGTTGTGGCACCATTCTCGATTTTCACTATGTAGCAATCCGGATATTTTGACTGGAATTTGTGGAAATTATTTTTCACTTCGCGGGCCGTGGCGGCAGTGCCTATAATATATTTATACAGTTTTCCGGCCTGGACCACCGTGGGGGTATAGCCGTTGAAATAAGGGTCCTTGGGGTCCATCTGTTTGGTAGTGGCCAGCACCTGAACGCCGTACAGCACGGAAGGCTCTGCTTCGGCGGGTTTGGTATCCTCCGCGGCGGTATTATCGGCCTTGACGGAATCGTCGATGGCTTTTTTATAGCTTCGGAAGGCCTTGAAGATGTTGTTGGCAATGCCGTCCCGGCCAACGTCCGTACGCATGACGGCCAAATCCTGCGGGTTGGTGATGAAGCCCACTTCTATGAGAACGGCGGGAGATGCCGCCCGGGCCAGTACCAGGAAAGGATCCTGGGAGACACCCCTGCTGCGCTTGATGGGCCCGCTCTGCATGGCTTCCAAGACCCTTGAGGCAAAATCCAGGCTGTTGGTAAGGTGGGCGTTCTGCATGAGGGTGAAAATGATGGAGGATTCGGGATCGTCGGGGTCATAGCCCTGATAAGTGGTCTTATAATCCTTTTCCAGCTTTACAACCGCGTTTTCCCGCTTGACCAGATTCAGGTTCTCGTTAAAGATGTCCCGGTTCTTGTTGGACGACTTGCCCAGGCAGTGAACGGAATAACCGTTGGCCGATGTGCCTTTGTCCGTAGAGTTTACGTGGATGGAGATAAAGAGGTCTCCGCCGGCGTCATTGGCAAATTTTCCGCGGTCCTGCAGCTTGATGAAGCGGTCGTCGGAACGGGTGAGTTTGACGGTGACTTCCGGATACTCCGCCGCGATTTTGGTGGCCAGCCGTTTGGCAATGTCCAGGGTGATATTCTTTTCGTAGACTTTTTTGTCGGCGCTGATGCAGCCGGCGTCCGTTCCGCCATGTCCCGCATCAATAATCACGGTGCGAAGTCCCGCAACGGCTTTTCCCGGCTGCGCAGGCACAGGGATTGCAAGAAAAAGGGCGGCGATGGCCAGCAGGAAGGGGAAACGGACAGAAGTCATGGCGCGCGGTTTTGAAAATTATGGAATAAGTAGTATTTTTGTACCTTATATTTTGCACAAAAATAGCAAAAAATAAGCAAGTGGCAAGAAAGTTTTTGCGATATCTGTTGCCGATGGTGCTGCTGCTCTCGGTGCTCCTGGCGGGAATTCCTGCCCAGGCGCGCCGCTTGCGTCAGCTGCCGGACACGCTTGCTTCTTCTGTCATTGACAGCCTGAAATTCCGCACAGACTCCCTGCACCGGGCCGATTCCCTGGCCGCAGCCCAAAGGGACTCGCTGGAAATGCTTAACAAGAGTTCCCTGGAGGTGCCCGCCTTTACCACGGCCAAAGATTCCATCATCACCGATTTTTCCAACGGGAAACGCACCCTCTATTATTATGGCGGAGCCACGGTGACGTATCAGAATATGAAGCTCACGGCCGATTATCTGGAGTACGACATGCTCACCAACATCGTGTATGCCCGCGGGCGCAAGAACCTCGCTACCGGAGAGATGGAAGGCCTGCCGGAGATGACGGAAAATGGCCAGACCTACAAGATGGATGAACTCCATTACAATTTCACCACGCAGAAGGCCCGCATCACCAACATGGTCACCAAAGAGGCCGAAGGCCTGCTCCAGGGTGAACAGATTAAAATGGCGCCGGACAAGTCCATCAGCATGAAAAAAGGCATGTATACGGTCTGTGACCTGGAAGAGCCGCACTATTACCTGAAGCTGAGCATGGCCAAAGTCATCACCAAACCTTCCCAGAAGACGGTTTTCGGCCCTGCCTGGCCGGTAGTGGCCGGAGTTCCCGCCTTCCCCATCATCCTCCCCTTCGGCTTTGTGCCCAAAAAGCCCACCCGGGCCACCGGCCTCCTGATGCCCACCTTCGGCGAAGAGCAGGCTCGCGGTTTCTATTTAAGGGATATGGGTATGTATTTTGTCTTCGGCGACTACTTCGACCTTTCCCTCACCGGCGACTATTACACCCTGGGCTCCTGGGCCGTGGACCTCAATTCCCGTTACAAGGTGAACTATAAGTTCAACGGAACCCTGTCCCTCACCTACTCCAATGACCAGACCGGAGAAAGAGGAAGTACAGATTTTGTCCAGTCCAGGAACTTCGGCTTCCGCTGGTCGCACTCGCAGGATTCCAAGGCACATCCCGGGACTTCCTTCAGCGCTTCGGTGAACTTCACCAGCCCTTCCAACAACCGCTACAACGCCACTTCCGTAATGGAAGCCCAGCAAAACCAGATGGGCTCTTCCATCTCCTACTCCCACAACTGGAACGGCAAGTTCAACCTGAGCGTGAACGCCCTGCACAATCAGAATACCCGGGACTCCAGCTACTCTTTCACGCTGCCCAACATCTCCTTCTCGGTAACCCGTTTCTATCCTTTTAAACAGAAGCACCGTGTAGGTAAGGAGAAGTTTTACGAGAAAATTTCCTTCGGCTACTCCACTTCTTTCCAGAACCGCCTCAGTTTCAAACTGCGGGAATTGCAGGACTATGTGATGGATGGAGACAATTATGTCATTGCCACTAACGCTAACGGAGTGGCCTACAGAGAGAAGGCTATCGGCGATTCCCTTGCCGTGAAGGCCCTCCAGAAGATGACCAACGGCATGACCCACAGTTTCCAGATTGGCCTGCCCAATTTCACGCTGCTCAAATACATCAATGTAACCCCCAGCGTAAACTATGGCATGAACTGGATGTTCTCCAAAGGAAGGCAGTATCTGGAACCGGAGCTGGACAGTGAGGGGAACCCCATCCTGGTTACGGACCGCGACGGCAATGAGATTGCGGCGCAGAAGGTGGTGTCCGATCCGGGGTCGGCTTTCAACGGCTTCGGCGTTACCCATACCTACTCCGGAAGCATGTCCATGAGCACGCGTATCTACGGCATGTTCAATTTTGGCAAGCACCGGAAGATTCAGGCCGTCCGGCATGTCATAACGCCTTCAGTGACAATGAGTTATAGTCCGGAAAAAGGTACGGCTTTCAATGGTTGGCGCACCCTGGATGAGTATTATGACAAGCGGGGCACTTATCATGCGCCCACGCAGTATAATATTTACAGTGTCACCGGCCATCACAATACGGCAGCCCCTCCCAGCCGCGGAAAGAGCGGAACCATTACGCTTACCATAGGCAACAACCTGGAAGCCAAGGTGCGGGATTACCGGGACACCACCGGCACCGGCTCCAAGAAAGTGAAGCTGCTGGACCAGCTCAACATCAACACCAGCTATAATTTCCTGGCCGATTCCTTGCGCATGCAGAACATTGGCGTATCGGCTTCTACCAACCTTTTCAACAAAGTCAATATCAGCGGTAACCTGAATTTCGACCCCTATGCCATTGACGATAAAGGCAAGCGGATCAACCGCTTCAATATCATAGCCACGGGCATCCCTGCCCGACTTACCAACGCTTCCCTGTCGGCCTCTTTCTCCCTGAACGGAAAAGGCGCCATCAACGGGAACGACGGCAGCAAAAGTGGCGGCGGCAGCGGTGATGCCAATTCTTACCAGCGGATTTATTATCACCCCATCACCGGCGAATACATCCCCGGCGGCTATGTCTATTATATGAATCCCAATGCGCCCTGGTCGGTGAATTTCAGCTACTCGTTCAGCTATTCCAAGGGCTATACATACCAGGCTACAACACAGCAATTGGTTGAGAACAACCGCTTTACGCAGACCATCCAGATGAGCGGGAACATCAAGCTCACCCCCCGCCTTAGCATCCAGGCCACCTCCGGTTTCGATATCATGGCCATGCGGCTTACCACCACGCAGTTCAGCGCCAGCTACGACCTTCACTGCTTCAATATTGCCGTTTCCTGGGTGCCTATGGGCCAGTGGAAGTCCTACAGCTTCCGCATCGCCGCCAATGCAGCGGCCCTGGCCGACCTTCTGCGCTACAAAAAGTCAGATTCCTACATGGACAATTTGCTGCAATAAATTGCAGCCCATTTCCCCTTGCTTTATTAAAAATTAATTGTATATTTGCAGTGGTATTCCGGTCGGGATGCCTTCTTTTACCGAAAATATTCTTTTGAAAGTATGCCCCATAACTTACAAGAGCTTAGAGAAATGAGTGAGGACCAGGTCAGGTCCATTGCAGAGTCGTTAAACATCAAAGGAGCTAAAAAAACGGAGCTCTCTGTCCTGCGCGCCTCTATTTTGGATGCCGAGGCCCTGGTAGAATCCAAGAAACCGCAGGATTCCCAGCCCAAGCCCAAGAGAAAACCGGGACGCCCCCGCAAGAATCCGGAGCCGGTAGCCGCCGCCGCGGCAGCTCCTGAAGCCCCCGTACCGGCACCCTCGGCAGAGGAAGCGGCACCCAGCAAGCCCCGGAAAAAGAAAAAGGAGGCCGGACAGCCCGCGGTAGTGGCCGAAGCGCCTGTTGCGCCCGTTGCTCCCGTTGCTCCCGTTGCGGAGCAGCCTAAGAAAAAGCGCGGCCGTAAGCCCAAGGCTGCGGCGGCAGAGCCGGTTGTTATTCAGGAACCGGTCCAGGAGAAAGCCCCCGAAGTGGACGGCAAACAGTTTATACACAGTCTGTTTGACGACTTGAAAGAAGATGAAGCGCAGAAGGAGGAAAAGGCGCAGCCTGTGCAGCAGCCTAAGCAGCCCCGCCAGCCGCAGCCGCAACCCCAGGCGCAAGCTCCGGCTCAGCCTCAGAATTTCCAGCGCCCGCCACGCATTGAGTTCGAGGGTTCTGTGGAAGCCACCGGTGTGCTGGAGATTATGCCGGACGGCTATGGTTTCCTGCGCTCTTCCGATTATAACTACTTGAACTCCCCCGACGATATCTACGTTTCCCAGCAGCAAATCAAGCAAAACGCCCTCAAGAACGGCGATACCGTAACCGGTGAAATCAGGCCTCCCCGCGAAGGAGACAAGTATTTCCCGCTGGTGAAAATCAAATACATCAATGGCCGGACGCCGGAATTTGTGCGGGACCGTGTTCCGTTTGATTTCCTGACGCCCCTCTTCCCTACGGAGAAGTTCAACCTGCTGGGCCACGGTCATGAGAAAGACCTCTCCATCCGCATTGTGGACATGTTTACGCCCATCGGCAAGGGACAGCGCGGTCTTATTGTTGCCCAGCCCAAAACGGGTAAAACCATGCTCCTCAAGGCCATTGCCAATGCTATTGCCGACAATCATCCGGAAGTGTACGAGATTGTGCTCCTGATTGACGAGCGCCCGGAAGAAGTCACGGACATGCAGCGCAGCGTAAAGGCCGAAGTGGTGGCCTCTACCTTCGACGAACCCGCCGAGCACCATGTGAAAGTGGCCAACATGATTCTGGACAAAGCCCGCCGTCTGGTGGAATGCGGCCATGACGTGGTCATTCTCCTGGATTCCATCACCCGCCTTGCGCGTGCGTATAATACGGTACAGCCGGCATCGGGCAAGGTGCTCACCGGCGGTGTAGATGCCAATGCCCTACAGAAACCCAAGCGTTTCTTCGGTGCTGCCCGTAATATCGAAGGAGGCGGTTCCCTCACCATCCTGGCCACCGCCCTGACGGAAACCGGCTCCAAGATGGACGACGTTATCTTCGAGGAATTCAAGGGTACCGGCAACATGGAACTCCAGCTGGACCGCAACCTCTCCAACAAGCGCATCTTCCCTGCCGTGAACCTGGTGCTGTCCAGCACCCGCCGCGACGACCTCCTCTACGATGCCTACACCAACAACCGCATCTGGATTCTGAGAAAGCTCCTGGCCGATATGAACCCCGTAGAGTCCATGACCTGGATGCAGCAGCATATGGACGAGTTCAAGACCAACAAGGAACTTGTCGACAATATGTCCAAGTTAGGAAGATATGACTAATCTGTCATTCTGAACGAAGTGAAGAATCTCTATTCAGACACCATCGTTGCTCCGGCCACCACCCCTGGTACCGGAGCAATTTCCATTGTGCGGCTCAGTGGTCCGGATTGTTTCCGCATAGTTGATTCGGTTGTTCAATTAAAGCACGGAAACGTCTCTGGAGCAGAGGCTTATACCATTCATTATGGAGAAGTTCAGGACCTGGACCAAGTCCTGGTTTCCGTCTTTCGCGGCCCGCACAGTTATACCGGAGAAGACTCCGTGGAAATCTCCACGCACGCATCGGCCTACATTGTGAACGAACTGGTGAGCCTGCTTCTGAAGGCCGGAGCCCGCTTTGCCCAGCCTGGGGAGTTTACCCGCCGTGCTTTCCTTAATGGAAAAATGGATTTAGCTCAGGCAGAGGCGGTTGCCGATGTTATTTCGTCTACAACTTCAGCTTCTCACCGCGTGGCCATGAACCAGCTGAAGGGTGTTTTTTCCCAGGAACTGGCAACACTTCGTGCTTCCCTGCTGGAAATGGCTTCCCTGCTGGAGTTGGAACTGGACTTCAGTGAAGAAGACGTAGAATTTGCGAATCGGGAGCAGCTTCTGTCCCTCGTGGAAGAAACGCTCTCGCATGTCCAGATTTTGGCATCCTCTTTCCACCAGGGCAATCTTATCAAGCATGGCGTACCCGTTGCCATTGTGGGGCCTGCAAACGCGGGAAAGAGTACGCTGCTCAATGCTCTGCTGGGCGAAGAACGCGCTATAGTTTCGGACATTCCCGGCACAACCCGGGACACCATTGAGGAGACGCTGAACCTTGGCGGAATCCTCTTCCGCTTCATGGATACGGCCGGTATCCGCGAGTCTTCTGATACCATAGAAAAGATAGGGATTGACCGGACTTTCCGTAAGCTTTCCACGGCAGAAATCGTGCTGGCTCTCCTGGATGTCACTTCCAATGAAAACGACCTTTTGAACAATTTCAAGGAAATTGCCTCCCGTGTAAATTTTGAGCACCAGAAGCTCATTTTACTCATGAATAAAGTGGATTTGTTAACCGAAAACGTGGTTAACAAAAATGTTACCAATATTAACAATTATGTTTTAAGTATTGGTAAAAAGTGTGTTGTTATCTCAATGTCCGCTAAGAGCCAAAAAGGCCTTAACTCGTTAAAAAATGAACTCCTGAAAGCAGAAAGTGCGCTCATCCCCAACGCAAATTCTACCTTTGTGACAAATGTGCGCCATTATGAGGCCCTTCTCCAAACATCAGATGCACTTCTAAATGTCCGCACTTCCCTCTCCCGGAATCTCCCTACAGATCTAGTAGCTGAGGATATGTACGCGGCCCTCTCCAGCATCAATTCCATCCTGGGAAACGACCTTCTGGACCCTGAACTCATTTTGCACAAAATATTCCAAAATCATTGCATCGGGAAATGAATACTAACTTATCAATCCCCACCCCAAAAGGAGCGCTTAGTGCCATCCTGCAGAAGCCCGAAAATGTGGACAAATGTCCGCTGGTTATCCTTATGCACGGCTTCATGTCCAACAAGAACCTGGAACCCCTGAAATCTATTGCCAAGGAACTTGAAGGACGCGGCATTGCGTCCCTGCGCTTCGATTTTGACGGTCATGGCAAGTCTTATGGCAAATTCCGCGACATGACGGTGCTTACGGAACTGGAGGATGCCTCTCAGGTATTCCAGTATGCGGCGGCGGCATTCCCCTTCGTTACCTCTATTTCCCTTCTGGGACATTCCCAGGGCGGTGTAGTGGCCGGTATGTTGGCCGGAAAGCTTAAAGACAAGGTGAAAGCTCTGGTACAGCTGTCCCCTGCGGCTGTACTGCGGGACGATGCCCTGAACGGAGTTCTGATGAACCGCCACTACGACCCTAAGAATCCGCCGGAGAAGCTCTGGGTGTTCTTCCATTGGGTAGGAAAGCGTTATTTCACTGTTGCACAGACACTTCCCATCTATGAGACATCGGCCCAGTACGAAGGGCCCGTATGCCTGGTGCATGGCAAGCAGGACAGTATAGTCCCCTACTCCTACAGCGAAAAATACCACGAGGTGTATAAAAACAGCGAGCTGCATCTCCTTGAAAAAGAGAATCATTTGCTCTCCAAGCGCCGTAAGGAGGTCATTGACATCGCCGTTGATTTCCTTTGCCGATAACCCCTCATTCCCCTCTCCAATGAATCTACTCGGACTTTTCAAAAATATCCGGCCGTTTGTAAAGCCTTATAGGCTGCTGGTAGCCATTACCCTAATCCTCACGCTCATCGGTTCCCTGATGCAACAGGTGAACGCCATTGTGCTGGACAAGACGGTAGATGCCATCAACGCCCTCATCGGCACGGATTTCACCTGGAACAGCGCGGCCCGCATCCTTACCATCATCTCCATCGTTCTGCTGGGCAAGGAGGTGCTGTCGGCCCTTATCACTTTTGCGCAGAACTACTTCGGTGAGAGGATGCGCATTTTTGTGTCCAGGGACCTTTCCCAGAGCGTCATTGAGAAGGTGCTCACCTTCAAAATGGCCTATTTTTCGGCCGATGAAAACGCCACCGGAAAGGTCCAGGCCCGTATCGACCAGGGGGTGAGCAGCATCTCCCGGACGGTGCAGAACTTCTTTATTGACCTCCTGCCCCTGTTCACCAGTGCAGCGCTGGCCCTTATTCTGATGTTTGCGGCCAATGTGTACGTAGGACTGGTGGCGCTGGGGATTGTCCCGGTGTATTTCTGGATTACCTGGCGGCAAGCCCGCCGGCTCAAAGGCTGGCGCCGGGAGATGCGCTCCCATCTGGAGAGCAAAAGCCAGGGCATCAAGAACATCATCGACTCCATCAATGTCATTAAGTCTTTCAACCGGGAAGGAATTGAAGCACAGAAGCAGTTGGACCTGCAGAACCAAGTGACAGCCAATCAGATGAAAACGCGTCAGGTGGGCTTCTATTATGCGGGCGTAAAGAGCTTTGTAAAGCAGGTGGGCACCGTGCTGGTGATTATTCTCACCGCTTATCTGGTACTCATCGAGTACCCCGGCATGACCATTGGTAAAATCATGTACCACGTGATGCTTTTCAGCAATGTCATTGCCCCCATCACCCAGCTCCAGCGCATCTTCGACGACGTGAACGACGCCCTCATCTATGCCGAAGGCTTCTTTGATATCCTGAATTCGGACGACCAGGTGGAAGAGAGCGGTTCCTACAAACCGGAAAAGATTCACGGAAAGTTCGAGGTGAAAGACGTGGATTTCTCCTATCCCAATGGGAACCAGGCTCTCTACGGGGTTAATATTACCATAGAACCGGGCAAGATTACCGCTCTTGTGGGTCTCTCCGGAGCCGGCAAGAGCACGGTGGTGAACCTCCTGGACAAGTTCTATTCGCCCCAGAAAGGTTGTATCCTTCTGGACGGAGTGGACCTGAAGGAGTACGATACGCATTACCTCCGGGACCATATCGGCCTGGTGCTGCAGAAAAACCACATATTTGACGGTACCATCGAGGAGAACATCCGTTACGGAAAGCCCGATGCCACCCATGAAGAAGTGGTGGAAGCCGCCAAAAAGTCATACATCTACGACCAGATCATGGCCCTTCCCAAGCAGTTTGAGAACAAGGCTTCGGACCTTTCCGGCGGCCAGCAGCAGCGCATTGCCATTGCCCGCATGTTCCTCAAGAACCCGCCCATTATCTTCCTGGACGAACCCACGGCCAGCCTGGATGCCATTGCCACGGAGCAAATCAAGAACAGTATTGACGCCATCAAGAAAGACCGCACTGTGATTATCATCTCCCACAACATCTCCCAAATCATTGACAGCGAGATGGTTTACGCCCTTCAGCAAGGGCGGGTGGAACAGTCCGGAGACCCTGACGAGGTGTACAAGAAAGGCGGCGTTTACAAAGACATCATCGATGCATCGGCCCGCAGCCTGAACATTGAGAAAATTGCCAGGACCATTGAATCGGCTTAAGCTGCCATAGCCTAAAAAAAGGCCCGTACGCTGTTGTACGAGCCTTTTTTGTTGGCGCGGAAGTACACACTAGTCCACAACGGCACGGGCCATAGCGTCCTTGTAGTACTTCTGGTCCACGAAGACATCTTCCTTGTAAGGGTTGATGTGACGCTTGCTGGACACGTAGCAGATGTAGCAGAGGGCGATGGCGTTGGTCACGAGGGCCAGGGCGCTTATCACAATCATCATGGTAGGATTCGCGGCCACCACAGAGGGATCTACGGTGGTACCCACTACGGCAGCTTCACCGCCGGCGGCAGCATAGAGCTGCTCGATGGTGGCGGTGCCATTGGGATAGAGCACGGGCAGGGTTGCCCAGCTGAACCACTGCTGACCATTCTTGAAGGTTTCCTGGAACAGCGGGAATACCTGTGCGAACATGCACCAGATGGCGAGGGTATTGGCCCTGTTCTGAATCCAGCCGCCACGGTTCCAAAGGAGGGCAGCCACGGTGGGAGCCACGAGAAGGGCAATACCGCAGTACCAGCTGTGTGTAGGCAGGCAGTTGTAGGTGTAGGCGAAGTTCCAGATGTCGTAGATGAGGATGTAGACCCAGGTCATATCGGCCCAAATCATGTCCTTCTTGTCCTTGGAAGGATAAACGCTCCACCAGGCGGTCATGCAGAAGATGTTCAGCAGGCCGGCCACGCCATTCATCACATTGTGCCAGCCGCCATACTGCCAAACGCCTTCGGAGGTGAGCCACCACTTGTTCCAGCCCATGACAGCGCTCTCGAAGTCGGAGACGCAGGCAATGAGGATGTTAATGGCCACAATGATGAACGGGAAGGGCTTGAACCAGTGCTTGGCGCCAATTCCCCATTTGTACTTGATCATCATGAAGCCGATACAGCCGGCCGTTGCGGCATACAGTTTGGCATAGTGGAACCAGCCTTGCATGTAAACGTGGGTCTGGTTTTCCAGGGCCCACTGGGCGCCGGACTTTACGCCAATCCAGATGGCCACAAAATAGGCGGTGAGCGCCAGCGGAATGGCCAGGAAAGTGATGATACCGCCCAGTTTGGTACGGCGGGCAAACTCATTGAGGAGGATCAGGCCCAAAAGGACCACAATCAGCATTCCCCACTGCGACAGGGCATGAGCCCCATAAACTTGAAAGAACATAATAATTGATTAATTGGTTGATAGTTAAAATTTTATACTTCAATTTCTTTGATTTCAACCTCGTTGCCTCTTACAAGATAAGTGTGCTCGCTGCCACAATGCGGGCACGTTTTGCCGTACTTGACGGTTTCGTATTCCCGCTGGCAGTCTTCGCAGAAAGTCACCGCAGGAAGGATGTTGCATTTAAGCTCTGCTCTGCGAAGCACATCCTCCTTGTCGGCCGCCCATCTCCAGCAGTCCCGCAGGTAATCCGGGATAACGGTGGACACTTCACCGATGTTCATTACCACGGCATTGACATGCTCCACACCGTTGTCCAGGGCAGCCTGCTTGACGTCCTTGATAATGTAGAAGACAATTCCTAACTCGTGCATTACTTCTTATTGAAGATAATTTTTCCGGTGCGTTTGAGCATGTACGGGAGGATGCCGCCGAATTTTCCTTCGGAAGTGCGCATGATGCTGGCGTCGGGATTCACCCTATGCAGGTGGATGGCGTCAAAGCCGCACTTGGTGGTGCAAACGCCGCAGCCGATGCACTTGTTCTCATCCACTACGGAAGCGCCGCATTTGAGGCAACGGGCGGTTTCCTTGCGCACCTGTTCCTCGGTGAGCGTGCCGTGGTATTCCTCGAACTTGCTCTTCACCGGAACCACGCCGGGATCCTGGCGGGAGCTGTTGTCGTAGCTTTCCACAACAATATCCTGCTTGTTCAGCTCAATGAAATCCCTGCGGTTGCGGCCGATGGTCATGTGGCCATGCTGCACGTAGCGGTGCAGGCTTTCGGCGGCCTCCTTGCCGGCGGCAATGGCGTCGATGGCGAACTTGGGGCCGGTAAAAACGTCACCGCCCACGAAGATGTCGGGCTCGGCGGTCTGGTAAGTGAGTTTGTCGGCCACCGGATAAACGCCGCGGAAGAATTCCACCTTGGTGTCTTTCAGGAGGTCTTTCAGGACCACGGTTTGGCCGATGGCGAAGATGACAAGGTCGGCCTCCAGCGAAATGGTCTCGTTCTCGTCGTATTCAGGGGCAAACTTGTGCTCGGCGTTGAAGACGGAGGTGCACTTCTTGAAGACAATGCCGGTAACCTTGTCTGTACCAAGCACTTCCTTCGGTCCCCAACCCGGGTTCAGGACCACGCCGTCCTCGCGGGCTTCGGTGCGTTCTTCCAGGGAGGCGGGCATGATGTCTTCGGTTTCCAGGGACAGCATGGTCACCTGGGAAGCCCCGCTGCGCATGGCAACGCGGGCGGCATCAATGGCAACGTTACCGCCGCCAACCACCACAACCTTGCCTTCCACCTTCATCTCGCCGCAATTGGCCTTGTGCAGGAAATCGATGGCGGTGGTGGTGCCGGGCAGGGTTTCGCCGGGAACGCCGGGAAGGCGTCCGCCCTGGCAGCCGATGGCTACGTAGAAGCCCTTGTAGCCCTGTTCCCTGAGCTGGGCAATGGTGATGTCCTTCCCTACCTCTACGCCGGTACGGATTTCCACGCCAATCTCCCTCATGATATCAATCTCGGCCTTGATCACGTCCTTGTCCAGCTTGTAGGAAGGAATGCCGTATCGGAGCATTCCGCCAGGCTCGGCGTTGCGCTCGAACACAGTGGGCTTATAACCCATGGTGGCCAGATAATTGGCGCAGGAAAGGCCGGCAGGGCCGCCGCCGATGATGGCAATCTTCTCCTCCCAGTGGTCTTTCACATTGGAGCAGATGTTCACCTCCGGTACAAAGCGGGTTTCGGCGTGCAGGTCTTTTTCGGCAATGAACTTCTTCACGGCGTCAATGGCAACGGCCCGGTCAATGGTACCGCGGGTGCAGGCATCCTCGCAGCGGCGGTTGCAGATGCGTCCGCAGACGGCCGGGAACGGATTTTCGCGCTTAATCAGCTCCAGCGCCTCCGTGTATTTCCCTTCGGCCGCCTTCTTCAGGTAGCCCTGAACGGCAATATGGGCCGGGCAGGCGGTCTTACAAGGCGAGGTACCGGTTTCGTAGCAATTAATGCGGTTCTTGTCCCTGTAGTCTTCGGTCCAGTGGCTGGGGCCCCAGGCTTTGGCATCCGGGAGTTCGTGCTTGGGATACTGGATGGGGCCGCTGTGGGTGCAGAGCTTCTGACCCAGCTTCACGGCGCCGGCGGGGCAGTATTCCACGCATCGGCCACAGGCCACGCACTTCTCTTTCTCCACTTCGGCCACGTATGCGCTGCGGCTCATGTTGGGGGTGTTGAACAGCTGGGAAGTGCGTAAGGCGTTGCAAATCTTTACGTTACAGTTACATATGGCAAAGATTTTACCCTCACCGTCAATGTTGGTAATCTGGTGCACGAAGCCGTGGTCCTCGGCCTTTTTGAGAATGGCCATGCACTCGTCGTACGTAATATAATGGCCGCGGCCGGTCTCACTCAGGTATTCGGCCATGTCGCCCACGCCGATGCACCAGTCGTGATAGTCGTCTGCGCAGCCTTCGTCCAATTGTTTCCGGCCGATACGGCAGGAGCAGATTCCCACGGCCAGGTGGCCTTCGTACCGCTTGAGCCAGTAGGAAATGTGCTCAATGTCAATGGATTCATTCTCCATGGAGATGGCTTTTTCCACGGGAATCACATGCATGCCGATACCGCTGCCGCCCATGGGAACCATCGGCGTAATCTTCTCCAGCGGAAGGAAGGTCATGCGCTCGAAGAACATCCCGAGCTCCGGGTGCTTCTTCATGAGTTCCTCGTTCATGTTGGTATATTCGGCGCTGCCAGGCACAAACATGGGCACCCAGTATACGCGGTCCTTCCTTTCATAGGTAGTGCCGGGAATGGGGCCGTCTTTGGTGTACTTGTCCCCGTAGTCGTACTCCATCACGCCCAGGCGGGCCATGAGGTCCAGCAGGTCGTCAAAAGCCTGCTCCGTAGAAGCATAGTGCTTTTGGCGGTTCATCTGGTGGAGCTGTTCGTAGGTCCAGTGTTTACGGACTTTGAAAGGATTGCCGGGCAGCATATCCAGCATCAGGTCCAGGGCGGCTTCCCGGGTGATGGGATCCATCTCGTCTTCAAAGATGCAGGCCAGGCCCCAGTATTCCGGGGCTTCCGTGGTCATCTTGATTTTTCCGGGAATGCGGTCCGTGACGTGGCGGACCAGTTTAATGAGCTTGGGATTCGGATTTTTGTCGCCAAAATGCTTGGGGACAAACTTCTTTGACATCTCGGGCATATCAGTAACTCTTTTATTGTTGTTTCCACTTGGTAACCTCGTCCAGCAGCCACTGGGCAAACACTTCCACGCCCTCCCCTGTCTTGGCACAGATGGGGATGACTGTGGCCTTGGGATTGCGCATGTGCACATATGCTTTGCACTTTTCCAGGTCAAAGTCAAAATAGGGCAGGACGTCCATTTTGTTCACCACCACAACGTCGCATACGGAGAACATGAGGGGGTATTTCAGGGGCTTGTCGTGGCCTTCGGGGACCGAGAGTATCATGGCGCTGCTGACGGCACCGGTATCGAATTCAGCCGGGCACACCAGGTTTCCTACGTTCTCCAGTATCACCAGGTCCAGCTGGTCCAGGCTTACATTGTCCAGGCCCTGACGGGTCATTTCCGCGTCCAGATGGCACATGCCGCCGGTGTGCAGCTGAATGGACTGAATGCCGGTGGCCTCCTTGATTTTGACGGCATCTACGTCGGAGTCAATGTCGGCCTCCATTACCGCCATGCGGATTTTGTCTTTCAGCAGGCCGATGGTCCGGATGAGCGTGGTGGTTTTGCCGCTGCCGGGCGACGACATCAGGTTCAAAAGATATACTCCTTTGGTTTTGAGTTCATTACGCAGATTGTTAGCGTCCAGCTCGTTGTCGGCGAAGACACTTTTCTTGATTTCAATGACACGCACCGGGTCCATGGGCTGAGTGCTTGGTTTAAAGGTTTTAGTGTTCTATCCCTCAAAATTAGCCATTCTGCGCCATTTTGCCAAATATTTTTGTAATTTTGTGTCACAATAAAAGGAAATGATGTTGGAAGTCTTTCTCATTGCGTTGGCCCTCGCCATGGACTGTTTTGCCGTGTCCGTGGTCTGTGGCGTCATTGTTCAAAAAAGGGAAGCCCGGACCCTCCTCTCGCTGGCCTTTTTCTTCGGCCTTTTCCAGGCAGCAATGCCCCTTATCGGCTGGTACCTGACCAGCCGTTTCAGCGCTTATTTGCAGGCGGTGGATCATTGGATAGCCTTTGCCATGCTGGCGTTCATCGGCGGAAAAATGGTCTGGGACTCCTTCCATGAGGCCGATGAACCGTCCATCAATCCCCGCAGCCTGAAAACGCAGCTTATCCTTGCGGTGGCCACCAGCATCGATGCGCTGGCCGTGGGGATTAGCTTCGCCTGCACCGGCTATGACTCCCTGGAGCAGCTCTGGGGGCCGCTGGGGGTCATCGGCATCGTTTCATTTCTCCTGAGCGTCCTGGGCTTTGTGCTGGGCGTGCGTTTTGGCCCAAAAGTGAATGAAAAAGTGCATCCCGAACTGCTGGGAGGCATTATCCTGATAGGTATTGGCGTTAAAATCTTGCTGGAACACATCTATGGACTCTAAGATGGAAGGCTTTCTGAAGGAGCTGCGCAGCTTCCTTCCTGCAAAACAAGTGTATACAGACCTTCTGCGCCGTTTTGCCTGGGGCACGGACGGCAGTTTTTACCGGCTCACGCCGCAGGTGGTGGTGCGGGCTTCCACGGAGGCCGAGGTATCCCGTGTCCTGGCACTGGCAACCCGCTGCGGTGTGCCCGCTACTTTCCGCGCGGCCGGCACTTCCCTTTCCGGCCAGTCCGTGTCGGACAGCGTCCTGCTGGTAGCCGGCAAGCATTGGGAGGAAAAGTCTTATCATGAGGCCGATGCCAGTGTTACGCTCCAGCCGGGCGTCGTGGGGGCAGAGGTGAACAAGTTCCTGGGCAAGTTCGGCCGTCATTTCGGTCCGGACCCGGCCAGCATCGGCAGTTGTATGGTGGGCGGCATCGTGAGCAACAACGCTTCCGGCATGAGTTGCGGCGTGCTGTACAATTCAGACAGGATGCTGCTGGATGCCCGTATTGTCCTTGCCGATGGCAGCGTGGTAGATACTTCCGACCCTGTAAGCCGTTCCTCCTTTGCCGGACGCCATCCGGAGATACTGGAGGGCATCGAGGCCCTGAGGGACAAGGTGTTAGGCAACCCTGCTTTGAAGGAGCGCATAGCCTATAAGTATTCCATCAAGAATGTCACGGGGCTGAATCTGTTACCGCTTATAACCTATACCGATCCTTTCGATATTCTTGCTCACCTGATGGTGGGATCGGAAGGAACGCTGGGCTTCCTCAGTCAGGTGCACATGAAGACGCTTCCCGTAGCGCCTTTCAAGGCATCGGCCATGATTTACTTCCCTACCATCCGCTCGGCTGCGGAGGCTGTGGTGGCTATTCCGGAAGGTACAGTTTCCGCTGCAGAAATGCTGGACCGCCGTTCACTGCTCTCTGTGCAGGATCCGCACGTAGGAGAAGGCGATACAACGGCTGTTCTTACTGAGGTTCAAGGCGTTACCCATGAGGAGCTGGAAGAGAGGATGGCTACTGTCCGTCAGGCCCTTGCGCCGTTTGATGTGAAGGTGGATTTTACGGAAGATCCGGCCATCTATGCCGGCTACTGGGCCATCCGTTCGGGCATTTTCCCTACCGTTGGGGGCATGCGCAAGGCCGGCACCACCTGCCTCATCGAAGATGTGGCCTTCCATCTGAAAGACCTTCCCAGTGCCACGGAAGACTTGTCGGCCCTGCTGGACAAGCATGGCTATGAAGACAGCTGCATTTATGGTCACGCTTTAGCCGGAAACTTCCATTTTATTATCAATCAGGCGTTTGATTCTAAGGCCGAGGTAGATCGTTACGCCGCCATGATCCGCGATGTGGCCGACCTGGTGGTGGGAAAATACGACGGCTCCCTCAAGGCCGAACACGGAACCGGCCGCAACATGGCTCCTTTTGTAGAGCGCGAATGGGGGGCCGAAGCTTTTGCCATCATGAAGGCCATCAAGGCACTGCTGGACCCTGCCGGTATCCTGAATCCGGGCGTGATCTTCAACGACGACCCTGAGTGCTTTATCAAGGATTTCAAAGCCTTGCCCACCTTCTTTGAACCGGCCGACAAGTGCATAGAATGCGGTTTTTGTGAGGTGAACTGCACTTCCTGCGGTTTCACCCTCAGCTCGCGCACGCGCATTGCCGTGCAGCGGGAAATTACCCGCCTTAAGGCCGATGGCTCCGATCCTGAAACCCTGGCCCTTCTGGAAAAGCAGTACAAGTATTACGGCGACGAGACCTGTGCCGCCGACGGCCTCTGCTCCACATCCTGCCCCATGAAAATCAATGTGGCCGATCTTACGCACCATCTGCGCGAGCAAGGAACATCGGCCTTTGCCCATGGGGTCGGCTCTTTTGTTGCCAATCACTTCCACGGTACCAAAAACGCCCTTCGGGGCGTGCTGGGGCTGGCTGAAGCCGGCCGCGCCGTGCTTGGGAACCGGGCGATGGCTTCCTTCGGGAAAGCGCTGCACAGGGGCATCGGCCTGCCGCTTTGGACGCCTTCTACGCCCAGGCCTTATAGGGCCAAGGCTGTGGCAACATCGGCCTCCCCGGACAAGGTGGTGTATTTCCCTTCCTGCCTGAACCAGATGATGGGCCTTCAGCCCTCGGCTCCGGTCAAGCGGCCGCTGGTGGAGGAGACGCTTGCGCTGCTGGAAAAGGCCGGATTTGAGGTGGTTTTCCCCGCCAAGATGGACAGCCTGTGCTGCGGTATGATTTGGGAAAGCAAGGGCCAGCCCGATGTGGCCGACAAAAAGCTCTCAGAGCTTGAAAAGGCGCTTTTGGAAGCCTCTGAGGGCGGTCGATATCCTGTCCTTTGCGACCAAAGCCCCTGCCTGCACCGGATGAAGATGCACCTGAAGAGCCTGAAGCTCTACGAGCCTGTGGGCTTTATCAAGGAGTTCCTCCTCCCCCGTCTCCGCTTCCAGGCCGATGATACGCCGGTACTGGTGCACATCACCTGCTCTTCCCGCCTCATGGGCTTGGAGAAGGATATGGTTGAGTTGGCACAGCTGTGCTCCACGGACGTCCGTGTGCCGGAAGGCGTGGGCTGCTGCGGCTTTGCCGGCGACAAAGGCATGACGCATCCGGAACTGAATGAGTGGAGCCTCAGGAAGTTACGCTCTCAGGTCCAGAGTATTCCCGCCGGCTATTCCAACAGCCGCACCTGTGAGATTGGGTTGGAAACCAACAGCGGTGTGCCGTATATGTCCATTGTGTACCTGGTGAATTCGCACACGGTAAAACGCTAGCGCAATGTGGTGGATTCTGGCATTTGTTTCGGCAGCGCTCCTGGGTTGCTATGACGCTTCCAAAAAGGTGTCGCTTTCCGGCAATGCCGTGATTCCGGTGCTGTTTCTCAATACGCTCATCTCGGCCGCCATCTTCTTTCCCCTGCTGCTCAGCAGCGGTTTTGGCGGATGGGCGGTGCAGAAGTTCATCCTCGGGAAGAGCGCCCTGGTGCTGTCTTCCTGGATAGCAGGATATTATGCCATGAAACATTTGCCGCTCACCCTGGTGGGTCCGGTGAATGCTCCCCGGCCGGTACTGGTGCTCGTTGGTGCCATCTTTCTGTTTGGAGAGCAGCTGAATCTGCTGCAGTCGGTGGGTGTGGGCTTGGCCATTGTGGCTTACTTTCTCATGCGCCGCAGCGGCAAGTCCGAGGGCATCGATTTTCATCGGAACAAGTGGGTGTTCCTACTTATCCTTGCAGTTTTATTGGGCGCTGCCAGTGGCCTCTATGACAAGTATTTAATGTCGCCGCAATATCTTGGCCTGGACCGTAATCGGGTGCTGGGCTGCTACTCTTTTTACCAGGCGGTAATGATGGGTTTCGTGCTGCTTCTGGTGTGGTATCCCCATCGGCAGCAGAGCACCCCTTTCCGTTGGCGCTGGAGCATCCCTCTTATCAGCCTCTTCCTCTGCGGGGCCGACTACGCCTACATGCAGGCCCTGGCCCAGCCGGAAGCCCTCATTGCCGTTGTGTCCATGATTCGCCGCGGCAGCGTGCTGGTGAGCTTTGCCATCGGCGCTTTTATCCTGAAGGAAAAGAACCTCAGGTCCAAAGCCTGGGACCTGGCGCTTCTTCTGTTAAGTATGGTTTTCCTCTATCTTGGCTCCCGATAGCCCGCCCGCTGCCCTCCTCCCCTCCCTCTCCTTCAACTTTTTTGCATCTTTCCCCAAAAAAGTTTGCAAAGTCGCAAAAAAGCCTTATCTTTGCATTCCCAAAACGATGGTGCTGTAGCTCAGATGGTAGAGCAATGGACTGAAAATCCATGTGTCGGCAGTTCGATTCTTCCCAGCACCACGGATAATGCCTCTCACGCTTGTGAGGGGCATTTTTGATGTTAAAAAGTGCCCAAAAAGTGCCCACTTTTGTTGAATCATAGAAAATGCCCACCAGAACGAATCCGGCGGGCAGAACAAATTTTATGAGGATGCCTCACGGCGTCCGATTGCAAAGATAAAACGAAAATCTTAAAAAATTCACTTTTCAACATTTTATAGCGAACTTGCATTGCCGACCAGCAACCTAAAACCTCAACGCTATGAAAATCCTTTTGGACAATGGCCATGGGATTGAAACCCCTGGCAAGCGTTCTCCCGATGGTCGGCTACTGGAGTACGCTTACAACCGAGAAATCGCAAGCCGAGTCAATAACGAACTTCAAAGACGGGGATACTCATCTTCCCTGCTGGTCCCTGAACTTTCAGATGTATCTCTCGCCGAGCGCTGCCGCAGAGTGGGCCACGTTTGCTCCGAGCTGGGCCGCCGGAACGTCTGCCTGGTTTCCATCCACGTGAATGCCGCAGGCCGGGGCGACAAATGGTACAATGCCACGGGCTGGTGCTGCTACACAAGCAAAGGCCAGACGGAGGGAGACAAGCTGGCCGACTGTCTCTGCCAGGCTGCAGCGCGAATCCTCCATGGCCACAAGATGCGCTTTGACTACAGCGACGGAGACCCGGACCAAGAAAGCAATTTCTACATTCTGTCTCACACCGCCTGCGGCGCTTGCCTGACGGAATCAGGATTCATGGACTGCCGGGAATCACTGAAGTTCCTCCTCAGCGACGAAGGAAAGGCCGCCATCGTCCAGCTGCACGTTGAAGGCATCATCGTTTACGTGAATTCCTGCAGCACGGACGAAGATTAAAACCTGGCAGGATCTTCACCGGCCGAAAGGTATGCGCTGGCGCGTTCCGGCCGCGTTCGCGGCTCGACCGTGCATAACGAAACCCCCACCAGAATTGCTCTGATGGGGGTAACGCGTTTAGATAAGAGTTGGACTGCTAACCGAAGTTGTACCCTTCTGCGTCATTGTCACCATTTCCCCTAGTGAAAAGCTTGCTGGTCACCTCACTGTAGATACCGTTTTTGATTGAAACTGCCAGTACAGTGACGGTTCTGGAGATTGAGAAAGGTCCGGTGTACAAAATGCCGTACTCGGTAGGCGAACTGCCGTCAACGGTGTAGCGGATCTGGGCTCCGTCAGGTCCAGTGATAGTCACCTGGGCAATGCTATGGAACGGAGTCTCTCCGCTGATGGCAGGAGCCAATACGAATTCAGGCTCGGAAGATTCGCCGGAGCTGCCACTTTGGCCGCTGTCCGGCCCGTTTTCATTGGAAGTGTCAGTGTAGCCGGCGTTGCCGCCTTAGTCACCGCCACCGGCAGGCTCTTCACCGGCTGCAGCGGCCTCCCACTTGGCTTCCGCCAGCATGGTGCCGGACTTCTCGCCGGTGCCGGAGTTGACGAAGTAGTAGCGGAAGAAGATCTTCGGGGCCGCAGCGCTGGGAGCGCCGTGCTTGGCCACGTAGTCCGCACGGATGTCCACGGCGGTGGCATCGGGCTCTTCGACCAGCTTGACGGCCACGGCCTTGCTGTGGGCACGGGTCACACCGTTGGTCTGGCCTTCGGTGGCCTCGATGACGAGGAAGATGCCGCCATTGTCAGCGAGAGCCTGGTCCAGCTTGAAGGTGAAGGTGTCACCCTGGCACACGATGGTGGCGCTGGAGGGGTTCTCGATGCCCGCGAGCTCAGGCGGGTTCACTACCGGCTGGCCGCCGCAGGCGACAATCCAGTAGTTGAGACGGGTGAACAGGTTGGAGCCGGAGATCTTGGCCTTGGAGCCGAGAACGCTGCGGCCTTCCTGAGAAAGAGCCAGCTTGTTCCAGGCGAGGATCTGGGCGCTGGTGAGGGTCTTCCACATAGTGGTGAGACGCTTGAAAACGCCCTTGACCTTGGCTTGGTCAGCGGTACGTACGGAGCCACCGTAACCGCGGTTGCGGATGTACTTGCGGCTCTTCATCTTTGCAGCGGTCACGCCCTTGGCGCTGCCGCTCATCTCCTCGAAGGCGATGGAAGGAATGTACTTCATGTCTTCTATTTCGCAAACATCCGTAAGTAAAAATAAGAAAATGGCCTTGTAATAGCGTAGAAAGCCGTTTTAACAAGGTTGGTATTTAGGGTATTTACTGCTTATTCGGGTAAAAAATGTGCAATCTTGTTACCAGTTTGTTACTCGGAAAATGGGAGAAAATAGCTCGAAAAATGCCGCGCAAACGTTCTCTGCTTACGATTTATTAACGAATTCTTATATTTGTTTTCGCCACTTTTGTTACCCTATTGCACAGCTCGGGAAGATTTCCTATATTTGTTCACGGTATCTAATTACCGTGAACGTCAATGGCTAAGAAGAAAGAAGTACTCGTCAAGGAGCCGGTAAGAATCCGGACCAAAGAGCTGGCAAACGGCAACCAGTCCATCTACCTGGACTGCTATGTCAACGGTGAAAGAAAGTACCGTTTCCTGAACATCTACCTCCGTCCGGAGAAAGGCAAGGAGAAAGCGGCCAACAAGGAATGGAACAAAGAGCAGATGCGCGTGGCCGAAGCGGTCAAGGCCCAGATGCTTATCGACATCCAGAACGGCGAGTACGGCTTCAAGGACTACGCCAAGGCAAGGAAAATCAACTTTGTCGACTACTGCAATGCCATTGAGCAGGAAGACATCGCCAAGGGAAAAATCTCCACTGCCCGTATGATGCGCACCTTCGTTCGCCGGCTCATTCGCTACAAAGGCCCCGTCATTCCCCTCAGCAGCATAGACAAGGAGTTCGTCATCGGATTCCTTGAGTTCCTGAACAACGAGAACCGGGAAGCCGGCGGCACTGATCACAAGAACAATCGAGTCGAGAAGCCCATTACCGAGAACACAAAACTTTCCATGTACGAGCGCCTGGTTGTGGCCCTCAACAAAGCGGAGCGCGACGACCTCATCCTCAAGAACCCTTGTAACGCCATTGACAACAAGTACAAGCCCAAACGCACCGCATCCACCCGCTGCTACCTCACCCTGCAGGAGGTCAAGAAAATCATCAAGATGGATTACGACCCCAAATGCGGCATCAAGGGCGCTTTCCTCTTTTGCTGCTTCACCGGCCTGCGTTACTCCGACGTCCAGCGCCTCACCTGGGGAGACATCAAGACAAATTCAAATGGAGACCTCCAGATAGAATCCAAGATGAAGAAGACCGGCAAAGACATGTTCGTCCCGCTCTCAAAGAATGCCCTGGAGTTTCTTCCAAAAAAGGGCGATGCCACGGATGACGCCAAAGTCTTCCCGCGTCTTCCCCAGACCGCGGCGATGACCCACCACTATATGCGCCGCTTCGAAGAATTTACCGGAATCCAGAAGCACATCACCTTCCACGTATCCCGTCACACCTTCGCCACGATGGCCATCACCTACGGGGCCGACCTCTACACTGTCTCCAAGCTTCTGGGCCACTCCAACATACAAGTCACGCAAGTTTATGCGAAGATTGTAGATGAAAACAAGAGAAAAGCAGTAAATTTGATACCTAAAGTTTAAACCGCCTGACTATGAGAGCAAAAGAATATATTGCCTGTAGCGAAGCTTCGCTTAAACATCCGGACCAAATTCGTCAGATTGTTGACGAAATGCTGCCCCTGCGCGCCAGCAGGCAGCAGACCGTGGATTATTACAACCGGAAACTCATTGCCGACATCCGCCTCCAGGCCTGCCTGCTCCAGAAAGAGCTCTACGAGAAAAACAACGCCATGCAGACAGCCGAGCCGGAAGAATTTCAGATGAGAGAAGGAGAAATCCCGGTAGAAATCGCCGCCGCCGTCCGTGACGAACTTTTCGACGTCATCAAGGATGACAAAACCTTCGGCTACTTGTACTTCCTCCTGGGCAACCTCCGCAACAGCCAGCGGCCGACCAACCCGATTGACTGTGTGCCGGACGAACGTGGAATTGTCGAGGCGCTGAAAACCTCCCGGGACGATTACCCGAAATCCGACCTTGCCGCATACCTTGACGATGACATCAACTTCGCCCAGTATCAGGATCTCACTGACGCCGGCATCGCGGATGAAGCGAAACTGCTCTCCTGGTTCAACAACGCCTACCGCATTTATGACCAAATGAGACTGGTCAAATCCAATCCCATCGCCGCCGTCCGCGTATTCCTCGACGACAGCAGCTACGAAAGCCAGGCGGCGAAGGACCTGACGGGCCGGTTCATCTGCGAAATCATCAGCAGAACTGCCGCAGAAGACAAAAGGCTCACCCGCATTGAAGAAGAATTGAATCGCCACCTTCCCGAAGAAGCTTCGCTTGACGGAGCCGATGAAACCGCCGCCGACAAAGCGAAAGGCAGCAACAAAATCCGCACGGCCGTCATCTACGAAATCCTGAACAAACTTGGCAAAGGCAAAAGTTTCAACGACCTCTCCAAGATCTGCAATCTCGTGGCCTACCTCACCGGCGGCAGCCCCAGAAAGATTTACAACGAAGCCCAGAAAGGAATCCAATTCACTGACTATCACAAAAAAGAACTATCCGAAGTCAACAAGATTCTTTCTGACCTTTCCCTCGGCATTGAACTAAAGAAAGACAAGGAATACTAATAATTTACCACCGGTTGTACAACCGGTTGGCACTCCTTTTCCCCCTTACCTTTGCTCACGAAATCAGTCGTGAGCTTTCTTTGTAATATAAGGCGCCAAAAGAAAGAAGCGACACGACATAAAACCAAGAATTTATGTCGCAAGAACTATCCTTCAACGAGCTGCCCGGAGCGGTAGCCGCCCTCATCGAGAAAGTCGATGAACTCAAGACCCTCATCGTCAACCGAAACGACGAAGAAAACGCCAAAGAAGAGGACCAGTGGTTCAACCTTGAGCAGCTGTGTGCCTACCTGCCGGACAAACCGGCCAAATCCACCGTGTACGGCTGGGTAAGCGATAACCTTATCCCTTACAACAAGACCGGCAAGAAACTCCGCTTCCTCAAATCCAAGATTGACGCCTGGCTGCAGGAGAACGCCCACCGCACCAACACCGAGATCCAGATGGAGGCCATGAAACACCTCTACGGAAACAAAGGAGGTGCATTATGAAAGAGCCCCGCCTCCTCGGAGATATCATGAAAGAATACCTCCTCGAATCCGACGACGACTTCGCCGTTGCCTTCCGCCGCCTCTACAAAGAACACGGCTCCAACTTCCTGGACGAAGAACCCAAAAAGGAGGACAGCCATGATCAATAGAGCCACCATCCTCGGCAAGACCCTCTACGGGGCCGACATCTACTCCCACATCATCCGGGAGCATTTCCCGAATGAAATCGTGATGCACGTCAAAGGAAGGGACTGCGGAATCATCCGCAACCCCTTCCACAGCTGGGAGCCCACCCTGAAAATCGACATCATCCGCCTGGAGCCTGAAAAGAAACTCTGTGACGAACTTGCCGTCCATCACGACCTCTCCGGCACCATCCCGGACGGCGATGCCCTCGACTTTGCCGAACGCTACTACGGCAAATCCGGCCAGTTCCTGCTGGAGCACATCAACAAGGAGATGAACCTGCACCTGGAGGAAGACTTCCAGTACTACCAGAAGCCCGGCGAAAAGCCCCAGGGGCCCAAATTCTCCTTCTTCCGTGCGCCCATCACAAACACCCGCCCCTACAAGAGCATCACTCTCACCGGCGCCTTCGCCTACATCACCGGCCACTACGCCGCCGAGCAGACAAAGACCCTCCGCTCCATCACCGACAAGAACCAGGCACGCCTCTACAAAGCCGCCCACTTCGACTACGCCACCTTCTGCGGCCAGTTCCGCACCCGCAGCGACAAAGACGTCCTTGAAGTCTCCAACCTCATCTGCCTGGACTTCGACCACCTGGCCGATGTCGAAGGCATCTTCCAGACACTCCTGCAGGACGAATACTTCGAGACAGAACTGCTGTTCCGGAGCCCCTCCGGCCACGGCCTCAAATGGGTCATACCCATCGCCGAAAACCGCCTCTCACACGCCGACTACTTCCGCCGCGTAGCCTACTACATCAAGCAGACCTACGGCATCGAAGTGGACCGATCCGGCAAAGACCTCTCCCGAGCCTGCTTCCTCCCTTACGACCCCAACGCCTACCTCAATCCCAAATACGCCACCAGATAATGAAAAAGACATTCAATCCCGAAGAATGGGCCGAGCCCCAGAACCAGCCCATTTCCCAGCATACCCCGCAGCCCAAAGCCCAGACCGGCACCCCGGAAGACGACATCGAAATCGTCACCCAGCGCATCGAAGCCGCCCGCGTGGACATCACCGGCGACTACGCCACCTGGCGAGACCTCGGCTTCGCCCTCAGCGACGCCCTGGGTGAAAACGGCCGCGACTACTACCACCGCATCTCCCGATTCTATCCCGGCTACACCGAGAAAGAATGTGACAGCCAGTACGATAAATGCCTCCGAGCCCACGGCACCGGCATCACCATCAAAACCTTCTTCCAGCTCGCCAAAGACGCCGGCATATCCGTTTCCATTCCCTCACAAACTTCACTTCCCTCACATACCTCATTCCGCCAGAATGGGGCAACCCGTCAAAACCCCACATCATTTTCACCGAATGAGGGAAATGAGGGAAACGGAGGAAGTGAGGGCGAAGAAGAGCCGCCGCTTCCCACCTTCGCCCGCGCCATCCGCCACCTCCTGCCCGAATTCTTTCGGAAGATTGTAGACCAGTCCAACTCCGAAGAAGATGCCGACATCCTGCTTCTGGGCTCCCTCACCGTCATTTCCGCCGTCCTTCCCAACGTCTCCGGCATCTACAACAAACGCCCCGTCTGGTCCAACCTCTTCCTCTTCGTCACCGCCCGTGCCTCCTCCGGCAAAGGCCGGCTCATCCTCTGCCGATTCCTCATCGACCCCATCCACGACCGCCTCCGCGAAATCAACGAGGCCGAAGAAATGGAATACGAGCAGAAGATGCAGCAGTACCAGATCAACAAGAAGAAAATGGACATGGACAAGCCCCAGGAACCGCCGCTCCGGATGCTCTTCATCCCCGCCAACTCCAGCGCCACCGCCGTCTATCAGGTCCTTGGCGACAACGACGGCCAGGGCATCATGTTCGAGACCGAAGGCGACACCCTCGCCAACACCTTCGCCTCCGACTACGGAAACTACTCCGACGGCTTCCGCAAGGCCTTCCACCACGAAAACATCTCCTACGTCCGCCGCAAAGACCGCGAGTATGTCAACCTCAAGAATCCCCGCCTGAGCGCTCTCCTCACCGGCACACCCAAGCAGGTCCAGAACCTCATCACAGATGCCGAGAACGGCCTTTTCAGCCGCTTTATGTTCTACTACCTCACCACCAGCCTGGAGTGGCAGAACGTCTTCGCCAAGGCCGATGGCGGCACGGCCGATAACTACTTCAAGGGACTGGGCAGCCAGTTCCACGACTTCTACAACGTTCTTCGCGAAGTCGGTGAAATCACCTTCCACTTCACGCCCGCCCAGGAAGACGCCTTCAACGCCTGGTTCAGCGAGGTCCATCGCGAATACCCGCAGCTCCTTGGGGACGAAATCATCGCCTCCGTGCGCCGCCTCGGGCTCATCACCTTCCGCATCGCAATGATACTCTCCGCCGTCAGGATGATGGACGATGGCGCCTACGGCACCGACCTCGAATGCCTGGACGATGACTTCGATGCCGCAATGGCCATCTCCAAGGCCCTCCTGCAGCACACCGCCCGCGTCTTCAAAGATTTGCCCAGGGCGGGTACACAAAGGCCTGCCGGCACCGGCCAGAAGACCGTCCGCCGCCAGCTCTTCCTGGACGCCCTGCCGGACGAATTCGACCGCCAGACCTTCATCGACATCTCCTCCCGGCTCGGAATGCCGCTCTCCACCGCCGAGCGGAACATCAAGAAATGGACGGAAGAAGGGCTGTTGGAGAGGATGGATCTGGGGCGGTATAGAAAGGCAAATAAGTGACATCTCTCGCGTGCGCGACATTTATAAGTGTCGAATTATTCAAAAATATCCGCAAAAATCGCTAACTTTGTATGTTTAAGCAGAAAATAATAGCCAGAAAGCACAAAAATCCTATGGGATTGAAATTCATAGACCTGTTCGCCGGTCTGGGTGGATTCCATCTCGCTCTCCAGAAACTGGGGCACGAGTGCGTTTTCGCCAGCGAGTTGAAGGAGGATCTCCAGCAGTTGTATGAAATCAACTTTGGAGGTGGCGTAATTCACGGCGATATACTCTCAATCGAGCCGAAAGACATTCCGGCCCACGATATTTTATGCGCAGGATTCCCATGCCAACCGTTCAGCCAAGCTGGTAAACGAGAAGGATTCAAGGACAAAAAAGAACGCGGGAACTTCTTCTTTACTATCTGCAAGATAATCGAATACCACCGGCCCAAGTACGTCTTACTCGAAAACGTGTCAAATCTCAATGGGCACGACGGTGGTGACACAATGCGTGTCATCTTGCGGGAGTTGGATAAATTGGAATACGATGTACCCACTCCGGAGATTCTGTCCCCGCATCAATTCGGTATCCCGCAGCATCGCCGCAGGGTTTACATCGTTGCAGCCGACCGCAGGAAAGGCGGACTCGGGGATTTCAAATACCCCAAGCCGCTCAAAAAGAAGACCCATATCAAGTCAGTTCTGGATGAGTCCAGCACGCAGTATATGCACCTCAAGCCCGACACACGCCACCAGATGGAAGTCTGGCAGGAATTTCTTGACCTCACGATGAAGCACGAAGGAAAAATCCCTCGTTTCCCCATCTGGGCCATGGAATTTGGCGCAGATTATCCCGTTTCTCCCGCCCCAGCATTCAATTCAGCCGACAATCTCCTTGGAAAACGCGGGAAACTTGGGCGTATGATAGAAGGCTGGAACCTTGAAGACTGTCTTGCTCAACTTCCGGTCTATGCTCGCACTGCTACGTCCAAAGAGTTCCCTAAGTGGAAAATCCGCTATATTCAGGAGAACCGCGATTTTTATGAGCGCAATAAGGAATGGCTGGATGTCTGGCTAAGGAAGGTACAGCGCTTTGAAAACAGCCATCTGAAACTGGAATGGAACTGCGGTCCCAAGGCGACAACCACTATGGAAGACAAGATTATCCAGTTCCGCGCGTCCGGAATTCGCGTCAAACTCCCGAATTTCGCCCCCGCGCTCAATCTCGTGGGAACACAGGTCCCCATCTGTCCCTGGATTAACCTTCCTCCAGAGTCTCTCGCTGAAGGCGAGCCCAACAAAGGCCGGTATATGACTATGCGAGAAGCTGCGGCTCTCCAGTGTATGGAAGACCTCAAATTCGGGGAGGGAGATTTCCATCTCACACAATCTCGCGTTTACGAGGCTCTCGGCAATGCCGTCAATGTAGATGTAGTTTACAGAATCGCCAAAAACCTGATCAAGTGATATGAGTGACGTAATCATCGATAAAGTCAGCGTGCGGATTGGCTCGCAGATGTACGGAAGGTTTGAAGACCTTCCCAACACGGTTCCTCACGTCCTCGCTGAGTTCGTTGACAATGCCTTACAGTCCTTCCGGGATCACCGGGAGGAATTGCTGGCATTGGACCCCGACTATAAACTACGTGTCCAGATCTTCATACATTGGGACGAAAACGAAACCAAAATGTCTTTGCGCAAGGCAACAAGTTTCGTCGTTGAAGACAACGCTGGGGGCATTGCTGCCAACCGATTCGTGAATGCTTTCGAACCGGCCAGTGCTCCTGATGACAATACCGGGCTGAATGAATTCGGTATGGGATTAAAGACCGCAGCCTGCTGGCTTGGAAACAAATGGACGGTAAACACCAAAGCACTCGGAGAAGGGATTGCCCGCATTGTCCGCTTTGACCAGAATGTCGTCACCAAGAACAATCTTGAGGAAGTCGATGTCAAAAGTGAACCCGCTGAACCAAACGCCCACTACACGAAGGTCTCGATAACTGCCCCGACGAAAAACGTCCCTACCGAAAAGAGTTTTCTCAAGATTAAGGCTGAGCTTGCCAGCATCTACAGGAACTCTCTTCGCAACCAGGAACTCGAACTCTACATCAATAATGAGCCTCTTGAATTCTCGGAATATGCGATTCTGAATGCGCCATACTACAAGAATATGGAAGGCCCTTCCAGGCTCTGGAAAAAAGACATCGACTTCCAGTTTGGTCCCTACAAAGCCACTGGATTCATTGGTATTCTAAAGGAACTCAAGAGTACTCAAAACGGCCTTGTTCTTTCCCGACGTGGTCGTGTAATCATCGGTGCCGAAGAAGATGGCCGATATTTCCCCAAGAGTATCTTCGGTTCCTCTTCCGGAACATTCCGGTACAAGCGTATTTTTGGCGAACTCGAACTTGAAGGCTTCGCGGTTTCATTCAACAAGAATGATATTCAAGATAAAGAGAACTTGGAGATGCTAATGGAAGCCCTTCGGGATGAACTCCGTGACCCTGATGCTGACATCCTCGCCCAGGCAGACAACTATCGTGCGGACAACACCGCCCGCCTGGTAAAGAAAATTGTTTCTCGCCACGACGAAGCACCCAAAACTAAGCGCACTCCAGTATCCATTGACACGAAACCCATTGAGGAAAAGGCTAAAGTCGCCGAACAGCAGCCTGTCGTTCCGGAGCCGATTCCCGAGGAGAATATCATTAACGAGTTCAAGCAGCCTGACTTCTATGAAATCAATGGAAAGATGCACCGGATGATTGTCAAGTTCATTGATGAAGGAAATGAACTCTGTTGGCTGGGCTATTCAAAAGACGAACCCGACGCTATCGTATGCAACATCAACGTCAAGCACGATTTCTTCAAAGTCTTTGGTGAACCCACTGATCCCGTCATCGCACTGCTTAAAACCCTCGCCGTCGCACGCTATACCACGGAGGCTGTCAACAACAAGACGGCTATGGCGATGATGGACTTTTTCAACGAATACATAAAGAAGACAAAAGTATAGGATGGAGCAAATCATAGTCAATAAAGGCACTAAAACCGATAACCCAAAGAAGAATGTTCTGCAGGAGGTGACCAGCGGAGAATTCTTCGAAAAGTTTATCGACTATATCCGCCGCTCTGAAAGCAATCCCAAAGGGTTGTCAAATGCCGCCATTGCGACTTTCCGCGAAGAAGCCTGCGACGTTCTGGCCCACTGCAACCCTCACTATGCCGTCAACCTTCCCGAAACCACCCACCTTGCCGTTGGATACGTCCAAAGTGGAAAAACCATGTCTTTTACGGGCGTCACCGCTTTGGCTAAAGACAATGGTTATCGAGTCATTATCTACTTGGCCGGTACCAAAAACAACCTCCTTGATCAGACCCAAAAGCGTCTCCGCAAGGATCTGATCGGCAAAAACGGGGCAAACAACGACTATTACAAGATTCATCCGAACCCCACAGCAACCGACATTGACGATATTGTCGGGAACCTGGAATCCATCGAGAAGCCTATTGTGCTTATCCCGATACTCAAGCATTATGACCATATCCTGAAAGTCCGTCAGATTTTCAACAACTCCGAAGTCAAAGATTTGATGGCAAACGAGACGGTCATCATTATCGATGATGAGGCCGACCAGGCTTCCCTCAATAGCTATGGCCGCCGGAACAGCAAATACGAGGAAGACTCCAAATCCCGTACATACGACGCCATTCTTAAACTCCGCGCCGACCTTCCGGGAAATACATACATCCAGTATACCGCAACCCCTCAGGCCAATATCCTCATCAGTATGCAGGATCTCCTTTCTCCGAAGAGCCACACTCTTCTCACTCCCGGTGAGGGATATGTCGGTGGGAAACTTTTCTTCGGTAAAGGTGACAATGGAGACCTTTACAATGGTGAACTGATTATCGAAATCCCTGAGAAGGAGGTATTTCACAAGAAATACAATCCGCTTACGGAGATGCCGCAATCACTCCGGGATGCTTTGATGATGCACACTTTGGCCGTGGCCATTGTCGTGAAGTACCTCAAAGTGGATGGAGTCAACTATCTGTCCATGATGGTCCACCCAGATAACACAATTGATTGGAACAAGACCTTCTGGCAGTGGATCGATACCGAACTAAGGACCTGGCGTCGTTTGATGGGAAAGTCAGATGACAACTACGACAAGGTTCAGATGCTCAAGCGCTTTGAACAGTTGTTCCCTCTGGCTCTTGAGCATTACGAAATCGATGAGCGCCCCAGTTTTGAAGAAATCAAGCCCCTCATCGCCGAAGTGCTGAAATCCAAGAAAGTGTACCTGGTCAATACTGATGCAGAAGCCCAAACAGAGATTCAGTGGGATGACTACAAAATGCACATTCTTGTTGGAGCTGAAATGCTCAATCGTGGTTTTACAGTAGAGAAGTTGGCCACAACCTATATGCCTCGCTATACCAAGGGCGCGACCAATGCCGATACCATTCAGCAACGATGCCGGTTCTTCGGCTACAAGATGGATTACATCAAATCCTGCCGTGTTTTCCTCCCTGGCAACTCCATTGCCAACTATCTGAATTACGTCAAGCATGAAGAGGAACTCCGCTCCACATTGGCTTCCTGCGATTCACTCGAAGCAGCTGAAAGGAAGGTACTACTTTCTCCTTCACTGCGGCCTACACGAGCTAACGTCCTCCCCATTTGGGTGGTCAATACAAGGATGTCTGGTATGAATGCCCTACAGGCCTTCTCCAGTAAATCCACAATCGAGCGTAATGACGAACTTGTGGCCAAGTTCCTGCAGGACCACGAGCACGACTGGACAATCCGCCAAGATACAACCCTGTATCGTACACATCGCTGGCTGAAACTCGGCATTGACGATGCCATTCAATTCCTCAGCGATTTCAATTTCAAGAACTGGCCGGACGCCCAGCGAAAGGCCGATACTATTCGCTATCTGCGCTACCTTGCCGGTGCATCTGGTGATGACAAGGTTGATTACGTCTATTTTTACCAGATGGCTTTCGGCGCTCCCGCCATTGAACGTAATTTCGATGCTGCCGAGCGCCGCCTGGCAGCCAATACGCAAATCTTCGCCGGTCCCAGTTCAGCGACAGATTCAACGAACTACCCGGGTGATGCCAAGATTGTCGGTTCCCACGAGACGCTGACATTCCAACTGTATCACATCCGGCTTAAGGGTGCAGAACTCGATTATCCCAAAGAAGCATACACAATGGCCATATATGTTCCAAAGGAACTGGCCGCAACATATACATCCAACGAACAGTATAACATAGACGATTCGGATGACGAGGAGGACGAAGAATAGGAGGTAACACACTATGCCACAGATTAATGCACTTTATGCTCGCTTTCAAGCGCTTCGCAATCAGGCCGCTGATGACGGCCGTTTCACCGTCGTGTCTATTGATGAACTGCCACACAAACAGGGGGTTTCCCAGGAAGGGTTTCCGTTGTTCTTCGTTCGCACGAACTCATCCGCTTCGTCAGTCCAGAACATTGTGCGTGAGATTTTGTCTGTGGAATATAATGTATCCTGTAAGCTGATTGATGACAACGGCAATGCGCAGGATGACACTTTCTGCATTATAACCCTCCGTTCCTTGGATGCTCCTCTCCAGTCGTACTTCATTGAAATATTCACGATGATGCTGCATAGATTGCAGCCCATTCCGTCAAATCGTGAACTCTCTGTAGAAGTTGAGAACCTCATTGCCATTTTCGATGCCCTGACCAACCCGCCCAAAAAGAAGATTCAAGGGCTATGGGCAGAGTTGCTCGTCATTGAACAGAGTACACAGCCGGAAACGCTCATCAACGCATGGCACTCGGTTCCGTCGGCGAAATATGACTTCACCCTCGGTCGCGACAAAATCGAGGTCAAAAGTACATCTTCGGAAGAGCGCATACACAAGTTCTCACTGGACCAGTTGAATCCGTCCCCTAATTCCCGGCTGCTGATCGCATCGACAGTGGTGCGCGAGTCTGGTCCGGCTGCTGATGGATTATCAGTAAAGGGGCTTTACGACAAAATCCGGGAGCGAGTGAGCGCCGTTGATTCTCAAATCCGCCTCTTCACGATTATTGCAGAAACGGTAGGCTCAGATCTCGCAAAACTCGAAAACGTTTTCTACGATTATACGTCTGCCGTAGATTTCCTTGAATTCTACGACTATCACGATATTCCAAGCATATCAAAGGACGCCGTTCCTTCCCTTGTAACCGAAGTGAAATTTGCAAGCAATTTGAACGGACTGACCGATGCCCGGAAGGAAGAATCGCCTTTTGATATGGAATCGAGTCCTTTATTGGCTCATCGCCAAACTTCCGTGGATAATATTTCAAGTAGTCGCGAAATGGAGGTATCTTTGTACGACCAAAGAACCTTCAGATATGACACAGACAGAACTTCAAATAGCAGTACTCGAGGACTTCCTTCACTATTTTC
>JAGBJY010000037.1 GCA_017934185.1 Bacteroidales bacterium | reverse complement strand
GACATCGGCTTCGGCGGTCTGGACCATGTGCTGGCCAGCGGTGAGAACGTGAACATTCTGGTACTGGACACCGAGGTGTACTCCAACACCGGCGGTCAGAGCTCCAAGGCTACGCCTGTGGGCGCCATTGCCAAGTTCGCCGCTTCCGGTAAGAAAATCCGCAAGAAAGACCTTGGCATGATGGCCATCAGCTACGGCTATGTTTATGTAGCCCAGGTGGCCATGGGTGCTTCCCCGGTACAGTTCTTCAACGCCATCAAGGAGGCCGAGGCCTACGACGGCCCGTCCCTCATCATTGCCTACAGCCCTTGTATCAACCATGGCCTCAAGGCCGGCATGGGCCTGAGCCAGAAGGAAGAGAAGCTGGCCGTAGAATGCGGTTACTGGCACCTCTACCGTTACAACCCTGCCCTGGAAGGCACCGACAAGAATCCGTTCTCCCTGGACAGCAAGGAACCCGACTGGACCAAGTTCCAGGACTTCCTCAAGGGTGAGGTCCGCTTCGCTTCCCTGTACAAGATGTTCCCGGAAAGCGCAGAGGAGCTCCTCCAGAAGACCGAGGAATTTGCCAAAGTTCGACTGAACACTTACAAACGTTTAGCTGATAAATAATTGATGAAAAAACTCTTAACATTCTTTGCATTGACCGTCTTTATGGCGGCCAATGTTTTTGCTCAGCAGCCCACGCGCGAGCAGATGGAGGCTTACATTGCCCAAATGCCCCAAATCCCCAATGCCGAAGCCGTGCGCATCGGCCATCTGGACAACGGCCTTACCTATTACATCCGTCACAATGAGCTGCCCAAGGGCCGCGCCGAATTCTACCTGGCCACCAATGTAGGTGCCATCCAGGAGATTCAGCCGCAACAGGACGGTCTTGCCCACTTCCTGGAGCACATGTGCTTCAACGGCACAGAGCATTTCCCCGGGAAGAATATCCTCAATTACCTCCGCAGCATCGGCGCCGAATTCGGCCGCAACATCAATGCTTCCACCGGCTTTGAGGAAACCCAGTACATGCTCAACAACATTCCCGTGGAGCGGGAGAGCGTGGTGGACAGCTGCCTGATGATTCTCAGGGACTACTCCCACTTCGTCTTGAACGAGCCTGCGGAAATTGACGCCGAGCGCGGTGTCATCATCGAGGAGCGCCGCCAGCGCCGCAACGCTTCCTGGCGCACCATGGAACGCAGCCTCCCCTACTACTTCGGCGAGGAGTCCAACCTGGCCCAGTGCACCCTCATCGGCCTGCAGGAACACCTGGAGACCTTTGAATATGGCAGCCTGAACGAGTTCTACCACACTTGGTACCATCCCGGCAACCAGGCCGTTGTGGTGGTGGGCGACGTGGATGTAGACCGCACCGAGGCCCAGATAAAGGCCCTGTTCGGTACCATCCCCGTGAAGGAGAATCCCCTTCCCAAGCCCATCCAGTCCATTGCCGACCACGCCCAGCCGCGCGTAGGCATTATCACCGACCCCGAAACCACCGCTCCTTCCATAGAGCTTATCTGGCACAGCGAAGCCATGCCCGAAAGCGCCAATGCTACCCCGCTGGGCCAGGTGAACGACCTGGTGAAGACCCTGGTTTCCATGGTCATGCGCGAACGCTTTGGCGACATCACCTCCAAGCCCGGGTCCCCTTACCTCAACGGCAGTTTCGGCATCTCCGATTTCATCTATGAAGACATTGAGGCCGTCATGGGGGATGTAGCCCTGAGGGAAGACAACATCCTGGGCGGCTTCCGCGACTATTACACCGAACTTGTGCGCCTCAAGCGCTTCGGCATCACCGAGGCTGAATTCGGCCGCGCCAAGGCCGACTACCTGAACATGCTGGAAACGGCCGTCAACCGCGCCGAGACCCGGCAGAATCCCGAGTTCGTACGGGGCCTGCTGAACAACTTCTTTGACAAATGGCCTGTTCTGGAGCCTCAGGACAACCTGGATCTGAAAAACGCCCTGTTTGCCCAGATCAATTCCGCCGTCATCAGCCAGGCTGCCACGCAGCTCTGGGACAACAATAACCTGGTAGTGGTTTACTCCGGCCCTGAAAAGGAAGGCATTGCCACCCCCACCGCAGAGCAGCTGCTCCAGGTGATGGCCGAGGTGGAAGCCTCCGAGATTTCCGCCCTCGAGGGTGAGGACATCCCGGAAGCCTTCCTGGATCCCGCCAAACTGAAGGGTGCCAAGATTGCCAAGACCGGCAACACCATTTACGGTGCCACCGAGTGGACCCTCAAGAACGGGGTGAAGGTGATTGTCTATCCCACCGACCTCCAGAAGGACCAGATCCTCTTTAACCTCACCAAGGACGGCGGCCGCAGCCTTATCTCCACCGACGACCTTTCCTCCTTCGACGACAGTATCTGGAGCCTGTTCCAGAGCAACAGCGGCGTATCGGCCTTCCCCGGCACCACCGTCTCCAAGATGCTCACCGGCAAGAACCTGAGCGTCACGCCTTACATTGACCCGCTGGAGCACGGCATCAAAGGCCGCAGCACCGTCAAGGACCTGGAGACCGCCCTGCAGCTCATTTACCTGTACTACACCGATCCCCGCTTTGACACCGAGGAATGGCAGAATGGCATTGACCAGATTGAGGCCGTGCTGCCCAACCTCCAGAACCAGCCCAACTACAAGCTCCAGAGCGAGCTGTACAAGACCCTCTACGGAGGCAACGCCCGCCGTCAGATGCTCTCCCAGGAAATTGTAGACCGCGCCCGGCTCTCCACCGTGGCGCAGAATTACCGCACGCTCTTTGCCGATGCCGCCGGAGCCAGCTTCGTGGTGGTGGGTGATGTGAACCCTGAGGCCCTGAAGCCCCTGGTAGAGAAATACATCGGCTCCCTTCCCAAGGGCAAGAAGCCGCTGCAGTGGGTGAACCCGCACGAGGATATTGTGAAGGGCCGCATTGAGAACGTGTTCGAAGTGGACATGCAGACCCCCAAGAGCACAGTGCTGCAGGTATACAGCGCCGATGTGGACTTCACCTACGACAAGGACGCCGCCATGGATGCCATTTCCTACATCCTTGACATGCGTTACGTAGAGTCCCTGCGTGAGGAAGAAGGCGGCACCTATGGTGCCAGCACGGCTGCCCAGCTCAGTCGCCGTCCCACCCCTCGCGCCCTCATCCAGGTGTACTTTGACTGCCGTCCTTCCGTGTGCGACAAGCTTCGCCAACTGGCCATTGACGGCATCAAGGACCTGGCCCAGAACGGCCCCACCGACGAAGAGGTTTCCATGGCCAAGCTCAACCTCCAGAAGAACATTCCGGAGAGTCGCCAGCGCAACCAGTACTGGAGTAACCGCATTGAGAGCTATCTCACCTACGGTCAGGATGGTGACGCCCTCTATGAGGCTGCCGTGAATGCCCTCAGCAAAGAAAGCATCCAGGCCGCCCTCAACGAGGTGCTGTCCCAGGACAACTTCATTGAACTGGTGATGAAGCCGGCCGCCACCGCCGAAGCTGAATAGTTATCGGCAACAAGCGAATGCGCCTAATGTCCCAAAAACCGGGACATTAGGCGCATTTTCATAGGGTTTTTGCTGCTACTGTCCCAGGTTTTGGGACATTAGATACACTCTTAGGCCTCAGAGATGGCTCCATTCGGGCAGGTGCCTTCGCAGGCGCCGCAGTCAATACACTCGTCGGCGTTGATTACATAAGCGGCCTCTCCGGCGGAGATGGCGCCCACAGGGCATACGTCTGCGCAGGAACCGCAGGATACGCAAAGTTCAGGATTGATAATTCTAGGCATAGTTTTAAAGCTTTTATTGTTGTTGTACTTTTTTCCAGAGTGCGAAGATAGGCATTAAATTTGATTTTGAAAAGAACTGTGATTAACTTTGTGCTTATGAAAGGACTCTTTTTATATGGTATCGGGGCTTTTTTGCTGGCAACATGCAGCAATCATGCCAATACAAACCTCGCCGTGGCGGCGCCGGTGGAGATGGTTGAGACAGCGGCCGACGGCTCAGATGCCGTCCTGTACTGGGACAAGACGGTACACGACTTCGGCGACGTATCGGTAGCCGACGGTCCCCTCTCCTGCACCTTCACCTTAACCAATAAGGGAAAGGAGCCCATCGCCATCTACGAAGTGGTGTCCTCCTGCGGGTGCACGGACGTACAGTGGACGCGGGAAACCCTCCAGAGCGGAGAAAGCGGCACCATATCGGCCACCTACAAGAATGAGGACGGCGCCATGCCGTTTGACAAAACCCTTACCGTGTATATTTCCGGCGTCCGAAGGCCCGTGATTCTGAGGCTTCGCGGCGTGGTACACGAAAAGAAAAAATCCCTGAGCGAGCTCTACGGAGCTGTCCGGCTCGGGGATTTGGGTCTCAAGACCCTCCACTACAAAACCGGCACCCTCAAGCAGGGCCTCAGCGTAAGTGAAAGCGCCACCGTGGCCAACCTCGGGAAAAAGGCCCTGGAGGTAAGTTTTGCCGATATCACCCCGGGACTGAGCCTGAGCGTAAGCCCCAATCCCATTCCCGCGGGCAGCACCGCCACCCTGGCCTTCACCATAACGGCCCACCCGGAGGTCTACGGCAAAACCCGCTACCTGGCCGTCCCCGTGGTGAACGGAAAAAGGGCCGATGTGTACCTGGACGTCACCGCCTGGACCCAGGAAAACTTCAGCCTCTGGACAGAGAGGGAAAAGGCCGATGCCGCCGTCCCCGTCTTTGACAGCAGCACCCTCAATATCGGCGTTGTGCCCCAAGGGAAAAAGCTGGAACTCTCCTTCCAGTGCACCAACCGGGGAAAACAGCCCCTGCGCTTCTACTCGGCCGATTTCGAGCGCCCTGAACTTTTCCTTACCGAGGAGATGCCCGTCATCCGGCCCGACGAAAAAGGAAGCATCCGCCTCACGCTGGACACTTCCTCTTTAGAAAAAGGTGAGGCCGTCATTATGCTCAGCCTCACCACCAATTCGCCTTTACGGCCCTTAGTCAACCTGTTTTTGGCAGGAGAAATCCGATAGGACTATTTCTTCACCAGGGTAATTTTCTGCGTAGCCGTCTTTCCCAGTACGTCCTCCACCGCAAAGCTGATTTCGGTACTTGTATTGGCCTGAGCATCAATGGCCCAGCGCTTTACCTGCTAGGAGAAATCGATGCTGTACTTTTGCTTGGCGGTCTTGCTCACAAGCGGATAGCCCAACTGCTCACAGGCAGCGGAATCGTTCACCAGGTCCACCACCAGCTTATTGCCCACCGTACGGTTCTTGATTTCATTCAGGATGTACGGAGCGGCATTGTTTCCGCCAAAGGTTACGGTGAAAGTGTTTGCGCCCTTGGCAAAAACCTGCACGTCCACCACCACCGTTTTGTCTTCCCCTAAAACATAGCTGGCTTTGCCGCCGGTAGTTGTGAAGACAGGCTCGGAAGTCCACTGGAATTTGGCATCAAAGTCTTTGGCATTGCCGGCGGCATCCTCGATATGCACTCTGAGGGTGAACGCAGAGCCGTCTTTGAGGGTGGCCTCGCCGATAAGGGTCCACAGCAACTTGGAAAAATCCATTTTGACGGAAGTGGCGCCCTCCGAGACCGATGCGAAAGACTTGAGGGAACTGATGGTCTTGGCATCATGGATGAAGTCAAACACCAGCGAAGATTTATTGGCGGAATTGCCGATGAATTGCTGCGACATGCCCACCAGTTCCGTAGGGATGGTGGTGGCCGTTAGCTTGAAATCGGCCACACCGCCGGGCACATTGGCGGTGAGGGTGGCCTTCATCGACTTCCCTATTTCATTGTCGTAAGCGTTTGAGTCCCAGGAGAAGGAAGGGGCGGCGCTTTGCTTGGAGCCGTTACCGCAGCCGGCGAGGGTCAGAATGCCCAGCAGGGCTGCCATTACAGAAAATCTTTTCATTTCTTATCGCGTTTTATTACTTTCAATATCTTGCAAATTTAATCATTCTCGCCCAAAAGCACAAGAATTGTTTATCCCGCGATTTTTTCCTACCTTTGTAAGTTGAGAAAAAGGCTGCATGATTAATGGCTGAGATTGTAAATACTACTTATAACGACGACGCTATCCAGACCCTGGAATGGAACGAGCACATCCGCCGGCGTGCGGGCATGTACATCGGCCGTTTGGGCAATGGAGAGCGCCAGGGAGACGGTATCTATGTACTGCTGAAAGAAATTGTGGACAACTCTATTGACGAGTTTTCCATGGGTTTTGGCAAGCGCATCGATATCACCATAGAAGACAAAACCGTCACCGTGCGTGACTTCGGACGCGGCATCCCCCTGAACAAGGTAGTGGACGCCACCTCCAAGCTAAACACCGGCGGCAAGTTTGACGACACCAACTTCAAAAAGAGCGTGGGCATGAACGGCGTGGGTACCAAGGCCGTGAACGCCATGTCGGTAGATTTCTATGTAGCCTCCTACCGCGACGGCCAGTGCTCGTACGCCCACTTCAGCCGGGGCATCCTGCTGGACGCTGCCATAGAACCATCGGCCGAAAAGAACGGGACTTTCATCCGCTTTACCCCGGATTCGGAGATGTTCGGGGACTTTATCTTCCACATGGAATTTGTGGAAAGCATGGTGAAGAACTACTCCTACCTCAAAAAAGGCCTCACCCTCATGCTCAACGGAGAGGCCTACAAGAGCGAAAACGGCCTGCTGGACCTGGTGACGGAGAACATGAGCGAAACCCCGCTCTATCCCCTGGTACATCTGGAAGGAGAAGACATCGAGATTGTGCTCACCCACGGCAACAGCTACGGGGAGAACATCGCCACCTTCGTCAATGGCCAGAACACCCGTGACGGCGGCACCCACCTGGCCGCCTACCGCGAGGCCATCGCCAAAACCTTCAAAGACTTCTACAAGAAAGACTATAAGCCCGAAGACATCCGCCAGGGCATTGTGGGCGCCATTTCCATCCAAATCCAGGAACCCATCTTCGAAGGCCAGACCAAAACCAAGCTGGGCTCCACCTACATGCGGGAAAAGCAGACCAAGAAGGCCGATGGCAGCTCGGACGTGGACCGCGGGCCCACCATCCGCAGCTTCGTGAACGATTTCGTCACCAAGAACCTGAACGATTACCTGCACATGCACTTGGACATCGTTCCCATCATCGAGGACAAAATCAAGGCATCCCAGGCCGAGCGCGAAGAGATTTCCGGCGTGCAGAAAAAATCCCGCGAAAGGGCCAAGAAAACGGCCGTATACAACCGAAAGCTCCGGGACTGCCGTTACCACTTCTCAGACACCAAGTTCCCCAAAGGCATGGAAGAGCAGAAGGAACTCACCTCCATCTTCATCACGGAGGGAGACTCTGCCTCCGGTACCATCACCAAGGTGCGCAATGCCAACAACCAGGCCGTGTTCAGCCTTCGCGGCAAGCCCATCAACTGCTTCAAGGAGAGCCGCAAGCGGGTGGCCGAAAACGAAGAGCTCAACCTCCTCATCGCCGCCTTGGGCGTGGAAGAAGACATGGCCAACCTTCGCTACAACAACATCATTGTGGCAACGGATGCCGATGACGACGGCATGCACATCCGCATGCTGGTGCTCACCTTCATCATGAAGTATTATCCGGAGCTGATCCGCCGCGGGCACGTGTACATCCTGCAAACCCCCCTTTTCCGTGTGAGCAACAAAAAGGAGCGCATGTACTGCTACACCCCGGAAGAGCGTGACGCAGCCGCCAAAAAACTCAAAAACGGCGTGGAAATCACCCGATTCAAAGGTTTGGGAGAAATCTCTTCGGATGAGTTCGGCGCTTTCATCGGCGAGGACATGCGCCTGGACACCGTCAAACTCTCCGACGAAGAGTCCATCCAGGAGATTATGGAGTTTTACATGGGCATCAACACCTTTGAGCGTCAGCGATTTATCATGGGAAACCTCAGAAGCGAGAAAGAACTGGAAGACGTAGATATCTAAACTGCTATGGCTACTACTAAGATTAAAAGCACTGTAAGTCCCCGTTGGGCCAAGTTTTGCGGCTGGCTCCTCAAAACCATGGGTTGGGAAAGCGTAGGCGGTCCCATGAAAGAGCCCAAGGCCATTGTTCTGGGCGTTCCCCACACCACCGTCTGGGATTTCCTGGTCAGTTACCTTTTCTATACCCAGTATGGGAAGGTAGCCCATATTATGGTGAAAAAGAGTTTCTTCGTGTGGCCCCTGGGCCCCATTCTCCGCGCATGCGGTGCAGTACCCACAGACCTGTCCAGCCCCGCCACCACGGTGAAAAGCCTCATCGATGTGATGGAAGGCGTGGACGAATTCCACCTGGCCCTGGCTCCGGAAGGCTCCCGTGCCCTGGTAAAACGCTGGAAAAACGGCTATCACCTCATTGCAAAAGCCACCGGTGCAACGGTATATCTGGGCTACTACGACTGGGGCCGCAAACGCATCAGCGTAGGAGAGCCCTTCGAGCTTACGGACAACGCAGCCGCCGACATGGAGCGTATATACGACCATTACCGGCCGATGGGAGTACAGGGTTATCATAAAGATCAATTCGCAGTACCTGAATCTAAATCCAAATCATAATGGCTAAAAAAATCAAGAGCCCCTACAAAGCCTGGCGCAAGTATCGCGGCCGCGAAAACACTTGCACCACCCTGCACAAGGTCTTTGACTACGCCACTACCAACTATGCAAAAAGAGTCGCCTATCAATATGTAGATGGCGGCCAAAAATACACCTACGCAGAATTCCGGACCAAAGTGGAGCGCCTTTCCCAGCGCCTGTCCCGCTTTGGCATCAAGCACGGAGACCGGGTGGCCATCCTGTCTCAGAACATGCCCAACTGGGTGGTGGCCTTCTTTGCCGCCACCGCTTACGGGCGCATCGCCGTTCCCATGCTGCCGGACAGCTCGGAGAATGAGGTATCCAACATCCTCACCCATTCAGAGTCCAAGGTGCTGTTCATTTCCCAGCGCATGATGGGGAAACTGAGTGAGGAGTGCAAGAAAAAACTCACCCTGGTGGTGGATATCGAGACCTTCGAGTTCCTCAAGAAGGACAACGACGACTTCCGCTGCAACGGCTGGGTAAAAGAACCCCTCCCCGACGACCTTGCCTGCATCATCTACACTTCCGGCACCACCGGAAAAGCCAAGGGCGTCATGCTCAGCCACCGGAATATCTGCCAGAACCTGGCCGCTTCCTTCAAGGCGCAGCCCGCCTTCAGGAAGGACCGTTTCCTGAGCATCCTTCCTGCGGCCCACGCCTATGAGATGAATGTTTCCACCCTCTACTCCTTCTACGTAGGCGCCACCTGCTACACACTCCAGAAGCCTCCTACCCCCACCATCTTGCTGGGTGCCATGAAGAAGGTAAGGCCCACCATCGTCTGCTCCGTTCCCCTGATTATTGAGAAAGTGGTGAAGAACAGCGTCCTTCCCACCATCAAAAAGAGCCGCGTACTGTCCTGGGCCGACAGGAAACTGCCGCACATCCTGCACTGGTTCATCGGCAGGCGCATGGTACAGACTTTCGGCGGAGCCCTCAAGTTCTTCGGGGTGGGCGGGGCCAAAATGGACCCTGTGGTAGAGCAGTTCCTCAAAGACTGCCACTTCCCTTACGCCGTGGGATACGGCCTCACCGAGACAGCTCCCCTGGTGAGCAACGCCATGGTGAACAAGAAAAAAAAGGTGGGCTCCATCGGCGTAGCCGCCTACAAAGTGGACATCCGCCTGGACAATGTGAATCCCGCCAACGGAGAAGGAGAAATTGTGGTGCGCGGCGACAATGTGATGCTGGGCTACTACAAAGATCCGGAACGCACGCTCCAGGTGATGGACGACGAAGGCTGGTTCCACACCAACGATGTCGCCTGCATGGACGAGGACGGCTATTACTTCATCAAGGGCCGGCTCAACAACACCATCCTGGGCCCTTCCGGCGAGAATATCTATCCGGAAGAAATTGAGCAGGTTATCAACAACATTGAAGGCGTGGAAGAGTCACTGGTGATGGAACGGGACGGCAAACTGGTGGCCCTGGTGAAATTCTCCGACAATGCCCTCAATTGGGACCAGGCCTCCGAAGACAAATGGTTCGAGGAACTGGAAAGCCGCAAGAATGCCGTCATGGAATGGGTGAACAAGGCGGTGGGCAAGAATGCCAAGATTGGGGAGGTGGACGCCATGAAGGAGCCCTTCGAGAAAACCGCCACCCAGAAAATCCGCCGTTTCAAATACAAAGATTCCCACGGAGACGAACCCGAAAAACCTTCGGCCGATGAGAAGAAAGACGAATAAACATTTGGGATTAGGGCTGCTGCTTGTAGCGGCCCTTTCTTGCACCCCTACTTACGATGTGGTGATTATCGGCGGTGGTGCAGGCGGCACCACGGCCGGCATAGAAGCTGCCAGAAACGGTGCCAAAACCTTGATTGTGGAATCCACGCCCTGGCTGGGAGGCATGCTCACTTCGGCCGGGGTGAGTGCCATTGACGGGAACTACCGGCTCCGCGGAGGCCTGTTCGGGGAATTTACCGATTCCCTGGCAGCCCGCTACGGCAGCTATGAGGCCCTGAAATCCGGCTGGGTGTCCAACATCCTTTTCAATCCCGCCGTAGGGAACGAGGTGCTGCAGAATATGGCCCGCGAGGCCGGAGTGGAACTGCGTCTTGAAACGGGCGTAGAGGCCATCGAAGGCCGATGGAAGCTGCGCCTTTCCGACGGAACGCAGGTAAAAGCCCGCATCCTTGTGGACGGAACAGAGCTGGGAGATGTGGCCGAAGCCGTTGGTTGTGAGGAGCTTAGTGACCGACTGTCGGCCCAGGACTTCACCTATGTAGCCATCGTAAAAGAGTACGACCACAACGTCCCCATGGAAGCGCCGGAAGGCTACGACCCGGAGCTGTACCGCACTTGCTGCGACACCTGGAGCCCGGAGATGATGCTCTCCTACGGACGCCTCCCGGACGGGCATCTGATGCTCAACTGGCCCCAGGGCGGCAACGACTATTTTGCCGAATACCTGGACATGAGCCCGCAGCAGCGGGACTCCGTAGTGCAGAAAGCCAAGCTGCACACTCTGGGGTATCTTTATTACCTTCAGACGGAACTGGGCTACACCCGCCTTGGCATTACCGATGACGTTTATCCCACCGGGGACGGTCTCCCCTTCTTCCCCTATTGGCGCGAAGCCCGGCGCATCGCCGGCCGGGACACCATGACAGTGGAAGCAGCCAAGCGCCCCTATGACTTTGACCTTTACACCCGCGCCATTGCGGTGGGTGACTATCCCGTAGACCATCACCACACCCAAAATCCCCGCCGGGAGGAGCTCTCCCACCTGTGGTTTGGCAAAATCCCCTCCTTCAGCGTGCCGCTGGGCGTGCTAATCCCGCTTGGCGTAGAAGACTTCCTGGTGGCCGACAAAGCCATCTCCACCTCCTGGGAGATGAACGGCAGCACCCGCCTCCAACCCGTTGTGATGGAACTGGGCCAGGCCGCCGGAGCACTGGCAGCCCTTGCAGTCCAAAAGGGGCTCCACCCCTCAGAAGTGCCTGTGCAAGCGGTGCAAAGCCTGCTGCTGGACCATGGCTGCTACCTCCTCCCCTTCCTGGACCTGAAGCCCTCCGACCCCGGCTTCCGCGAGCTTCAGGAAAAAGGCCTGCGCGGGGAAGTCCAAGGCATCGGCCGCACCGTGGGCTGGGCCAATGAAACCTGGGTTAAGCTTCCGGAAGATTAACGGGCTATTTCATCCAGAATAGTACCTATCTGGTACAGGCCTCTGGGCACATGGAAGCAGCCTTTCCACTTGCCGCCCTTGAGCGGAAGCAGCACCTCTCCCCGGCGGTTCAGGTAACCATACCATTCCGGATACTCCGGGTCCTTGAAGCGAGTCCAAAGATACTCGTCCAGCTTCAGGAACCACTCCAGGGCCTTTTCGTTGCCGGTGAGCTGGTAGCCCTTAATCATGGCAATGGCGCTCTCAAAGTGCACCCACCAGAGCTTCTGGTCCCACTCCAGTTCCTGGGTGGGATAGCCCTTGCGGTCCATGAAATAGAAAATGCCGCCGTACTCCTTGTCCCAGCCATAGTCAATTACGCGGAGGGCAATCTCCATGCTCTTGTCAATGATGTCGGGACGGTTGAGGCGCAGTCCCAGGTTCATCATGAACCACAGGCTTTCCAGGTCATGTCCAGGGTTCACCTTGCGGCCTTCGAAGCAGTCGATAAGGCTGCCGTCCGGGGCCAGGTTTTCCACCATCACGCCCAGATCCGGCTGATAGAACACGTCAAATACTTCGTGCAGCGCTTCCTCGATGGTCTTATCAAGGAGGGACTTGTCTTCAATGATGGGTTCCACTTCCAGGGCCATGTTGCAGATAATCATGGGAAGGGCGAAATCCTTCATGGGACGCGTGCCAGGATAGGCCTTGAGCCACTGGCCCTTGGGATTGGAACGCCTGTCCAGGATGCGCTGGAAGGTTTTGCGGGCAATATCGGCATAATGCTCATTGCCGGTAGCTACGGCCAGCTGGGCGAAGGCCATGCAGGCAAAGGTGTTGGAGAAAATGTTGTACGGCTGGATGATGGGCTTACCTTCGCGTGTGAGCGAGAAATAGAAGTCGTAGTTGCCGTCATGGCCGAATTTTTCCAGGAATTTGGCGCCTTGTTCTGCACAGGCAAGCCAGGCCGGATTCTTCTCCACCTTATTATATAACATGGCGAACATCCATACTTCGCGGCCCTGCAGCCACACAAACTTATCCGTGTCAAAGACACTGCCGTCCCGGTTCAGGCAAGTGAAATAGCCCCCGAACTCATGGTCCTGGGACTTCTCCAGCCAGAAAGGCAGTACGCTGTCATACAATTCGGTTTTGTAACGGGCCGCCATGGCGGCAAAATCCTGTTTGGTCATAGTTTTCTTTGTTTTTCCAAGACAAAAATAATACTTTTGTATGAAAAAAGAAACACACTATAAAACCTGATATGGAAAACAGAAGATCTTTTCTGAAAAAAGGCGCCCTGGCCGCGGCGGCGGCGCCGCTGCTGGCATCGGCCTGCAAACCCGGCGAAAAGGCCGACAAGTACGGCATCGAGCTGGACCCTTCCGTGGAATCCCAGCTCATTGTCCCCAAGGCCAATGCCCTCCCCATCACCGGCACTTTCCTGGACGAGATTTCCCATGACATTCCCCACCAGAACTGGGGCGAGGCCGAATGGGACCGGGACTTCCGCTACATGAAAGCCATCGGCATCGATACCGTCATCGATATCCGCTGCGGCTACCGGAAATTCATCACCTACCCCTCCCCTTACCTCCTGAAAAAGGGCTGCTACATGCCCTCGGTTGACCTGATTGACATGTTCTGCCGCCTGGCCCAGAAGTATGACATGAAATTCATGCTGGGCCTCTACGATTCCGGCAAATACTGGGACACCCGCGACATGAGCTACGAGGTGGAAAGCAACAAATACGTCATTGACGAGGTTTGGGAGCGCTACGGCAGCAAATACAAGAGCTTCGCCGGCTGGTACATCTCCGGTGAAATTTCCCGCGCCACCAAGGGGGCCATCGAGAGTTTCCGCACCATGGGCCGCCAGTGCAAGGAGGTCAGCGGCGGACTTCCCACCTTCATCTCCCCCTGGATTGACGGCAAGAAGGCCGTGGATGCGGCCGGCGGCAACCTCTCCAAGGAGCAGGCCGTTTCTGTAGAGCAGCACGAGCGGGAGTGGAACGAGATTTTTGACGGCATCCATGAATACGTGGACGCCTGTGCCTTCCAGGACGGCCACATCGACTACGACGAACTGGACGCCTTCTTCTCCGTGAACAAGAAACTGGCCGACCGTTACGGCATGCAGTGCTGGACCAATGCCGAAACCTTCGACCGCGACATGCCCATCAAGTTCTTCCCCCTGAAGTTCGACAAACTGCGCCTGAAGCTGGAAGCCGCTGGGCGCTGCGGCTACGACAAAGCCATCACCTTTGAATTCAGCCATTTCATGAGTCCCCAGAGCGCCTACCTGCAGGCAGGACATCTGTACGACCGTTACAAAGAATACTTTAACCTCAAATAACATGGGCCAGAAAACCTATTCCATGGGATACATTGTATTCCTGTCCGTGGTTGCCGCGCTGGGCGGCATCCTTTTCGGCTACGACACCGCCGTCATCTCCGGTACCACCGAAGTGGTGAGCGGACAGTTCGGCCTGGACGAAATGGCCACCGGCTGGTACGTGGGCTGCGCCCTCATCGGCTCCATTGTGGGCGTGCTGGTTGCCGGCATGCTCAGCGACTTCCTGGGCCGCAAGAAAACCATGCTCATCGCCGCCATCATGTTCAGCATCTCGGCCATCGGCTGCGCTGTCTGCAAGGGTTTTACGGACCTTGTGATTTACCGCATCGTGGGGGGCTTCGGCATCGGCGTCGTGTCCATTGTCTCCCCCATCTATATTTCGGAAGTGGCTCCGGCCGACAAACGCGGCACCCTGGTTTCCATGTACCAGCTGGCCATCACCGTGGGCTTCCTCCTGGCCTACCTGGCCAATTACCTGATTATGAAAGGTACCACCATGGCCGAATATTGGAGGCCGATGCTGGGCGCCGAGGCCATTCCGGACCTCCTGTTCCTGGTCCTGATTTTCTTCATTCCCGAAAGCCCTCGCTGGCTGGAGGTCCGCGGACAGCGCAAGGACAACAGCGAGGAGTGGAAGGCCCTCAAGGAGCCCGGCATCCTGCTGGCCGTCATTGTGGGCTCCCTCATTGCCATCCTGGGCCAGTTCATGGGCGTGAATGCCGTGCTGTACTATGGCCCTACCATTTTCAAGGATGCCGGTTTTGAAGATCCGCTCTTCTCCACCATCCTGGTGGGCGTGGTGAACATGCTCACCACCGTCATTGCCCTGCTGATCATTGACAAGGTGGGGCGCAAACAACTGGTCTGGTGGGGCGTTGGCGGCATGATTGTATGCCTTCTGATGATTGGCCTGTACTTCCTGCCCTCCACGCACCTTCCCAACTGGTTCATGCTCACTTTCTTCCTCCTGTATGTGTTCTGCACCGCCATCAGCATCAGTGCCGTGGTATTTGTGCTCCTGAGCGAAATGTACCCCAACCGGGTACGCGGCCTTGCCATGTCCATTGCCGGTTTCGCCCTCTGGGTGGGCACCTACCTCATTGGCCAGCTCACGCCCTGGATGCTGGTGAACCTTACCCCCGCAGGTACCTTCTTCCTCTTTGCTTTCATGTGCCTCCCTTACCTGTATATTATGTGGAAATATATCCCCGAAACGACAGGAAAAACGCTGGAGGAAATTGAAAGTTACTGGAAAAATAGGTAACTTTGCGCCCGCTATGAAAATACTGTTTGTAATCAATAATTATTATATCCGGGGAAACGGCATTTCTGCATCGGCCCGCCGCACCGTGGCTGCCCTGAAGGCCATTGGAGAGGATGTGCGCATCCTGGCGGGTCCCAACCCGGACCCTGACGGGCCGCAACCGGATTTTCCCCTGAAAGAATTCAAGTTCCCTGTTTTCCAGCCCATCATCGAATCCAGCGGTTTCTCCTATGCCGACGGCGATATAAAAGTCATCGAGCAGGCCATCCGCTGGGCCGATGTGGTTCACCTGGAAGAAATGTTTGTCCTGCAGTGGAAGGCCATCAGGATTGCCAAGAAATTAGGCAAACCCCTTACGGCTACTTTCCACATGTTCCCGGAGAACCTCACCTATTCCCTGGGCATCGGCCCCCTGCGCAAGTGGGGATGGATTAACCGGACGCTCCTCAAAGCCTGGAAAAAGTATATTTACGATGCCTGCGCTTTTGTCCAGTGCCCCACAGAAACGGTGCTGGACCGCCTGCGCCGCTACCACTTCAAGGCAACGCTGGGGGTCATTTCCAACGGAATTATTCCGGATGCATGCACCCGCCCCGACGTCCCGCCGGAGGATTATCTGAGCCCGGACAGGCCTTTCCGGATTCTTTACATCGGCCGCCTCGCGCACGAAAAAGACCAGCCCACCCTGATGGAAGCCATGCGCTACAGCAAATATGCCCAACGGATACAGCTCCATTTTGCCGGTAACGGTCCCCAGAGCAAGCGTTACAAGAAAAAGGCCGCCCAGATGTTCAAGGAAGGCGTCTTTGGTTATGAGCCCGTCTTTACCTTCAATACCAGAGACGAGCTAAGGCAACTGGCCGCTTCGGCCGACCTCTGCCCGCACTGCGCCCCCATCGAAGTGGAGGGACTGTCCATTATGGAGGCCATGCAGCAGGGCGCCTGCCCCATCATCGCCGTAAGCCGCTACAGCGGGACCTCGCAGTTTGCCCTGCACAGACGCTGCAAGTTCCCCGCCCAGAATCCGGAGGCGCTGGCCCAGCGCATCGACTACTGGCTGGACCATCCCAAGGAGCGGTGGGAAATGGGCATGAAACATGCCAAGTCCATGGATGAATACGACATAGAAAAGTCGGCCATCCAATTCCGGGACGCCCTGGCCGCCACCCTGGAGAAATAATAAAAAAATGGTTTGCGAAAGGTTTCGCAAGCCATTTTTGTTTTCTGTAAACCGAAATTATTCGGCTACCACATTGAACTTGAAGGTTCCCTTGATGGCTTTGTACAGCTTCACGGAAGCTTCGTACTCACCCACTTCCTTCACCTCACCGGCGAGGATGGTGATGTCCTTCTTGTCAATGTTCAGACCCTTGGCGCTCAGGGCCTCGGCCAGATCCATGGTGGTAACGCTGCCATAGAGCTTACCGCTCTCGGACACCTTTACCTTCACCTCCACTACCTGAGCATTGATGGTAGCGGCCAGTGCCTCTGCATCGGCAACCAGCTTGGCCTCTTTGTGGGCGCGCTGACGAAGGGTTTCTGCATGCTGTTTCTTCACGGACTCGGTGGCCACGGTGGCAAAGCCCTGGGGCACCAGGTAGTTCATGGCATAACCGGCCTTAACTTTCACAATCTCACCGGCGTAACCCAGGTTGGCTACATCTTTCTTGAGCAAAATTTCCATAAGGCAGATTATTTAAGAAGGTCAGTAACATAAGGAAGCAGAGCGATGGAGCGGGCGCGCTTGATAGCTTTGGCCACTTTACGCTGGAACTTGAGGGAAGTACCGGTGATGCGGCGAGGGAGAATCTTACCCTGCTCGTTCAGGAACTTCTTGAGGAACTCAGGATCCTTATAATCTACATACTTGATGCCGGCTTTCTTGAAACGGCAATACTTTTTCTTGCGAACCTCAACGGTCGGGGGGTTCAGATAGCGGATTTCTTTATTCTCGTTTGCCATAATTGTGTCCTCCTAAATTATTCAGCAGCAGGAGCTTCGGCGGCAGGAGCAGCCTTGGCAGCCTTGTTAGCGCGACGTTTCTCGGCGTAAGCGACGGCATCCTTGTCAAGAGCGACAGTGAGGAAGCGGATGATACGCTCGTCACGATGATACTGGGTTTCGAGGGTGGCAACGAAAGAGGGATCGGCCTTGAACTCGATCAGGTAATAAAAACCTGTGGTTTTGTGCTGGATAGGGTATGCAAGCTGACGCAGGCCCCAATCCTCCTGGTACACAATCTCTCCACCGTTGTCGGTGATGAGCTTGACGTACTTGGCAACCGCTTCCTTCATCTGGGTGTCAGACAAAACGGGAGTTGCAATGAAAACGGTTTCGTACTGGTTAACCATTGTTTGTTAATTAATTGTTAATAAATGTTTTACGCCTTTTTAGGACCAGTGGAAGCCCAAAAAGGACTGCAAATATAGACATTATTTTTCTGAAAACCAAATCCTTCTGTCATTCTGCGTGTCATTCTGAGCGCAGCGAAGAATCTCAAAAAAAATATGTATATTTGTGGATGTCTATGAGCAAACCGTTGGCCGCAAGAATCATTCAGGCTTGGCTTTACCTGCACGGGAAGCTGCCCCTGGGCTACCACCGCTGGTGGGGCCGGGTTTTGGGTTGGCTCCTGTGCCACGTCTTCCATTACCGGGTTCACGTGGTCATGACCAACCTTGCCCGCGCTTTCCCGGAAAAGAAATACCAGGAACTGAAAGCCATCAGCCGGCAGTTCTACACCCATCTGGCCACCGTATTCACGGAGATGATCTGGTTCGGGGCCTGCCGGGGCCAAAAAGGCCGGAAACGTCTGCATGACAGCCACATTGTAGAAATCACCAATCCGGAGGAGCTTAGCCGGCTTTGCCGATCGGCCCGGCAGCTGATGCTGCTGCAGGCCCACACGGGAAATTGGGAACTCATCGGCGGCATCCTGAACTATTCCTACGGGCAAGCCCTGGACATTGATCCCTCCCGCTTTGCGGTTACCTATAAAAGGCTGGCCAGCGAATGCTGGGATGCCGTGATGGCCTGGAACCGCACGGCGCCGGTAGCCGACCTGGGGTTTGAAGGCTATGTTGAGACCATGAATATGCTCCGCTTTGCCATCGGCCATAAAGAGGAGCCGTATGGCTACTCCTTCATCACCGACCAGTTTCCCTATGTCTACAGCTGGGGCACCAACGTGGAGTTTCTGCACCAGAGCACCCGCACCATGACCGGGGCGGCCGCCCTGGCCTGCAAACTGAACATGGCCGTAGGGTACCTGCGCTTCCGCTGCCGCGAAGACGGGGGCTACACCCTCACCGTGGTGCCCATCGGCCCGCCGGAGACGCCCATGCAGCCGGAGGAGCTCATGAAACGCTATTACGAATTATTGGAGGAAGATCTCAGGCAACAGCCCTGGAACTACCTCTGGACCCATAAACGTTGGAAATAATGAAAGGAAAACACGCCACCATAGCCAGTACGCTGCTGGCCGTCCTGCTGCCCCTGCTTCCCGGCCTGGCGCAGGAAGTCCCCTATGCCCTCCCCTCCACCACCATCCTGGTACAGGTGGAAGTTGAGCAGCAGCAGTTTTACGCCGGGCCCTACGCCGCCTTCGCCAAAAAAATGCTCAATATAGACGTGCGCCAGGAAGACGAGGTAAGTTGCAGCCTGGTAAGCGCCCGGCTCGTTCCCGTAGTGGAAGCCGATGCCGAGGCCTGGTACAGCTGCGACCTGGAAAACTCTTCACTGATGAGCCTGAACGCCCAGGGGCTGGTTTCGCTGGGCAATACCGGCGCCCCCGTCCAGTGGCGCTTCCCCGCGCCAGACAAGGCCGATTTCTCCTACACCGGTTTCGCCGAAGACAAGAAGACCGTCACCCGGGTGGAATTCCGCAGCGAGATTACGGAAGAGGGCGATACCCTCCGCGTCCCCATTGAGCATAAGCTGCTGGTAGACAAGACCTTTGAAGAGAAGGCCGCCGAGGCAGCCTCCAAAGTGATTTCCCTCCGCCTCAGCCGCCTGAACATAGCCTCCGGCGACACCGACGCCAGCTTCTCCGGGGAGGCCCTGCCTGCCGCCCTGAAGGAACTTGAACAGGCCCAGAACGAGTACCTTTCCCTCTTCCGCGGCTACACGGTGAAACGGCGCTTTTCCGCCACCTTCGAAATCATCCCCCGAAGGGACGACAAAATCCTGCGTTACCTGGCCTTCCGCCTCACCGACAACGGACCGGTGGCCGATGGCAGCAAAGGAGTGCCCTTCTACCTGGAACTGGAGCCGGAAGCCTCCGAAGGACTGCAGGGAGACACGCCCGACCGCAAGAAAGCCCGCGTCATCTATTACCGCATCCCGGCCATCTGCAAAGTAAGCCTGACCCAGGACGGAAAAGTGCTTCTGCAAAGCCGCCTCGCCGTTTATCAGTTTGGCAGGGAAAGCATTTATCCCGTAAACAAATAACTTAAAACAACCATAGCAATGAGTATCCAAAATTTAGAGCCCCAGGTAATCTGGAAGAACTTCTACGCCCTCACCCAGATTCCCCGTCCTTCCAAACACGAAGAGAAAGTTATTGAGTATCTGTACAATTGGGGGGTATCCCATGGCTTTGAGACCCTCAAAGACGACACCGGCAACATCATTATCCGCGTACCGGCCACTCCCGGCATGGAAAACCGCAAGGGCATTATCCTGCAGGGCCACATGGACATGGTCCCCCAGAAAACCTCCGACTCCACCCACAATTTCCTCACCGACCCCATCAACGCCTATGTAGACGGCGAGTGGGTCACCGCCGACCGCACCACCTTGGGGGCCGACAACGGCATCGGCGTGGCCATGGGCCTGGCCGCCCTGGAAGACCCTTCCGTGCAGCACGGTCCGGTGGAAGTGCTGGTTACCTACGATGAAGAAACCGGCATGACCGGTGCCAATTGCCTCAAGCCGGGCATCTTGAAGGGAGACATCCTCCTGAACCTGGACTCCGAAGAGGAAGGCGAGCTCTGCGTGGGCTGCGCCGGCGGTCTGGATGCATCGGCCTCCTTCAAATACCACAAATACCTGGTCCCCGAGAAGCATAACGGCCTCAAAATCACCGTGAAAGGCCTGCAGGGCGGTCACTCCGGCATGGACATCAGCCTGTACCGCGCCAACGCCAACAAGGTGATGGCCCGTATCCTCCTCCCGCTGGTGGAACTCTTCGGCGCCAAGGTGGTGAGCTTCACCGGAGGCAGCCTCCGCAATGCCATCCCCTTCGAGGCCGAAGCCGAAATTGCGGTTCCTCAGGAGAACCTCGGCTCGGTCAAGAAGCTCATTGACAGCATCTTCGCCGAAGTGAAGGCCGAATTCAAGGAGTCCGATCCTTCCGCCGTCCTGTATGTGGAAGACCTTCCCGCCGCTCCCAAGTTCATCCAGGGCTCCGTGATGCTGCGCGCCCTCAAGGCCATCATCGCCGCCCCGCACGGGGTTATCCGCATGAGCCGCACCATGGAAGGCCTCACCGAAACCAGTATCAACCTAGCCATCGTGCGCACGGAAAAGGGAAAAATCACCATCCACAGCCTCATGCGCAGTGCCATTGACAGCGCCAAGGCCGATTTGGCCGAAAAGGTGCGCTGCGTCTATGAACTGGCCGGGGCCGACGACATTGCCTTCAAAGGCGGATACTCCGGCTGGACGCCCAAACTGGACACGCCCATCAACAAGGTTTGCATGGAGCAGTACGAAAAGGTGTACGGAAAACCCATGAAAGTAATGGCCACCCACGGGGGGCTGGAATGCGCCATCATGGGAGCCAAATACCCGGCCTGGGAGATGGTTTCCATCGGCCCCACCATCAAGTACCCGCACAGCCCGGACGAGAAAGTGAACATTGCTTCCGTGGCCCGCACCTGGGAGTACCTGAAGGCCATTTTGGCTAACGTTCCTGCAAAATAGGAATTTCCACCTTGAGCGTTATGTTGCGCCCCGGATTCCGGATGCCGACATATTTGAGACGGCTCAAGTGATCTACATAGACGGCGTCTGTCAAATTGGCCCCCAGAAGGCTCACCGTGGCAATTCGCCGTCCCCGCACAAGGATATCCGCCCCGGCAGAGGCGCCCAGAAGGGTGTACGCTGCCGTGGCGGTTTCGGTTGAAGGAAGGAAGTGGTTCTGGGCAAAGTGATGCTCTACCTGCAGGGCAATGTAGCTGTTATTGAACACCCGTCCGTTATGGGACAGTTCCCACTTCACTTCCCCGCCCAGGCGCGGCTGGGGAATCAGCGGCATGTCGTTTTCCCCGAACGTCCCCCTTACATAGGAGAACCGGGCCTCCAGATGCAGCCGGTGGATGGGGTGCACGTCCAGCGAGGCTTCGCCGCCGTACAGAACGGCATTACCGGAGGTATAGGCGTAAACCTGGTTCCCCTCCAGCACCTCCCCCGTCCTTTCTGCATAAATATAATTGCGGATGCCGCTGAAGAAAACGGCCGCAACCATGGAAAGGTAAGGCGTATTGAAATCCAGGCCCAAATCGGCCTGAAGACTGTATTCCGGCTTCAGGTCCCGGTTGCCCCGCTCATAGCGGACGGTGCCCTCGTGCACGCCGTTGGAGCCCAGTTCGCTCAGGTTGGGGGCGCGGAAACCACGGGCCACGTTGGCCCTGAGGTTCAGGGATGGGACGGGGGTGTAAACCAGGCCGATGCTGCCGGTAAAGCCCCAGAAATCCCGTTTGAACTCGGTGAACTTCCCCTCCAGCGGCCGGCTGTGGAGGGTGCGGTAATCGGCCCGGAGGCCTCCGCTGAAATGGAGTTTCCGGAGGTCCTTGGAGACGGTGGCAAAGAGGCCGGCATCGGCGAGGCGATAGGCGGGAATCAACACCTCTTCCCCCAAGTTGTCGCTGCGCTGGAGCATGCCGCCAAGGCCGGTGGAGAGCTTCCAGCCGCTGAACCGGGCCGACAGGTACTTCACGTCGTAATTGAGGGTGTGGAGCTTGAAATCCAGTTCGGCCTCGTCGGTTTCTTCCTCAAATTCCTGCCGCCGGTTGTGCTGGTACCCCACCAGGGCCTTGATGCGGCCCTCGCCCAGGGTGAAACTGTTGTCCAGCACAGCTTTGTAATGGTGCACCTGCTGGAAAGGAAGTTCCAGGGCATAGCCGGTGGGGCCTGCCAGCACGCCATCCTCATAACCTTCCGTAAGGCCGGGCGTAAGGTGGTAATAACCCAGGGTCAGGCGCGAGAAGCCCCATTTTTTATTGAGCCCCAGGCGCGTAGTGAGCGCCCTTTCGCGAAACTGCGTACCGGGAACCCGGCCGTCGGCCGCATTGCTGCAGGCGCGGGCATATTTGTCGCTGAAACGGAGGTTGTACACAAAGCCGTTCACATTTCCCCCGTGATAGAGGCTATAGGCGGCAAGGCCGCTGTTGCTCTGGTATTCTCCGATCACACCGGCAATGAACTGCCCGGGTGCCGGATTGGGGGCCGGATGGAAGATGATGACCCCTGCCAGGGCGTCGGAGCCGTACATGAGGCTGGCCGGTCCTTTTAGGATTTCTGCGGAGTGAACGCCGTTGCCGTCCACCTCTACGCCGTGCTCGTCGCCCCACTGCTGGCCTTCTTGACGGAGCCCGTCGGCAATCACTACCACACGGTTGTAACCCAGGCCGCGGATAACGGGCTTGGAGATGCCCCCGCCCGTGGATATATGACTTACGCCGGGCTCACGGCTCAGCGCCTCCACAATATTGGAGGACACGCCCCCTTTGAGGAAGGCGGCATCCAAAACACTCACCGCTGACGGCGTTTCACTGAGGCGGCTGTCCCCGGTAAGACCGGTCACCACCACCTCTTTCAGTTGAAGATGTTGGGTAAAAACGTCTGTTGTATCTTTCTGTATCTGTGCTTGTGCAGCCATACTCCATGCGAGTACGACCGCGATTGAAATCATTTGTTTCATCGTTCGTTGATTAACCTGTTTTCTGTTTGTACATGATTACCCCCGACAGGATGTCGGAGGAACGCTAAGAACAGAGGACAGGAGGAGCACGGGGGCAGAGCTCGATGGGACTGGCCGCCGTCGGGCTGAACACAGCTATCCGCCGGATGAAACATACCTGCACGTCTGGAATGAACGAAGAGCCGGCGAGGGAGCCCAGCCAAGAAACCGTCAGGAACTGGCAGATAAGGCAGTCGTCGGTGTTGGCATTGTTCCGAAGATGACCGTGGGGGATGTGATGGGCACAGTCCAAGCAAACCGACTCCTGCAAGGGTGTATGATGGTGGAAAGAAACCACCAAGATAGCCGGCAGGATGATGGCAGTCAGAAAAAATGCGAATATGCGGCGCTTTTTGTCCATTTATCCGGGAGCAAATATAGATATTTTCCTTGTTTTTTCATTTTTTTTGACGAAATTTGTGAATTGCACAGTTAGCAATTTTTTTAAACCTAACCATATATGTTCAAAGGACAACCCAAGGGTCTTTTCGCCCTCGCTCTGGCCAACACCGGTGAACGCTTCGGCTACTACACCATGATTGCCGTGTTCGCCCTGTTCCTCCGTGCCAACTTCGGCCTGGAACCCGGCACCGCCGGTCTCATTTACAGCTCTTTCCTGATGCTGGTGTACTTCTTCCCGCTCATCGGCGGTATACTGGCCGATAAATTCGGCTTCGGCAAGATGGTCACCACCGGTATTATCGTCATGTTCTTCGGCTACCTGCTGCTTTCCATTCCGCTGGGTAGCGGTACCGTAGCCCTGGTGGGCATGATGGCCGCCCTGGTGCTCATCGGATTTGGTACGGGCCTCTTTAAAGGCAACCTCCAGGTAATGGTGGGAGACCTCTACAACGAGCCCCAGTATGCTGCCAAGCGTGATTCCGGCTTCTCTCTCTTTTACATGGCCATCAATATCGGCGCCCTGTTTGCCCCTACGGCGGCCATCAAAATCCGCGAATGGGCCATTTCCATCGGCTTTGACGGCAATGCTGCCTACCATTTCTCTTTTGCCGTGGCCTGCGTGTCCCTGATTGTATCCATCGCTATCTACTATGCGTTCCGCAGCTGGTTCCGCCATGTGGAAGGCGGCGCCAAGAAGAAAGGCGAGAAGCAGGAAATTGTGGACACGCTCACGCCTGAGCAGACAAAAAAACGCATGGTGGCCCTTTTTCTGGTCTTCGCCGTGGTCATCTTCTTCTGGATGAGTTTCCACCAGAACGGCCTCACTCTCACCTATTTTGCCGATGAATTCACCGAGCGCAGCGCTTCCGGCATTGCTTCCATGCCATTCAATGTATGGAATCTGGTTGCCGTCATCGCTATTGTATATGCCCTCTTCTCCATCTTTGATGCCGAAGCCACCAAGAAAGGCAAGTGGATTGGTTGTGGCGTAGTGGTTCTGGCTGTTGCCTATCTTTGCTGGATGTACAGCCGCCTCAGCGGTTCCATCGCCATCAGCGCCCCTATTTTCCAGCACTTCAATCCCTTCTACGTAGTCGCACTCACGCCGGTCTCCATGGCCATCTTCGGTGCCCTGGCCAAGAAGGGAAAAGAGCCCAGCGCTCCCCGCAAGATTGCATACGGTATGCTTGTTGCCGCCATTGCTTTCGGCCTCATGGCTTTCGTGTCCATCGGCCTTAACACCCCTGATTATCAGGCAACTGTGCGTGGCACTGATGCAGAAACCCTGGTCTCCCCTTACTGGCTCATCAGCGTTTATCTGATTCTTACTTTTGGCGAACTGCTGTTAAGCCCTATGGGCATTTCCTTCGTCTCCAAAGTGGCCCCGCCCAAGTACAAGGGAATGATGATGGGTATGTGGTTTGTGGCCACGGCCTTTGGTAACTTCCTGGTACAGGTAGGCGGACACCTCTGGGGGCCCCTCCCGCTGTGGGTGGTCTGGAGCGTATTCCTCGCTGTGTGCGTTGTCTCCGCCATCTTCATGTTCGCCATGATGAAGAAGTTGGAGGCTGCCACCGAATAAGCGTCCTGGGCGAGGTGTGTTTTTATGGCACAGACCTCGCCCAAATCATTGGCACACCTTGCCCAGACTTTACATCATATCTGGTCCTAACGGCTCCGGGAAGACTACGGCCTCGTACGGCGTGCTCCCGGAGCTGCTGGACTGTAGCGAATTCGTGAACTCGGACGAGTTTGCCAAACACCTCTCCCCTTTTGCGCCGGAAAGCGCCTACATCACGGCCAGCCGCCTGATGCTGCGCAAAGTGAAATACCTCTTTGACCGGCGCGAGGACTTTTGCATAGAGACCACCCTGGCCACCCGCTCGCTGCTGAAAATGGTGAGCCAGGCCCAGCAGAAGGGGTATTACGTCACGGTACTGTATTTCTGGCTGCAAAGCCCCGACATTGCCGTAGAAAGAGTGGCGCTGCGCGTAAAAGCCGGCGGCCACGACATTCCGGAAGAGACCATCCGCAGGCGTTATCAGATGGGACTTAACTATCTCTTCCACAATTACATGCAAGCCTGCGACAAGTGGATCCTGGCCGATAATTCCACCCCGCCCTTCCGCATGATTGCCGAAGGGTCCAAAAAGGGGCTCATTATCCTGGACAGGCCCCGCTACAATCTGGTTCGCAGCATGGTCACCGACTATGTTGAACCGCTGACACCGGTACAGGACATCACCGAATCCATTATCCGGGAGATGAGCCGCGTGCCCAACGCCTATGACGGCGTGCCTTTTGAAGGCACTACGCCCCTGCAAGAAGAGCAGCCATGATAGAAAGCAAATCCTACTATTTCAATACCTTCCATGTAGATGAAGCCACCCTGGAGCGCCTGATTCAGGAAGCGCTGCACGGCGGTGGCAGCTACGCAGACCTTTATTTTGAGAATACCACCTACGGAAACCTCCTGCTCCGCGACGGAGCGGTGACTTCCGGCGGAAACCACATAGACTTCGGGGTGGGCGTGCGCGTACTGAGCGGAGAAAAAACCGGCTACGCGTACTCGGAAAGCACCGCCTGGGCCGACATGCTCTCCTGTGCCCGGGCCGCCGCCCTCATTGCCGAAAGTCCCTCGGAGGTAAGTCCTTACGGCTCCAAAGTCCCATCGCGCGGCGAGCCCAATCCCGCAGCCGACCGCTATCCGGTCAAGGAAAACTGGCGCGTACTCCCCATGGCCTCCTACCTCCCCTTCCTCCAGAAACTGGAGGCCGAGGTGAAACGCCGCGATGCCCGCGTAGAGAAAGTGATGGCCAACCTGGCTTTCCAGCTCAGCGACATCCTCATGTACAACTCTTCCCGGGAGCTCAAATGGGACAGCCGCCCCATGGGAAGCGTCTCGCTCACCGTAGTTTTCCGTCAGGGGCAGCAGGTAGAGAACAAATCTACCTCCCGCAGTTTCCGCTGTGGCGCAGAAATGCTCAGCGGCAGCCTTATTGAGGCGCTGGCCTCGGATGTGGTGAAAGGCATTGATGAACGCTTTGCCGCCAAGCGCCCCAAGGGCGGGCAGATGAGCGTAGTGATGGGCGCCGGGGCCTCCGGCATCCTCCTTCACGAAGCCATGGGACACGCCTTTGAGGCCGATTTCAACCGCAAAGGCACCTCCATTTTTGCCGATAAGATGGGCCGGCAAATCTGCCCAAAAGGCATCCAGATTATCGACGACGGCACCCTTACCGGGAACCGCGGCGCCCTCAACTACGATGACGAAGGCATCCCCGGACAGAAGACCTACATGGTGGAGGACGGTGTGCTCACCTCCTACCTCCACGACCGCATTTCCGCGGCACACTACGGCGTGAGGCCCACCGGAAACGGCCGCAGGGAGAGTTTCCGCTATGCCCCGCTCCCCCGCATGCGGGCTACCTACATGGAAAGCGGAGAGGCCAAGGCCGAAGACCTGATATCGGCTTGTAAGAAAGGCATTTACGTGGATGAGTTCTCCAACGGGCAGGTTCAGATTGGCGAAGGCGACTTTACCTTCTACGTCAAATCCGGCTTCCTCATTGAAGACGGGCGCCTGACCCAACCCGTGAAGGACATCAACATCATCGGCAACGGCCCGGAGGCCCTCTCCGATATCCGCGGCGTGGCCGGGGACCTGGCCATCGACCCCGGCGCCTGGACCTGCGGCAAGGAACAGTCGGTTCCCGTTTCCTGCGGCATTCCCACCGTACTTATAGGTGGTTTAACTGTTGGAGGAGAATAGCATGGACGCATTACTTACCGCTGAAGAAATTGCACTGGCCCGGCACTGCCTGCAATATGCCCAGAAGCAAGGGGCATCGGCCGTACGCATTACCCTCACAAAGAGCCTTCTGAACCTCACGGGCATACTGAACGGAGAGGTGGACAAAGTGGCCCATGCCCTGGACCGCAGCCTGCAGCTCCAGCTGTTTGTGGACGGGAAGTACGGCGCCTTCTCCTCCAACCGGCTGGAAAAAGAAGGGCTGGAGGGCTTTGTGCGCGATGCCATCGGCACCGTAAAAATGCTGGAGCCGGACCCTTGCCGCACCCTCCCTGCCCCGGAGCGCTGCGCACGCGATGCCCGGGACGGCAAAGAACTGGCGCTGTACGACCCCGCCTACGAAAACCTGTCGGCCCAAGACCGTAAAGAACTGGCCCTGAGCTCAATGGCCTGGCCCCAGAAGGCTTCGCTGGAACAGGGTTTCACCCTCATCGCCGAGGAAGGCGAATACTCCGACAGCGTTTTTGACAGCCTCACCCTGGACTCTCAGGGGCTTCATGCCCGGCATACCGAAACCTCGTTCGAGATAGGTTACGAGAGCACCGTGGAAGACGCCGAGGGCAATCATTATTCCTCCTTCTGGTGGGATGCCGCGCCGCGCCTGAAAGACTTATCCCTGGAGGGCTGCGCCCGCAAGGCCTGCGAAAAGGCGGCGGCCCAAATAGGCCCCCAGAGCGTTCCCAGCGGGAAATATACGCTCATCGTAGACAGCGAATGCTCCTCCAAACTGCTAACCCCGGTGCTCAGTGCCCTGGGCGGCTACAGCCTGCAGCAGAAGAACTCCTTCCTGGCCGACTCTTTGGGGAAGAAGCTCTTTCCGGAGCAGTTGAGCATTGTGGACAAGCCCCGCACCGTAGGACAAACCGGCTGCCGCCTCTTTGACTCCGAAGGCGTAGCCACAAGGGAACTTCCTATCATCGAGAGAGGCGTCGTAAAGAATTGGTTTATCAATACTTACATTGCAGCCAAGACCGGCTGGGAAGCTAGCGTGGAAGATGCCACCAGGGTGGTACTGGAGCCTGTGGGCGGCTGCAAAACGCAGCAGGAACTGTTGGAAAAAATGCAGGACGGCATCCTTGTCACCGGCTTTAACGGCGGCAATTCCAACCCTGCCACCGGCAATTTCTCCTACGGCATTGAAGGCTTCCTCATCCGGGGCGGCAAGGCCGTGCATCCCGTAAGGGAAATGCTCATTACGGGCAATTTCCTCTCGCTCTGGAGCCGGCTGGCAGCCACCGCCGACGACGCCCGTCCCTGCCTTTCCAAATGCATCCCCACCCTGGCCTTCACCGGCGTAGATTTCAGCGCATGAAAACCGCCGTTGTCATACTGAACTACAACACAAAGGATTACCTCCGAAAGTTCCTCCCCGGCCTCATGGCCTCCTGCGAAGGACTGGACGCCCAAGTATGGGTGGCCGACAATGCATCGGCCGACGGCTCAGTAGAGATGTTGCAGGCCGATTTCCCGGAAGTGCCGCTGATCCTGCTGGACAAAAACTTCGGCTTCACGGGAGGTTACAACCGGGCCCTGCAAGAGATTGAGGCCGAGTACTTTGTGCTCATCAATTCAGACATAGAAGTGCCCGAGGGCTGGCTGGACCCGCTGGTTCAGTGGATGGACAGCCACCCGGAGTGCGGTGCCTGCGGGCCCAAACTCATCTCTTACGCTAACCGGGCGTATTTTGAATATGCCGGTGCGGCGGGCGGGCTGCTGGACAAATACGGTTACCCGTTCTGCCGCGGCCGCCTGCTCCAAAAGGTTCAGAAAGACCAGGGGCAGTACGACGGCGCCCCGGCCAACGTCCTCTGGGTAAGCGGGGCCTGCCTTATGGTGCGCGCCAGCCTCTGGAAGGCCCTGGGCGGCCTGGACGAGCGTTTTTTTGCGCACATGGAAGAGATAGACCTCTGCTGGCGCATGCAGCTCTCCGGCTACAAAGTGACGGTCCTGCCCCAGTCCCGGGTCTACCACATCGGCGGCGGCACCCTTCCCAACGAATCACCCTTCAAACTCCGGCTCAATTTCCGGAACAACCTCCTCCTCCTGGAGAACAACCTCCCCGCCACCTTCATGGCAGAGATGGCCGGGCGTCATTCCCGGCCTGACCGGGAATCTCTCGCCCGCAGGAAAACGCGCCGCCGCATCCGCCTTCGCATGTGCCTGGACGGCGGATCGGCCCTTGTCTATCTTCTCACCGGACGCTGGAGCTTTTTCCGGGCCGTGCTGTCGGCCCACCGCGAATACCGGCAGCTGAGAAGGCCGGGCGCCATTCCCCCATCGGCCCCCTGCTATCCGGACGGTCTGGTGAACGAGGCGGTGGTGCTGAAAGCATTATTCAGAAAAAAGTAGTATCTTTGCGAATTAACACGCACGCGTATGAAGATCATCATCGAAGGCGCCGGTCAGGTAGGTTCGCATCTGGCAAAGATGCTTAGCCAGGAAAACAACGAGATTACCGTCATTGACGATGATCCCGCCCGCATCCGCCAGCTCAGCGCCCAGGCCGATGTTGCCACCCTCCAAGGCCCGTCGTCTTCCATCGGCATCCTTCGCGAAGCCGGCTGCGCAGCGGCCGATTTGTTCATTGCCGTAAACCCCAAAAGGGACCAGAGCGTGAATATTGTGAGCGCCCTGCTGGCCAAAAAACTGGGCTCCAAACGCGTGATTGCCCGCATTGACGACGAAGACTACCTTTCCCCGGAGAACAAGCTGCTGTTCAAGGACATGGGCCTGGACATGCTCTTCTTCCCGGAAAAAAGCGCCAGCGACGAAATTGTGGACATGCTGCGCCACAGCGCCTCCACCGATTCCATGGATTTCGCCCGTGGAAAGTTGCAGCTGGCCGTTTTCAAGCTGGACGACGACTCCCCGCTGCTGGATATGGACGTGGCCGGTTTCTCCCGGGCCGTAGCCCAACTGCAGGCCGATGCCGATTTCCGCATCGTGGCCATTTCCCGCGGCGGAGCCACCCTCATCCCCAAGTTTGACACCCCCTTCAAATACCACGACTACCTGTACATCATCACCCGCCGGGACGGCATGCCTCCCCTGATGAAATTCCTGGGAAAAGACAAAATCGATGTCCGGAGGGTCATGATCCTGGGCGGAAGTGAAGTGGGCGAAATGGTGGCCAGGCAGCTGGCCCTCCAGAAACTGGACGATGTGAAGATTATCGACATCGACCGCGAGCGCTGCGCCGCCCTGTCGGCCGAACTGCCCGACGAAGTGAGCGTTGCCTGCGGGGACGTGCGAAACGCCGACTTCCTGCAGGAAGAAGACCTCCGGACCTACCACGCCGTTCTGGCCGTAACCGGCAACGACGAGGTGAACATCCTCTCCTGCGTGGTGGCCAAGAAACTGGGCGTCCCGCGTGTGATTGCCCAGGTGGAGAACCTGGAATACCTGCGCCTGGCCGAGGAAATGGGCGTGGACAGCGTGGTGAACAAAAAACTCATCACCGCCAGCCGGATCTTCAAATTCACCCTCTCGGACAAGGTGCGGTCCGTGCGGTACATGAGCGGCACGGAGGCCGAGGTCCTGGAATACACCGCGGCCCCCGATTCCCGCATCACCAAGGCGCCCCTGAAAGATATTGACTTCCCGCACAATGCCATCATCGGCGGGGTCATCCGCGGCGGCGACAGCTTCATCGCCGTGGGCGATACGCGTATTGAGGCGTATGACCGCGTGGCGGTATTTGCCCTTCCGGATGCCGTAAGGGAAGTAGACAGAATGTTTAAATAGTTCAATATATGAGTATCCAATCGGATAACATCCAAAAATTAGTGGAACGCAGGGCCAAAGCCCGTCTGGGCGGCGGAGAAAAACGCATCGAGGCCCAGCATGCAAAGGGAAAGAAAACCGCCCGCGAGCGTCTGGAACTGCTGCTGGACCCCGGCAGTTTTGAAGAGTTTGACATGTTCATGCAGCACCGCTGCACCAACTTCGGGATGGAGGCTTCCCATCCGGACGGAGACGGTGTGGTCACGGGCTGCGGCACCATTGAGGGCCGCCTGGTCTATGTTTTTGCCCAGGACTTCACCGTGAGCGGCGGCAGCCTGTCCAAAACCATGAGCGAAAAAATCTGCAAAGTGCAGGAGCTCGCGCTCCAAAACGGGGCTCCCTGCATCGGCCTCAATGACAGCGGCGGCGCCCGCATCCAGGAAGGCATTGATGCCCTGGCCGGTTACGGCGAAATTTTCGAGCGCAACATCCTCTCTTCCGGCGTAGTCCCGCAGATCAGCTGCATCATGGGCCCTTGCGCCGGCGGTGCCGTGTATTCCCCTGCCCTTACGGACTTCACCCTCATGGTGAAAAACACTTCGTACATGTTCCTTACCGGACCGGCTGTGGTGAAAAGCGTTACCGGAGAGGAGGTTTCCCAGGAAGAGCTGGGCGGAGCCTCCGTCCATGCCTCCAAGAGCGGGGTGGCCCACTTTGCCGCAGAGAACGAGGAGGAGGCCATCGATACCCTCAAGACGCTCCTGAGCTACCTCCCGCAAAACAATCTGGAGACGGCGCCCCTCAAAGAGACGTCGGACCCCGTGAACCGCATGGAGGATGCCCTCAACAGCATTGTACCGGACAATCCCAACAAGGCCTATGACATGTACAAAGTCATCGGCAGCATTGTGGACGAGGGCGCCTTCTTTGAAGTGCACAAGGAATTTGCCAAGAATATCATTGTGGGCTTTGCCCGTTTTAACGGCCGCAGCGTGGGCATTGTGGGCAATCAGCCTGCCGTGCTGGCCGGCGTGCTGGACATCAATGCCAGCCGCAAGGCCGCCCGCTTCGTGCGTTTCTGTGACGCCTTCAACATTCCGCTGGTAACGCTGGTGGATGTCCCGGGCTTCCTCCCCGGCACGCAGCAGGAGTACGGCGCCATCATCACCAACGGGGCCAAACTGCTGTACGCCTACGGGGAAGCCACCGTGCCCAAGGTAACGGTGACCCTCCGCAAGGGCTACGGCGGCGCCCACATTGTGATGAGCTGCAAGCAGCTTCGCGGCGACATCAATTACGCCTGGCCGTCGGCAGAAATTGCCGTCATGGGCGCCAAGGGCGCCGTGGGAATTCTGAAGAATATTACGGAGGAGGAGTATAAAGAGCTGTTCTCCAATCCTTACCAGGCCGCCCAGAAGGGCTATATTGACGATGTCATTGAGCCGCGCAATACCCGCTTCCGCGTGATTCGCGCCTTGGAACAACTGGCCGGAAAACGGCAGGAACTGCCCGCCAAGAAACACGATAACCTGCCGCTGTAGTATGAGAAAACTCCTTACAACAGTTGTCCTGGTCCTGCTGTCGGCACTGGTTCTGCGCGCCCAGAATGTGAGCGACCTCATTATTTCCGAGGCCCTGGCCCAGCCGGATTCCACCGGCATTCTGGACGATTACGGACGCCGATGCGGCTGGGTGGAACTGTACAACACCTCTACCGGAACGGTGAACTTCGGCGGCTGCTTCCTTACCGACGACCGCGGAAACCTTCGCAAGAGCCTCATTCCCAAGAGCGACCTCCGCACCAAACTGGGACCGCGCCAGGTAGTGCTTTTCCATCTCAGCGGCAATGGGGCCGACGGCACTTTCTACGCCGGTTTCACCCTCCGGCCCGGGTCCACTGTGTACCTGGTTTCCAACGACGGCCGCACGGTCATTGACTCCCTTGCCATCCCCCAGGTCCAGCCCGTGGGAAAGTCGGTCATCAAACTGGCCTACGACCTCCGCCAGCGGGAATTTGAGCCCGTGGCCGAGGCCGCCGTGCCCTCACCCGGCATCATCAACGGGCATGGCGACACTGCCACCAAGGCGGAAGTCATGCAGGAGCGGGACCCCCACGGCTGGATTCTCACCGTGGTGTCCGTAAGCGTGGTTTTCAGCGCCCTGGCCCTGCTGTGGTTCCTCTTCTGGCTGCTCTTTGACCGTCCGGCGAAAAGGAAAAAGAAGTCTGTCATTCTGAGCGCCAGCGAAGAATCTGCCGTGGCCGTTGCCATCGCCCTGGCACTGGACATGGAGCAGGACGGTGACACCTACGCCGCCATCGCCACGGCCGTGCACCTTTACCTCACCGAGGCCATCCACGACGTGGAGCCCGGCATTGTGACCATCCGCCGCAGGGAATCGGCCTGGAACAATAAAGCCCTTTCGTTAAGGAAGAATCTGTAGACGAATAAACATACCAACTATGAAAGAATATAAATTCAAAATCAACGGGAAAGAGTACAACGTAGCTATCGGCGAGGCCGATGGCAAGATGCTTTCCGTGAATGTCAACGGTGCCGACTATCAGGTGGAGCTGGAGAATGCTCCTGCTATCTCCACCCCTGCAGCGGCGGGAGCAACAGCCCCCGGCGCTAAGATAAGCGCCGATGCGCCGGGGG
>JAGBJY010000036.1 GCA_017934185.1 Bacteroidales bacterium | reverse complement strand
CTATGTGAACTGGCTGCGGCGCCTGTTCAAGGGCGGCCTGTCATCGCAAGTATTTGCGGGGGTGTACCTCACCGGTATTCTTCCTATCAAGAAATACAATACGCAGTCGGCCTTGAACAACTTTGTGGAGTATTCCATGGTCAGGCCTGTCGGCATGGGGAAGTACTTTGGCTTTACGAAAGACGAGGTCCGAACCCTGTCTGAGAAATATGGAATGAGCTTCGATGAATTGGAAAACTGGTATGACGGTTACCAGATAGGCGACGAACGTTCTATCTTCAATCCCAACAGCGTAATGATGGCACTGGAAAGCCGCATGTGCGAGAATTACTGGTCCTCTACCGCCTCCTATGAGGCAATCGCTGGTTATATCGGAATGAATTATCAGGGATTGAAGGATGACATTATCGCCATGCTGGCGGGCGGGCGTCGAGATGTGGATCCAGCAGGTTTTGGGAATGATATGCGTGATGTCCACAGCAAGGATGATGTGCTGACGGTGCTCATCCATCTTGGCTACCTTTCTTATGACTGGCACAAACGAGAGTGCTATATCCCCAATCGTGAAGTGGCCGAAGAGATGGTGAGAGCCATCAAGGCCAACAGATGGAATGAAGTGGCGCATTCGCTTGACAAGTCGAAAAAACTGCTCCAGGCCACCCTTTCCTGCGACGAGGAGGCCGTAGCCAGGGGCATTGAACTCGCTCACGACGAAAACACCAGTATTCTTAGCTACAACGATGAGAATTCCCTTGCCTGTGTGCTGAGCATCGCCTATTACTATGCCCGCAACAATTATGTGATGCACCGGGAACTGGCAACGGGCAAAGGCTTTGCCGACATTGTGTTCATTCCACGGAAGAACGTTGATTCGCCAGCCCTCGTCATTGAGCTCAAAGTGGACGGGAGCGCCGATGCCGCCATCGATCAGATACGAAGAAAGGAGTACCCTGCCAAAGTGGCGGACTATTCCGGAAAGATGCTTCTGGTGGGAATTAATTACGACAGGGAGTCCAAACAGCATAGTTGCAGGATAGAGCGGGCTTAGTGGGTGGTGGGGATTGTCATGGAAAGATTGAACGCCGCGCTCACTTAAAGCATGGTGTCCATTTTTTTCGTTTTTTTTGAGAGTTTTCTTACATTTGCAGTATGCTCACAGATGAAGCGAAAATATTGGAACAGATTTCCCGGGGGAATGACGAAGAGGCTTTTCGGAAGCTTTTCGACTATTATTATCCCAAGGTGGTAACGTTTCTGATGCCCCTGATCCGGGACGAAAACGAAGTAAGGGATCTTGCCCAGAATCTCTTTGTCAAAATATGGCTCAGGAGAGCATCTCTGTCAAAAATTCATGCCATCGGAGCCTATCTGTACAGGATGTGCCGGAATGCCGCCATTGATTATGGCCGCACCCATAAAATTAAGGTTCCCTTTGAAGAACCGGCCGATGAGCCGTTCTCATATCCGCTGGATGAAGAGTATTTTGCAAGAGAGCGTCAGTTCCAGATGGACCGTCAGGTAGAGAAGATGCCGGAAAAAAGGAAACAGGTCTTCCTGCTTTCACGGAAAGAGGGGTTAAGCAACGAGGAAATCGCCCTTCGGATGGGAATTACCAAAAAAACGGTGGAGAATCATTTGAATGCGGCGTTGCGGGAATTGAGAAAAATAACCTCCTGTATCGCTGTTTTCCTATAAAATTTTTGTTTTTCTCTTGGGGGCAAGGCCCCCTTTTTTCGTCTAATTAGTGTAAAAGCTTTTCGCATGATTAATTACACTAATTTTCCCGGATGGGATCATATTGATGGTTCCGCCATCTCCCAAGAGGAAATTGACCGGGCTTTTGAGGAAGTCATGATGCGCTCACGGGCGCTGGAGGATTACCTTGACAAAGAGCGCAGGAGAAGAAAATCCTTCCTGCTGCGCACTGTAATGACAGTTGCAGCGGTATGTACCCTGATTCTTGTTCCGTATCTTTCTGTAAGATATGCACACAAGACCTTGCCGGAACAACAGGTGGCTGTAAATTATGTACAGCGCTCCACTTCGTGTGGGGAAACCGCCGAAGTCATTCTTCCAGACCAGTCCCGCGTTATTCTGAACGCTCAGTCGGTATTGATTTTCCCGGACAGGTTTACCGGCGAAAGAAAAGTTTTCCTGTCAGGCGAAGGCATCTTTGACGTAACAGCTTCTGATGAGCAACCTTTCTATGTGGAGACGTCAGATATTACTGTCCGTGTTCACGGAACCCGTTTTGACGTTAAAGCCTATTATGATGATCCTTTGGTTACGGCCACCCTCAACCGGGGAGCCATAGCCGCATGGCCCAAAACATCCCCCGAAAGACTGGTGGAGCTTCAGCCGGAGCAGTTTTTCAGTTTTGAGCGCGCCACGGGTGCTATAGTCAGTGGTAATTCCAATTCGGCAGAAACCATGTCCTGGGAAGGGGGAAACCTTTGTTTCCGTTCAGAATCCATCCATGATATTATTCGGGTAATTCAACGCCGTTATGGGGTGGAGGTGTTTTTAACTACCGACAAATATGACAATGCAAAGATCAGTGCCCGGTTTATTCATGGTGAAACCGTAGATGAACTTCTGGATGCCATTTGCTCCGTAGTGCCCTCCATGCGGTATACCCGTTCCCAAAATAATGTAATCTACATAAAATAAATAATAAACAATCTCTATGAGAAAGACTGTAATGCTGACATGTATGCTTTTGAGCATGCTTTTGTCTTCATTGCTGTATGCGCAGGAGGAACCGGTCATCAATTTCCCCAAAAGCCGGATGACCCTTTCCGAAGCGCTGAAGACAGTGGAGCAACTAAGCGGATACTCCATCGCGTACAATGAAGACCTGCTGGATCTTGGAAAAACCGTTTCCGTACCCAGCGGCAAGAAACTCACACAGGCGCTTTCCCTTCTTCTTGAAGGCACTGCCTGTGAGGCCCGCATCAAGGATCGCATGATCCTGATTGTGAGAAAACAAAACACGGAGTCCACGCCCCAAACCTATTCCGGAAAAGTCTTTGATAAAGACGGACCGGTAATAGGGGCGGTTTTGGTAGTGGAAGAAAGTAAGGAAGTGGCCACAACAGGCGTGGATGGCTCTTTCTCCATTCCTGCCAGAAAAGGAGATGTCCTGCTAATCAGTATGATGGGATATAAAGAGGTGCGTATGCCTCTGGGCTCCCAGACCGACAAGCTCTCTATCCGGCTTCTGGACGACATAACGTTGCTGGAGGAGTCTGTTGTGGTGGGTTATGGTACCATGCAGCGCCGCGACATTACATCCGCCATTGCCACATACAAGCCGGCAGAAGAAGGGGAACGCCAGGTCCTCAGCCCCGATGCCATGCTTCAGGGCCGTGTGCCCGGTGTGAATGTCACCGCCGCCTCCGGAACGCCCGGCGGAAAGAGCCGTGTAAGCATCCGTGGTATCGGCTCGCTCACTGCGGGGAACGAGCCCTTGTATGTAATTGACGGAATTCCCATGAGCAATACCTCCGGAGATACCGGGGCCTGGGGGGGAGAGTCTCTTTCCGGCTTGTCGGATATCAATCCTGCCGATATAGAGTCGGTACAGGTGCTCAAGGATGCGGCTTCTGCGGCCATCTATGGGTCCCGTGGTACCAATGGTGTTATCATCATCACCACGAAGAAAGGAACAAAAGGGGCTCCAAAACTTTCGGCCGATGCCAACTTCGGCCTCAGTTATCTCCCAAATCTTTCCAAGCTGAAGGTGGCTGATGCCGACCTGTACCTGGAAGTGCAGAATGAGGCCATTGACAACTATAATATGCAGACAGGAAGCTCTATAGCCCGTTTGGAGAATCCATACCCCGGTAAACCGCAATTCAGCTGGTTGGATATGGTTTTCCGTGTGGCCAAAAGTTGGAGCGCCAATGTCTCTGTATCCGGAGGTTCCGAAAACAGCAATTACTATGTGTCTGCCAGTGCCAAGCAGAACGAAGGTGTGGGGATTGGAAGCCTGTATGAAAAGTATGGGGTGAAAGCCAATGTCAACAGCGATGTCAGGCGCTGGCTTTCTGTTGGAGCCTCCCTGAATTTCAGTTATACCAATGCCAACCGCGTTCCGGACGGAAGCATCGGCACCTCCATGCTCACCCATGGGCTGGAACACCGCCCCTGGGATACACCGTTCAAACCGGACGGTTCCTATACAATCATCAACGCGGAACTGTTGCACTACAATCTGGTGCAGGCCATCAATGAGCAGAATGTTTACAATAAAAGCTACCGTGCATATGGAAGTGTCTTTGCGCGCATCAACTTCTCCAAAGACTTACACTTCAAGACCAGTTTTGGCGGAGATATCATGGCGGCCGAAGACCACGTGCAGTACACGGCAGACCACATGTACGGAAATTCTGTGGGTGTCCTGATTGACTCCCGTAAGAACTTTACATCCATTGTGGTGGACAATATCCTGGATTACAGCCATACCTTCGGCGGCCTGTCGCTAAGCGCCATGCTGGGACATTCTTTCCAGCTTGACAACAATTCAACGGCCTATCAGAAAGGACAGGGATTCCCTTCCAAATCGTTTGACGTCAACTCCGTTGCCGCCGAGTTTACCGATGTTACCACGGGCCTTTCCACTTGGGGACTGCAGTCGTTCATGTTTCGAACCACCGTTAACTGGAAAGACCGTTATCTGGTAACCGTCAACGCCCGATATGACGGCTCGTCCAAATTTGCACCGGAACACCGTTACGGCTTCTTCCCCTCAGTTTCGCTGGGTTGGAACCTGTCTGAAGAGCCATTCTGGCAATTCAAAACCACCAACGCCAAACTCCGTGTGAGTTATGGTGCCACGGGTAACCAGGGGGGCATCGGCTCTTATGCCTATCAGTCCCTGGCCAATGGTGGTTATAACTATATGAACAAGAATGGCCTGGCGGTTATGACGCAGGGAAACCGGGAATTGGAATGGGAGAAGGCCGACCAGTATGATATCGGTACAGACCTTTCCTTCTTCTCCGGCGCCCTCACTTTCACGGTCGATGCTTTCTTGAAAGACACCCGTAACCTTCTGTACTCGAAGCCTACTGCTGCCACCACCGGTTTTACCAATTATACCTGCAACATCGGCTCCATGCGCAACAAGGGCCTTGAATTTGCCGTAGGCGGGAATCTCGGGAAACACGATTTTCATTGGAAAGGCGACTTCAATATCTCTTTTGTCCGGAACAAGCTCACATCGCTGATTGGTGAAGATGAAATTCTCAGAACCGACGACTATCATGCCTTGAAAGTGGGAGAGGAAGTGGGCAGTTTCTATATGATCAAGATGCTGGGCATTTACCAGAGTGACGAAGAGGTCCCCACGTATCTGTATGAGAATTACGGGGTCCGCGCCGGTGACGTTATCTATGAAGATGTCTCGGGTCCTAACGGAGAGCCTGACGGAGACATCAACTCGGCCTATGACAGTCAGTTCGTGGGCTCGCCCAATCCCAAGTTTACAGGCGGTTTCAATAACTCTTTTACGTACAAAGGCTTGGATTTCAACGTCTTCTTTACCTTCTCCTATGGCTCAAAGTTGTATGAGTACTGGACGGGCGGTCTTCGTCTGGGTAACGGAAACTGGCCTGCCCAGGAGTCGGAAGCGCTGGCGCGCTGGACAGGTCCCGGCACCACCAACACTACGCCCCGCGCCATCTATGGATATACCTGGAATTCCACCATGTTCAAGAATACCCGTTTCCTGCACGATGCGTCTTATCTGCGTCTGAGAAGTGTCTCGTTGGGGTATACCCTGCCCAAGAATCTGACCAAGCGCATCGGTGTGGATAAGCTTCGCATCTACGTGCAGGGCGACAATGTATGGCTCCTCTCTCCCTTCCGTTTCCTGGATCCGGAAGTGAACACCTCCCTGAATGCCACTAAGATGGGTCTTGACTGCATGTGGATTCCCCAGCCGCGTTCCTTTACGTTCGGTATCAATCTTAAATTCTGAGCGTTATGAAAAAATACATTTTTATAATAGTTGCTGTAGTGGCCTTGGTCTCCTGTGGAAAATTCCTGGACCAATATCCGCATAACGCAGTCTCCAGTGACAATCTTACGGAGGACGATGCAGAAATGCTTATGGTAGGTGTGTACAATATCGCCCAGTATAAGCCTACTTTCAATGGCTGGGCCATGTTTGACATTATCGGCGGAGACCTTATCCGTCCCGGTGCCACTTCCACCAACACGCCCGCACTGGTTGTACAGGGTGCCATCGGCCCCGACAATTCCATGGTAAGCGGTCCGTGGAATGGGTACTATGCCGGCATGTATCAGATTAACAATTTTATTCTCTCTGTGGAGAAACTGCCCGATTCGGTGAAAAAGAATGAGATGCTGGGAACCGGCCATTTCTTCCGCGGACTGTACTATTACAATATCGTGGCCCGTTGGAGAAATGTGCCCATTGTAGATAAGATTATTTCTGAGGACATTGAGCAGACGCCCGAGGCGGACGCATGGAAGTTCGTCGAGTCTGAGTTTAAGACTGCCGTCGAGCTGGCTCCCGATTTTACCACCAAGAATTACGTGTCCAAGGATGCCGCAAAGGCTCTTCTGGCCCGTACATATCTTGCCATGGGGAAAAAGGCAGAGGCGGCTCAACTGGCCGAAGAACTGATTACTTGCGGACGTTTTGCCCTGGCCGATTTCTCTGAGATTTTCCGTGGCGTTGCCAACCGGGAAGAAATCTTCACTTTTGCCAACCTGCTGGAGGAAGGGAGCTATAATATCGGCTCCTACTATTATACGAAAGAATCTCCGGTGGGCGGCAGTTATACTTTCTGTCCTACCCAGGCGGCCATGGATATGTTTGAACATATTGACAAGCGCCGCAACGTTTCTGTGGATATCCAGGGAAGCAACAATGTTGTGAACAAGTATTGTATGGGGGACGCCGGCCATGATCCCATCTACATTACCAGGCTTGCCGAGATGTATCTCATCAGCGCGGAAAGCAAGGGGCTGGCCCTGGGTATTGACCGGCTGAATGAGCTTCGCCGTTTCCGCGGCCTTCCTGATGTCCATCCTGCCACGGAGGAAGCGTTTTTGGATGCCGTGCTCAATGAGCGCCGCCTGGAACTGTTCGGTGAGGGCTTCCGCTGGTTTGACCTTGTCCGTACCGGAAAATACGAACAGACGGTGGGCGTGGACGCAAAATACACGGTGCAGCCCATCCCTTCCCGTGAGCTTACCCTGAACAAATTGTTGAAACAGCACCCGCTCTGGACTGCTACAACCCAAGATACGGAGGAATAGCCCTATGAAAAGATATTTATATCTCGCGTTGTTCTTCACAGGCCTCATTGCCTGTAAGAAACTTCCTGCCGGACCGCAGGACATTCCGGATACCGACTATGTTCCCAGAACGGAATTGGGAAAGAAGGTGGCTACAGCCGCATCGGTTGGGCATGTATATGCCGATACCACATTTGTCATTGCCAATGGTGTGGATGAAACCGATATCCATCTTCAGACATCCCTTGCCAAAGTAGAGCATGTGTTCATCCTGCGGGTCAACCTGGCCGAGCCCGGAGTGAAAATGAAAGTGGGTATGCCCTATGACCTGGATTCTTATGTGATAGGCAGCCGGCAGACCCCCTCCGACATGATTGAATATGTGGACAAGCCCGGTCAAAGGGTGGTAGCTGTAGTGAATGCCGACTTCTGGGATACTTCCAACGGAAAAATCAGAGGGCCCATCCACCGGAACGGCCGGGTGCTCAAGGACAGCTTTGTCTATTCCTCTACGCTCACAGACCAGGCCATCAGTTTCTTCGGTTTGGACTTTGACGGAAAACCGGTCATCAGGGATACGGTAACCTACCGCGTCCTTGCTCCGGACCTGAGGGATGTCACCGGCAGCGGTGTCATTGTCCTGCAGAACGGCGAAGTGCCCGGTGATTTCTCCGGCTATTCCACCAACAGGCACCCGCGCAATGTGGTGGGTTATTCTGAGGATGGAAATACTGTGTATTTCATGATTGTGGACGGGCGTCAGCCCCTGTGGTCGGACGGTATGCTTTATTGGGAGATGGGTGAGATTATGAAAAGCCTGGGGTGCAGCTGGGCCTCCAATCTGGACGGTGGCGGCAGCGCGCAACTGGTTATCCGGCATCCGTCGGCCGATATCTATCAGCTGCGCAACCGTGCTTCTGACGGTGCTCAGCGGCCTGTCGTGAATACGTGGATGGTAACTGTCAACGAACCCTAGATATGAAAAAGTTTGTTATATATAGTGTATTGGCGGCATCGGCCCTGCTTGTGGCTGCTTCCTGCCATCAAGAGCCCGTTACTCCCAGTGCCCCGAAGCCTAAGGTGCTCTCTCTGATACCTAAAGCGGGATATCCGGGCACGGAAGCCGTGATTTCTGGGTATGGGTTTACCGAACCCCTCACCGTTGCGGTGGACGGCGTTCAAGCATCGGTGAAATCGGTTACGAACGACCGGATTTATATCCTGATGCCCGAACATGAGCTGGGTACTGCTGTTGTGAATGTCAATACCGGGGGCGTTGTGCTGGAGGGGCTTTCCTTCCGTTATGCCGAACCGGTAGAGCAGGAGAAACTGGCCGTTTTCTCCTACAGCCCCACTTCGGGCATAGAAGGGGATCAGATTACCATCAGCGGCCAGCTTTTCTCCAATAAGAAGGAACGCAACAGTGTAAGCATCAACGGTCTGGCGGCAGAGATAGTTTCTGCCAATGACAGCAGGCTGGTGGTTGTTCTGCCGGACAATCCGGAAGGGCAGTATCCTTTTGAGGTCACTGTGGAAGGAGAAACGGTGACAGGTCCGATGTTTACCTATAACAAGAAACCCGAACTGACTGTATTCAGTGTAACACCCAACAGCGGTTCGGAGGGAGACATTGTGGTGCTGGACGGCATTTGTTTCAGTGGGGTCCCCTCTGAGAACACGGTTACCCTGAATGGCGTCCAGGCCGAGGTGCTCTCTGCTACCACTACCAAGCTGTCCGTAAAGATTCCCGAGAATCCCCGCGGTTCCTATCCTGTGGTTGTAACCGTAGGCGACAAGACCTTCGAGGGACCGGCCTTCATGTATGTGGCCAAATCGCATACCTATACGGTGAAAACCATGTCCGGTTCGGCCGGTCGTGCGGCCGATGCCACGACCCTTGTTGATGGTGGCCCCACCGTGGCCAAGTTCCGTCAGCCCCGCGGTGTAGCCTTCCTGCCGGACGGGCGCCTGGCCATCCTGGACAATGGCAACAATTGCATGCGTTTCATGGACATGAGTACCTGGGACGTAACCTCCAGCACGGCCACCAAGTCCATTTCCAACGCAGGTTGGCGAGGTGCCATGCACGGAGACTGGTTCTATTATGCCAGTAAGGGTAACGACAAGATTATCCGTTATAATTACAAGACTGACGTTGCCGAAGTGCTTACGGCTACCTTCACCGGCACCTCGCCGATGGATGTAGCCTTTGATGCCGCAGGCAATGCCTACGTGCTGGTCCGCGACGGTTCCAAGACTATTTTCAAGGCAACGGGGGACGACCTGTCCACCTTGGAAACATTCACTACCTTTGCCGATGGGCCGCTGGCCATGGAGTTTGATCCGGAGGGCAATCTGATTGTCACCACCAACGGCTGCCAGGTAATCGGCGTGAAGCCGGACGGCACCCAGTTCGTGATTGCCGGTATCCGTGCAGGAAAGGCCAATGATCCCGGTGATCCCGGCAAACCGCTCACGGCAAAATTCGGATCCAACCTCTTCGGTATGACCCTCGACAAGGATGGCAATATTTATGTGGCCGATGATTCCTTTAAGATTATCAAGCTTATCACCCGCGGTGAGAATGGCTATGAAGATGCCGTGGTGAGCACTATAGCCGGCACCTCCGGTAAGAGTGGAAAAACCGATGGCGCCGGCCTGGAGGCCAGCTTCAATTCGCCCGGTGAAATCCGGATGGATCCCAGCGGCAAACGCTTGATTGTCACCGAGTACAATGCCTACCTCATTCGTGAAATCCTCATTGACTAAGCCATGAAAAAGATTCTATATATTCTGCTTCCACTGCTTTCGCTGGCTTCCTGCCAGCAGAATAAATACGTGGCGCGCGTAACGGATGTCCGCCTGGTGTCGGTAGACCCCAAGAACGGGTATCCCGGAGATTTGGTAACCCTGCTGGGAAACAACTTTTCCACCGATCCCTCAGAGAATGTAGTCACGGTGGGCGGAGAGCGTGCCAGGGTGCTGGAAGCCTATACCAACCGCCTTCTGGTTATTTTGCCCGAACATGAGCCGGGCCTGTACACCTTTATGGTGGAGGCCCCTTCAGGGAAGGCCGAAGGAGTCCAGTTCAATTATCTGAAGATTCCCGACCATGAATACCTGGTGTCTACAATTGTGGGACAACAGGGTGTGCGTAAGTGTATTGACGGTGTGGGTACCGGTGCCGCCACTTATATGCCCACAGGAATCAACAAGGCGGCCGACGGTACGCTGTGGTTTACAGACCGTGGCGGCAATAAAATCCGTCACATCGCTCCTGACATGAGCGTGACCAGCGAAGCCGCCGTTGAGGAAAGCGGAGCTGCCGTATGGCAAGGCTGTTTTGACGCGCAGGGAAATTACTGGTACAATGACAAGGCTAAAGGAAAGCTCTACCGTTTCAATCCCGCCACCAAGAAAAACGACGTGATGGCCACCGGCTTGAACAATCCCATGAACGTGGCCATTGACGACGATGGCAATATCTATGTCCCCTGCCGGAATGCGCAGATTGTGTACAAATTTGCCGCCGGGACCATGGAGAAGAGCGAATATGCCAAATTTGAAACTGGCGGACCCTCTTTCATCGGCTTTGATCCCAAGGGCAACCTGATTGCGGCGTTGTGGAATGGTTTCGTGCTGGTGTCGGTTGCTCCCGACGGCACGCAAACCGTCATCATGGGTACCGGAGAGAAGACCGACGAGAGGAATGATGGCGAAGGAGATCCCCTGAAGGCCACCGTACGCTCCTGTCAGGGCTTTGACATTGCTCCGGACGGAACCATTTATGTTGGCGATGCCGCCTACCACTGCGTGCGCAAACTCACGCCGGACGAAAACGGTGATTATACCAAGGGTACCGTGGAAACCATCCTGGGCGGCACCAAAGGTTATGCCGACGGAAAAGGCTTGAATGCCAAGTTCAATGAAGTGGACGGCGTTCTGGTGTACGATGAGAATACCCTGTATATCTGCGATTCGCAGAACTGCCTTATCCGAAAAGTGAGCATCCGATGAAAAGACTTATCCCCATGGCGGCCGCCCTGCTGCTCGCCGCCTGTGCTCCCAAAGCCCCCCGGGCAACATCCGGGGAGCCTTTCCGTTTGTTGCTGTGGAATATTCAGAACGGAATGTGGTCCGGGCAGGGAGACAACTACAACCGTTTTGTAGACTGGGTGAAAGATCAGGATCCCGATGTCTGCGTATGGTGCGAAGCCCGTACCATTTACTATGACGGCACCCGTGACAAGATGCCGGTGGAAGAGAAGTACCTGGTAGAGCATTGGCCGGAACTGGCCGCCCGTTATGGACACAAATATGTCTATGTGGGCGGCATGCGGGACAATTATCCCCAAGTAATTACTTCCAAGACTCCCATTTACGGGAAAGCGCAGATTGTGGGTGTCCAGCCCGACAGCGTAGTGTCACATGGCGCGTTGTGGGCGCAGGTACAGGTAAAAGGGAAGACCTTGAATTTTGTCGCCCTCCATACCTGGCCGCATCCTTATGCCTTTGGTGCCGAAGACCAGGAGGCCTCCAAAGCGGCCCATGGCGGCGATGCCTACCGGAAGATGGAAGTGGAATACGTATGCAAGCATACCATCGGCTCGCAGACAGAAGGGAACTGGCTCATGATGGGCGATTTCAACTCTCTCTCCCGCACGGACAATGCTTTGTATGGGCTTCCGGCCGATGACCCCAAGTTTCAGGCGCAGGACTATATGCATGAGCATACTCCCTACTGGGACATTATCAAGCGCCGGAATCCGGAAGAGGTAGTGGTTTCCACCATAGAGAACACCCGTTATGACTACGTGTTCTGTACGCCGGACCTGTATCCTTTCATCACCGACGCCCGGATTGTCCTGGATGCTTATACCCAACCCGTGCGGGATGCGGAAATCAAAGGCTTCTGCCATCCTTCAGACCATCTTCCCATCATTGTTGATTTTGCCCTCTGAGCCTATGAAACGCATTCTATACCTGATTCCGCTCCTGTTGCTGCCGCTGGCCTGCCAAAAGGAAAGCGACTTGCCCCAGACCACGGATGCTGTTGTGCTGAGAGCGGTTTTTGGAGACCCGGACACCAAAACCGGTTTTGACGGCGCTGTTTATCAGTGGCGCACCGGAGACCGTATCAGGGCCACGCTGGCCGACGGCAGTACCCTGGATTTGCGCTATGCAGGACCCAATACTTCCGGTGAAGCAACGTTTGTTCAAACGCAGACCCCTTCGGCTGCCCTGCGCTACGGTGATGAAGGCTTTGCCCTGTATCCTTCCCTGGCTCCGGGCAGTGTGCAAGTTGCGGGAACCGCCCTTACCTTGAATCTTAAAAACCAATATCTCTGGAGCGAAGGCAATGCCGAAGCCCCGATGATATCGCCCCTGGTTTCCGGAACTGACCTGTCCTTTACCCAGCTGGGGGCTTGCTGAAAGTATCCCTGACCAATATTCCCGCCGCCGCGGCCAAACTCATGCTGTGTACTCCCGGATACGTCATTACCAAAGACATGGCGGTGCACGGCTGGGAGGGAAGCTTTTCGCTGCCCCAACCCTATATTCAGGCTTATGCGGGAGAAGACGGCCTCATCGGCATCTCCTTTGCCGCCGGTTCTTCCACTTCCAAAGTGTTCTATGTCCCGCTTCCCGTGGGGCCGGACAGTGAACATACTTATCCCGAAATAAGGATTTATCTGGTGGATTCCGGTGGGCATATGATCTCCGGCACCCAGCGCAGTGCCCGGAATATCCGGGTGGACAGGGCCCACATCAAGCCGATGGAGGATATTGCCTATCCGGCACTCAAGTCCCCTCTGACGGTGACAACCCTGATGGGAACCATCGCTCTAAAAAATGCCGTGGCCGACAAAAAAGGCGGCGACAAGTCGTCAGCTGTCCTGGGTGCGGTCCGCGGAATGGGATGGATTGTCCCCGACAAGCAGGCATTTGTGCTGGAACAGGTCCAGAGCGTGCGTATCTGGGATCTGGAAGCCGGTACCCTGTCGGCCCCTTACACCTATGGTGATGCGAATCACGTGCCCTGGCTGGGATGCCTGCACGACGGAAAAGTCTGGTTTGCCGAGAAAGCCAAGGCCAAGGTCTACACCTTTGATCCGTCGGACAAGAGTTTTGCCCAGATAGCCGCCCAGAGTGCCTGGAACGGGAAGAGCGCCATGGATGTGGCTTTTGATGCGGAAGGGAACGGTTATCTTGCCGTCCGTGACCTCAATACCATCTACAAGTATTCCGGCGGGGATTTTACAGCCAGCCCGGAATGGCAGGCCAATTTGGGCAAATGGCCCAACGCCATGGCTTTTGACGCCGACGGGAACCTGATGGTGGTGACCAACGGCTGTCAGCTGCTCAAAGTGAATCCTGTAACAGGAGCCTTTGAGGTCATTGCCGGCATCAAAGACGCCAAAGCCTTTGATGACGGGACAAGCGGAAGTCCGCTTACGGCCAAGTTCACTGCCAACCTGGCCGATTTGGCCATTGCTCCCAATGGTGATATCTATCTTGCCGACTGGTACCGGATCCGCAGAATCCGCAAGGGCGCTGCGGGCTACTCCGATGCTGTGGTAAGCACCGTTGCCGGCAGTTCTCAGGCGGCCAATATGGCGGCTGTTCAGGATGGAGTGGGCACGGCGGCCACCTTCCGCCAGCTGGGCGGCCTTCTGCTCAGCAGCGACGGCTCTACTTTGTATATCAGTGACCAGGGAACCGGGCAAATCCGGGAACTGTACATCGGGGAGCCGGATGCCCCAGTTACCCCTGCTCCAACGGTCCGTGCCGCCACGTTCAATATCCGTTTCGTGACGGATAAAGATACGGCGGAGCGCAGCTGGGCTTCCCGCCGGACCGGTGTTGTCCAGTTAATCAAGGACTATTCCTTTGACGTAGTGGGGTTCCAGGAAAGCCGGCCGGAACAGAGAACCTACCTGAAAGAGAATCTCCCGGCCTATACCTTCTATGAGACACCGGAAGAACCCTGTCTTGCCTGGAAAACGGATAAATATGTGGAACTGGATAAGGGATACTTCTATCTTTCTGCCACACCGGATACCCCCAGCAGCCCCTATCCCGGATGGATTTCCACCGATCCCGGCCGCAAGCGTATCTGTCAGTGGGTGAAGTTGGAAGACAGGGCGAGCGGTTACAAGTTCTTCTATCTGAATACGCACCTGGAAGTTACCAGTTCGGGAACGTCCATCAGTGAGGAAGAAGCGGTCACCGTGCGCTCCTTGTCGGCCGAACTCATCTGTAACCGTGCCGAAACCCTCAATCCGGAAAGCTATGCGCTGATTCTGGGGGGCGACATGAACAGCGCTACCACGGAGGGGGCCCATACGGACTATTTCAAAACGGCGTTTACGGATGCCTACTACCGCAGTGCCGACTTGGGCGTTAAGAGCGGACCGGTGGCCACCTATAATGCATACAGCTATGAGGAAGACCAGCGCAGCAAATGGTATCACCGCATTGATTACCTGTACTTCAATACGGGTCTGGATGTAGTGAAATATCAGGTGATAGACGATACATACAATGCTTATTACCCCTCTGACCATTGGCCCGTGATGGTGGATTTTGCCTTTCAATAGAATCAAACAATAATCAAAATTTAATAACACAAGACATGAAAAAGGAAAAGTATCTGCAGCCTCTTTCAGAAGAATTGATGCTGCATGCAGAGCAGATGATCTGCGCATCCGGATTAAACGCCGGCGACGGCGGTATTGAGGGATGGACCGAAGATGGCCCCGGTTCATGGAATGCCCCGGGTCTTCCTGAGTTCCCCGGTATTCCTGGTCTTTTTTAGAGGAGGACGGCTCTATGAAGAAAACACTTATTTTTACCCTGCTTGTGCTGGGCGCAGTTTCCTGCAATAAGGAGCAGAACCTTCCGGAAAGCGCTCCCGTATCTGAAAAAGCGCTTACGGCTACGTTTGCCGAAAGCGAAACCAAGACAGCGTTTGTGGGCGGAACCTACATGTGGAAACAGAATGACAATATGGTGGTCCGCAGCAACAATGCCAATGGTTTCACTGTTTATAAATACACCGGCGAAGACACTGCCGGCCCGGCCGCTTTCAATCCCAATACGGAGGGCGATGTCATCACCTATGGCAACAATTCTTTTGCCATCTATCCTGCCAAGACCAGTGGAACGGGCGCGGCTGCCTATCCCAAGGAAGAAGACGGTTCGCTGAAGTTGGTGCTCAAGGATACCTATACTTGGTTTGAGGGCAACGTTGAGGCACCTATGCTGGCCAAGGTTACCAGCTCTGCCACGCCGCTTGAATTCAAGCAGTTGGGCGGAGTTCTGAAGCTCACCTACAAAAATGTGCCGCCTAAGGCCACCAAGGTGGTGGTTACGGCGCCGGTGACGGATGCTGCGCTCCTTGCCGAGGGCAAGAACACGTACAAGATTTGCCAGACCATGAGCAAAACTTACAACTGGACCACCGCTGAAGGCGGATTTGGCTCGGAGACTCCTTATGTTCAGGCCTATGCCCATACCGGCAACTATTCCGTTACCGTGAATATCAAAAATGCAACGGCTGCCCAGCGCGCCTCAGACGACGGCATCACTGTGTATGTCCCGCTGCCCGTAGGGCCTGAAATGGACGGCACCGCTCATGTCTATCCACAGCTGAACGTGAAGATGACCTTTGACGACGGCACCCCCGTCCCCGGCTCCGAGAAAAATGCCACCAACGTTCAGATTGAGCGCGCCCACATCAAACCCATGCCCGCCATCGTGCTGACGAAGTACAGTGTGGAGACAATTATCTCCGGTCTCACCCGTACTCCGCATAATATGGCCAGAATCACTGACAATCTGTTTGTTGTAACAGGAGAACCCTATCATGTGTTCTTCTTGGATGTTGTCAATAAAACGGCCACACAATCTGCTGTTAATTCTGCTTCAAAATATCCCCAATATCCGTATGGCGTCTGCAGTGTCGGGAATAATCTTTGGATTGCCAATAAAGTCGGTGCTACAGGGAACGGCATCTACAAATATGACAGGACTACCGAAATCTATTCGATAGTTTCTACCGGATTCAACCAGGCCATGCAGATTCAGGAACACAATGGCAGTATCTATGTCCTTGGTCGTGGAGACGGAAGTGCGGCCGGAAAGATCCATGTGCATACCGGCGGTGTCCCCGGAGAGGTTGACCCGGAAGTATTTGCTGATTTTTCGAAGGTAACGGCGTCTACCGGAAAGGTTTGGCCCTTGTCTTTTGCCTTTGATACTGACGGGTCTATGGTGGTGGCCGTTTCCGCCTCGTCCGGATCTCCAACCGAATGCTTTAAACTATATCGCGTTGCCTCCAAGGGTGCGACACCGGAGCCTATTTTCGGAAGTGGGACAAAAGCTGCCAATTATGCCGCGCTTGCTGACGGGAAGTCTTCGTCGGCGGCTTTCTCTGCCAATATGTTACAGATGCAGTTTGATGGTTCTGGCAATCTTTATATTGCAGACACTTACGCTGTAAGAAAGCTGGTTCGTGGCGCAACTGGTCTGGAAGACGGAACGCTGATGACCATTACAGAAAGTGGAGCGCTGACCAGTGTTGACGGTTTGGTCTTTGACAGTACATATAGCCACCTGTATCTTGTAAACAAGAGCACGAAGAGTATTTACAAGATAACCATCGAATAAACTCGTTAGTTGGTTTGTTATGCGTTGGGGCCGGTCGGTGAAAGTGGCCGGCCCCTTTTTAAACTGAACAAGATGAATAAACTTATCGTGACAGGCCTGGCCTTGCTGCTGGCGCTGGCCGTATCGGCCCAGGAATACCGTTACGTGGAGGCTTCGGAACTCACCCTCACCGGGCAGGTGTTTCCGGATACACCCAACCCTTACCATCGGATGGACACTGCGCGTTACAAGGGTTTCACCGCCGAAGAAGTACGTCTTTTGCTTGAGTCTGCCGGGACGGCTGTGGCCTTCCGCACCGATTCTCCCTCCATCCGGGTACTTCCCGTGTATGTGCGTCCCTATTTCGGCGGCGGTACCACCGGCTTTGCCGGCCGGGGATTTGACCTCTATATCAAAAAAGACGGAAAGTGGCTCTGGGCTGCTTCTGGTCTGCAGAACGACCATGCGCTGGATAAACCCGTTAAGCTGATTCAGGATATGGACAGCAGCATGAAAGAATGCCTGCTGTATCTTCCCGTCCGGAGCGAAGTCTCTTCAGTGAAAGTGGGCGTGGAGGAAGGACGTGTCCTGGAACCCCTGCCTCAGCCCTTCCGGCACAGAGTGGCCGTTTTCGGCTCCAGTTTCACCCATGGCGCCTCCACTTCAAAGGCGGGAATGGCCTATCCTTCCATCCTGACCCGCGAAACCGGCATACAGTTCCTGAATCTGGGGGTAAGCGGCCGTTGCCGCCTGCAGGATTACTTCGCTGCCGCCCTGGCCGATGCGCCCGATGTGGACGCCTTCCTCTTTGACACCTTCTCAAACCCTTCCCTGGATGAGATCCGCGAGCGCCTTTTCCCCTTCATTGAGGCCATGCAGGCCGCCCATCCCGGCAAACCGCTCATTTTCCAGCAAACCATCTATCGCGAAAGGCGGAATTTCAACCGCAAGGCCGATGCTTTTGAAAAAGAGCGGATACAGCTGGCGGCATCCCTCATGAAAGAAGCTTGCCGGAAGTACAAAGACGTCTACTACATTACCACCACCAACGCTACATCCGAAGATCATTACACTTCAGTGGACGGGACGCATCCCGGTGACTACGGATATACGCTGTGGGCCCGCAGCATAAAAAAACCGCTGCTTAAAATCTTAAAGAAATACGGTATTCGATGAAAACAAGGATTCTTCCGCTGCTGCTCATTGCCGCAGCACTCCCTCTGAGGGCGCAGGAAATAACCCAGGCGCATAAAGACAGGGCCGCCGCCTTGGTGGCACAGATGACGCTGAAAGAAAAAATCACCTTTGTGGCCGGTTACAGGGATGGTTTCCATATGGCCCCCATTCCTCGTTTGGGAATCCCGGAAGTCCGTCTTGCCGATGGTCCGCAAGGCGTTCGCAATGACACCCGCAGCACCCTTTTTGCCTGCGGAGCGGCCGCTGCCGCCAGCTGGAATCCCGCGCTGGTGCATGAGATGGGCATTGCGCTGGGACAGGATGCCAGGGCCAGGGGAGTACATATCCTTTTGGGCCCGGGTGTCAATATCTGCCGCAGTCCGCTCAGCGGCCGTGGTTTTGAGTATTTTGGCGAAGACCCTTTTCTGGCGGCAGAAACAGCCGTGGCTTATATTCGGGGCGTCCAGTCGCAGGGTGTTATGGCAACCGTCAAGCATTTTGCCCTGAACAACCTGGAATATGACAGGCATCACACCAATTCCATTGCCGATGAGCGCACCATCAATGAAATCTATTTTCCGGCTTTCAGAGCAGCGGTGGAACGTGGCCGTGTGGCTTCGGTAATGACCAGCTACAACCTTGTCAACGGCGTCCACAGTGCAGAAAACCCCTACCTTATTGAGGAGATGCTGCGCGGAAAATGGCATTTTGACGGCTTTACCATGAGTGACTGGACCTCTACGTATTCTCCTGTGCTGATGATGCAGGACGGGGTGGATGTGGAAATGCCCCGGGGCTTCTGTTACAATGCGGATACCTTGCTGCCCTTGTTGGACAAAGGGGTGGTTTCAGAAACGCAGTTGGAGGCCAAGGTGCAAAGGATTCTGCAAACCTATGTGGCATACGGCTTTTTAGACCGGGAACAGTTGGATGCTTCCATTCCGGAGGATAATCCTTATTCCCGCGAAGTGGCCTATCGGCTGGCCTGCGAGAGTATCGTCCTGTTAAAAAATGACGGTATCCTTCCGCTTTCCAAGCGTCAGAGGCTAAGCCTTTCCGGTCCCCGGGCCGACACGGTACCCTGCGGGGGCGGCAGCGGTGCGGTGGATCCGCTGTATGCAGTATCCCTGAAAGAAGGATTGCAGGAATTGGGTGCCAAACTGGTTCCGGATGCACCGGTGGAAATACTGGCGCTGGGATTTGACCGCGAAACGGAGAAAGAAAACAGCGACCGTACGTTTTCCCTTCCGGAAGGGCAGGAAGCCCTTGTCGATGAAGCCATCGCCAAAGGTCATAAGGTGATTCTGGTGGTGAACGCCGGCGGCGCCGCCGACCTGTCGCGTATCGGTGACAAAGCCAGTGCCATCCTTTGGGCTTGGTATCCGGGGCAGGAAGGAGGCAAAGCCCTGGCCCAGATTCTGTATGGACAGGTGAATCCCTCCGGCCGGTTGCCGGTCAGTTTCCCGCTTCATCTGGAAGACAATCCTTCCCAAGTTTATTATCTGCCGGCGCCCCCCGTTTCCAAGCGTGGCCACTCCGTGAAACCCTCGGTTTATGCGGAAGGGGTGTTTGTCGGGTATCGGGGATATGCTCAGACCGAACCGCTTTATCCTTTCGGTTATGGCCTGAGTTATACCAGCTTCGAATATGGACCGCTTACGGTGGCTCTTTCAGCGGATGGCTATGAAGTTTCCCTGGAGGTGAAAAACACGGGAAAAGTGGCAGGAGCAGAAACGGTTCAGCTTTATGTCCATGAAAACGATCCGGCGGTTCCCCGTCCGGAACGCGAGCTGAAAGCGTTTAAGAAAGTAAATTTGGCAAAGGGGCAGACGACCAGGGTGTCTTTCCATCTGGGACGTGAAGCCTTTGCCTGGTATAATACCGATGTGCATGACTGGCGGGTAAGCCCCGGGCGTTTCACCCTTGAGGCAGGAGCATCGGCCCTGGATATCCGGAGTCGTGCGGAAATTACTATAGCAGAATAGGAGGCTATGACGGAAGATAAACGATATACACGTCTGCGCTGGCAGGTTTTTCTGTCGGCCACGGTGGGTTACGGGATTTATTATGTATGCAGGCTGAGTCTGAATGTGGTCAAAAAGCCCATCGTGGATTCAGGAACCTTGACGGAAACCGAACTGGGGATTATCGGGTCGGCCCTTTTCATCACCTACGCGGTGGGAAAGTTTGTCAATGGCTTTCTGGCCGACCGGGTAAACATCCGCCGTTTTATGTCCCTGGGTTTGCTGGTGGCCGCTTTGGTGAATCTGCTACTGGGATTTCATGTCTCAACAGGGGTTTTCATCGTCCTTTGGGCCATCAACGGCTGGGCCCAGTCCATGGGGGCTCCTGCAGGGGTTGTGGCCCAGTCGCGTTGGATTCCGGACAAACAGAGGGGACGCTTTTATGGTGTCTGGTCGGCCAGCCATAACATTGGCGAAGCCCTGACTTCTATTCTGGTGGCGGCCGTGGTGTCAGCCGCCGGATGGCAGTGGGGCTTCCGGGCTGCCGGTCTCCTGGGACTGCTGGGTACCGGGATGCTGGCGCTGCTGCTCAGAGATTCCCCGCAAAGCTGCGGTCTGCCCTCGCCTGATGCTACCGTTGAGGCCAAGCAAGAGGAAAAATCCGTTTGGGAACACCAGAAAGAGGTACTCAGAAATCCGGCCATCTGGATGCTGGCACTCGCAAGTGCGTTCATGTACATTTCACGCTATGCAGTGAACAGCTGGGGCGTCTTTTATCTGGAAGCCCAGCGGGGGTATACCACGCTGGAAGCCAGTTCTATTATCTCCATCAGTTCTGTCTGTGGCATTATTGGCACGGTGGTCTCCGGCTTTGTCTCCGATTGGTTCTTCAAGGGAAGCCGTAATGCCCCGGCCGTTATCTTCGGCCTGATGAACGTACTGGGCCTGTGGCTGTTCCTCTTTGGCCCCGCTACGCATGGATGCATGATTGCAGCCATGGTGGTGTTCGGGCTTGCCATCGGCGCGTTGATTTGTTATCTGGGCGGCCTCATGGCCGTGGATATCGCATCAAAGAAAGCCTCCGGCGCAGCGCTGGGCGTAGTGGGAATTGCCAGCTACCTGGGCGCTGCCTTGCAGGATTTTGTGAGCGGTATGACCATTGAAGCCGGAAAAACTGCAGGTGCCGGCTATGATTTTTCCGTGGTTTCCTGGTTCTGGCTGGGCGCAGCCATTCTCTCGGTGGTTTTCACGCTGTTTGTCTGGTATCTTACCAGAAAGAAGTAGCGGCATGCTTGCAAAGGGCGGCCTCCCCTTGCGGAGGTCGCTTTTTTTATGTAATTTTGTGAACTATTTAAAGAAGAAAGTATGAAAACAAAAACCGTTCTTTTGACGCTAGTGGCCCTTCTTGTGGCCATGGGTGCCCAGGCGCAAACCAATAAAGAGGCTATTCAGGCGGCCGAGCAGCAGGTTCAGCAGCGTAAGCAGGACCTTACGGACGCGCAGAACAAGGCGGCCCAGCAGACCCAGGCCAGCCAGTCGCAGATTGACCGTCTTTCCATTGAGTTGGACGAGGCCCAGGACCTGTACAAGCAGGGCAACCGTTCCCTCCAGATTTTGAAGCAGTCCAACAAAGCCAAGATGGACGTGATTAAGGCCAAGAAGGCCGCCCTCAAACTGGAAAAGAAGGCCCGCAAGGCCGATGATGGCATTTACGATGCCAAAGACAAGCTGGAAGTTGCCGCCTTGGAAGAGGAAATCCGTACGCTGGAGCGGGACTACAAAGTGTCCCAGGGGGAGTATAAGGAGGCGCAGGCCAAAGTGAACCAGAGCAAAGCCCGGGTGAAAAACCTTCAGGCTGCCATCAAGGGGCACAAGAAGGACATCTCTGCGGCCAAAAAGGATGTCAAGGATGCCCAGAAAGAGGTGAACGCCGCCCAGAAGGGCCTCAAGGAACAGAAGGACATAGCCGCTAAGCAGGAAGACCTCATCAAGGCCCAGCAGGCCGCAGAAAAGGCCGAGAAAAAGGCTGCTGAGGCTGCCGGGAAGGCCGATACCGCCGCCCGGGTGTTCGAAGCGCTGGATACCCTTAAAGCATATTAGTATGGGCCGAATCATCCTCACCGGCGACCGTCCCACCGGAAAACTGCACTTGGGCCACTATGTGGGCAGCCTCAGAAACCGTGTGCTGCTGCAGAACGAGGGCAATTACGATAAAATGTTTGTCTTCATTGCCGACGTCCAGGCCCTCACGGACAACGCCGACAATCCGGAGAAAGTGCGCCAGAACATCATAGAGGTGGCCCTGGACTACCTGTCCTGCGGCCTGGATCCGGAGAAAGTGACGCTCTTTATCCAGAGCCGGATACCGGAGCTGCATGAGATGACGCAGTTCTTCTCTAACCTGGTAACGGTGCAGCGTTTGCAGCGCAACCCCACCGTGAAGGCCGAAATGGCCCTCCGCGGTTTTGGGGCCGATACGGAGGACAACAATGTGCGGGGACTTCCCGTGAGCTTCTTCTCCTATCCCATCTCCCAGGCGGCCGATATCTGCTTCTGCAAAGCCACCACGGTTCCCGTGGGGGAAGACCAGGAGCCCATGATTGAGCAGTGCCGGGAGATTGTGCGCAGTTTCAACGGTACTTACAACTGTAATGTGCTGGTAGAGCCGGAGATTCTGCTTCCGTCCAATCTGGTCTGCCGCCGCCTGCCCGGCACCGACGGAAAGGCCAAGATGAGCAAGTCCCTCGGGAACTGCATCTATCTGAGCGACGACCCCAAGGAGATGGAACGCAAGGTGAAGGGCATGTTCACAGACCCCGGCCATCTTCGCGTGGAAGATCCCGGCAAGGTGGAAGGCAATACGGTGTTCACCTACCTGGATGCCTTCTGTGAGGCGGGAGATTTTGCCAAGTTCTGGCCCGAATATGCCTCCCTGGATGAGCTCAAGGGCCATTACCGCCGCGGCGGCCTGGGTGACATGAAGTGCAAGAAGTTCCTTATCAGTGTCCTCAATGACCGTCTGGAGCCCATCCGTGCCCGACGCCACGAATTTGAGCAGGACATCCCCGAGGTGTACAACATTCTGCGAAAGGGCTCCGAAGCCGCCCGCGAAGTGGCCGCCGCCACCCTTCACGAGATGAAGGACGCCATGAAAATCAATTACTTTGACGACGCAGCGCTCATAGCGGAGCAAGCCGCCAAATACAGAAATGAGTAAGGAAAAACGGAATTTCCCCGTGCAGGGAATGGGCTGCGCCGCCTGCGTGGCCCGCGTAGAGGGGGCCCTCAAAAGTGCCAAAGGGGTGTGCAGCGCCAGCGTAAGCCTGGCCTCCAATAGCGCCCTGGTGGAGTACGATGCCGCCCTCACTACCCCCGGTGAGCTCAAGAAGGCTGTGCAGGATGCCGGCTATGATATGCTGGTGGACGGCTCGGATGACGAGGCCGACAGTGAGGCCGAAGCTGCCCGGGCCGAGGCCTACAATACCCTGAAAAAAGACACCCTGGCCGCCGCCGTTCTGGCTGCGCTGGTGATGCTCATCGGCATGGGATTCAAGGATTTCCCGCTCAAGGGATATCTCCTTTGGGCCCTGGCAACGCCGGTGGTGTTCTGGTGCGGACGCCGTTTTTACAAGGCCGGTTTCAGCGCCGTGCGCCACGGAAGTGCCAATATGGACACGCTGGTGGCGCTTTCTGTGAGCATCTCCTATCTGTTCAGCGTTTTCAACCTCCTCTTCCCGCAGGTCTGGACTTCGCGGGGACTTCAGCCGCACCTGTATTTCGAATCGGCCACCATGATTGTGGCCTTCATCCTCGTAGGACGCCTCTTGGAGGAAAGGGCCAAGCACAGCACTACGGCGGCTATCCGCGCGCTCATCGGCCTGCAGCCCAAGGCCGAAAATGTGCGCCCCGGCGATGTAGTTCCGGTGAAACCCGGCAGCCGCATCCAGGTGGACGGTGTGGTCCTTGACGGCGGCTCTTACGTAGATGAGAGCATGCTCACCGGCGAACCGGTGCCTGTGGTGAAAAAGAAAGGGGACAGGGTCTTTGCCGGAACCCTCAACCAGAGCGGTTACCTGAATGTGAAGGCCGATAAAGTGGGCCCCGACACGCTTCTTTCCGGCATTATCCGCATGGTGCGGGATGCGCAGGGCTCCAAGGCGCCGGTGCAGCACCTGGTAGATAAGATTGCCGCCGTGTTTGTGCCGGTAATCATCGGCCTGGCGGTACTCACACTGGTGGCATGGTGCCTCTGGGGCGGTCAGGACGGGGTTACCCTCGGCCTGCTGTGCATGGTAAGCGTACTGGTCATTGCCTGTCCTTGTTCCCTGGGGCTGGCCACGCCGACGGCCATTATTGCGGGCATCGGCAACGGGGCTTCCAAGGGCATCCTTATCAAAGATGCGGGCATCCTGCAATCGGCCCGGAAAGTGGATGCCGTTGTGCTGGACAAGACAGGTACGCTCACCCGGGGCAAGCCTTCGGTGGTGGAAAGCGTATGGGACCCTTCTGCGGCCGATGTCCTGCGTGACATCCTTTATTCCCTGGAAATGAGTTCCGACCATCCGCTGGCTGCGGCGGTCTGTGCCTCGCTCCGGGGCTGTGAAAGACTGCCGGTTTCGGCCTTTGAAGCCCTTCTGGGCAAGGGAATCAAGGGCGAGGTAAACGGCGGCACTTATTATGTGGGCAATCTGGAACTGCTGAAGGAGGTACTTCCGGGCGGCATTCCCGCCGAAACCCTTCCGCTGCTCTCCGACAGCGCCGCCGAATGGATGAACGAAGGGTATACCGTAACCCTGCTGTTTGACACTACGCGGGTGTATGCCGTTCTGGCCCTCTCCGATGAACTGCGGGAATCTTCCGTGCAGGCCGTGCGAGCGTTGCAGGAAATGGGGCTGGAGGTGCACCTGCTCACCGGCGACAACGAAGTGGCCGCCCGCCGCGCCGCTTCCGATACGGGCATTTCTCACGTACATGCCAATGTGCTGCCGCAGGACAAGGCGCTGTATGTGTCTGAGCTTCAGGCAGCCGGGAAGAAAGTTGCCATGGTGGGGGACGGCATCAATGACTCTGCCGCCCTGGCGCGCGCCGACCTTGGCATTGCCATGGGCAGCGGGGCCGATATCGCCATCGACGCAGCGCAGGTGACCATTGTGTCCGGCGACCTGTCCAAACTGCGGGAACTGATCAAGCTCTCCCGCCGCAGCGTGCGTGTAATCCGGGAGAACCTCTTCTGGGCATTCTTCTACAATGTCCTGGCCGTTCCGGTGGCCGCCGGCGTTTTCTACCCCTTCCTGGTAAGCCCCATGATTGCCGCGGCTTGCATGGCCCTCTCTTCCGTCTGCGTGGTGCTCAACTCCCTCCGGCTTCGCTAGGCTACATCAGCCAGGCGGACATGTCGCGGCCCTCGGCAATGCCCTCGCGGATTTCTGTTGAGGAGATGGTGACGAGTGGAGCCTTCAGAAGCCTTATCTTATAGCCCGGATTCTCCTTCAGGAGCCGGGCTTTTGCATGGCCCCGGTGGTAGCCCTTGCGGGGGAAAACCACTACGCCATAGTCCAGCAGGATGCGCTCATGAAAGCGCCAGCCGCCGAAATTGGCCAGGTTGTCGGCCCCGATAACCAGGGTGAATTCGTGCTCCGGCTCCCGCTCATGCAGGGTATCCAGCGTACGGATGGTGTACTGCGGCGGAGCCATGTACAGTTCCAAGTCCTGCGCCACCACTTTAAGCTCCGGATGCCGGCCGATGGCTTCCACGGCTGCATCGAAGCGCTCTTTCCCCGTAGGGTGTGTATGCGCCTGTTTGAAGGGATTCTGCGGCGTAACCACCAGATACACAAGGTCGAAATCCGCTTTCTCCGTAAGGAAACGGATAATGGCCTCATGGCCGATGTGAAGGGGATTGAAGCTCCCGCTGTAAACGGCTATGCGCATAGGAAGTCGTCCACCATCTTTTCGGCCTCTGCGAAGGCGGTAGCAAGGTCATCGTTGATGAGCACCTTGTCAAATTGGGGGGCGTAGGTCATCTCCTCGGCGGCCTTGGCAACGCGCTCCTCAATGGCATCGGCCGAATCGGTTGCCCGGGCAATGAGCCGGCGGCGCAGTTCCTCCACGGACGGCGCCTGGATGAAGACGGAAAGGGCTGCCTCCCCGAAATACTTTTTGAGCGACACGCCGCCTTTCACATCCACGTCAAAGATAATCACATGCCCTTTGGCCCAGATGCGGTTCACTTCACTCTTGAGCGTGCCGTAAAAGCGGTCCGGATACACTTCCTCGTATTCCACGAACTTATCCTGGGCCACCAGGGCGCGGAAAACGTCTGCGCTGTAAAAGAGGTATTCCACGCCGTCCTGCTCCGTGCCGCGCGGGGCACGGGAGGTGGCCGATACAGAGAACTCTATTTCCGGGTGAAGGCCCAGGATATGATTCACCACAGTGCTCTTTCCGCTACCGGAAGGCGCCGAAAATATCAAAACTTTTCCGCTCATAATGGTTTGACAGTGTTAATTCTGCACTATTTTTGCAGGTAATTTCTGCAAAAATAATTAAATTTGTAGGCTTTAAGAAATTTATTGTTCTAATTCATAAAGAAACTATGGTATCTTACAAAGAATTGGGTCTTGTGAACACCCGTGAAATGTTCAAGAAGGCAGTTGCCGGCGGTTACGCCATCCCCGCATTCAATTTCAACAACATGGAGCAGCTCCAGGCTATCATCCAGGCTTCGGCCGAGACCAAGAGCCCGGTAATCCTCCAGGTTTCCAAGGGTGCCCGTAACTACGCCAACCAGACCCTCCTGCGCTATATGGCCGAGGGTGCTGTGGAATATGCCAAGGAACTGGGCTGGGAGCATCCCCAGATTGTGCTTCACCTGGACCACGGCGACAGCTTCGAGCTGTGCAAGAGCTGCGTAGACATGGGCTTCAGCTCCGTGATGATTGACGCCTCCTCCCTCCCTTACGAGGAAAACATCGCCCTCACCAAGAAAGTGGTGGACTACGCTCACCAGTACGACGTAACCGTGGAGGCCGAGCTTGGCGTCCTGGCCGGCGTTGAGGATGAGGTTTCCGCCGAGGAATCCCACTACACCCGTCCGGAAGAAGTGATTGACTTTGCAACCCGCACCGGTTGCGACTCCCTCGCCATCTCCATCGGCACCAGCCACGGAGCCTACAAGTTCAAGCCCGAGCAGTGCACCCGTGACCCCAAGACCGGTCGTCTGGTTCCCCCGCCGCTTGCCTTCGACGTTCTGCATGAGATTGAGAAGAAGCTTCCCGGCTTCCCCATCGTCCTGCACGGTTCCTCCTCTGTTCCTCAGGAATATGTGGACATCATCAACGCCAACGGTGGCAAACTCCCGGATGCAGTAGGTATCCCCGAGGAGCAGCTCCGCGAAGCTTCCAAGAGCGCCGTGTGCAAGATCAACATCGACTCCGACAGCCGTCTTGCCATGACCGCCGCCGTGCGTAAGGTCTTCAATGACAAGCCCGGTGAGTTTGACCCCCGCAAATACCTGGGTCCCGCCCGCGACGAGATGAAGAAGCTCTACATGCACAAGATTGTGAATGTGCTGGGCTCCGACGGCAAGGCCGAGTAATACTTGGATATAAGCGAAAGAAGAGGGTGACTCAAAAGTGAGTTGCCCTCTTTTTTATTGAGGCCGGATGTGCTTAATGTCCCAGAAAGTGGGACATCGGTTGCATTTCATGCAGATTTTGCTCCTATCGTCCCAGTTTTGGGGACATTAGGAACAGTGAAATAGAAAAAGAGGCCAACCACTAGCCATTTGACTTTTTGGTCAGTCTCGTTCTTTCGTTGTTACGGCAGCTGCGGGAGCCCCAGGTCCTTGAAGGTGCGGGGAGCGGGGGTGCTGGGAAGGGGTTTGCGGCCGGCGAGCTGCTCCAGGGCCACTTCTACGGCCTTTTCCAGCTGCTGGTCCACCCCGGCCGCCTCCAGGACAGGATCGTTATCCAGCTCAATGTCCGGGTCTACGCCATGGTTCTCCACAATCCACTCGCCGCTGGCGGCGTCGTAGTTGGTGAAGAAGGGGACGCGCACGTCTGTTCCGTCCACATAAGGCAGCGGTCCGCTGATGCCCACAATGCCGCCCCAGGTCCGCGTGCCGATGACCGTTCCCAAGTTATTGGCCTTGAAGCTCCAAGGGAAGAGGTCGCCGTCGGAGGCCGAATACTTGTTGATGAGGAGCACCTTGGGGCCGGTGTGCGTTCCTTCGGGCACGGTGCCGTTGAGGGTGGAGCCCCGCCGCATGGTCATGCGGTACACTTTGCGCTGCAAGCGCTCGATAATCATCGGCGAAATGTTGCCGCCGCCATTGGCGCGGTCGTCGATGATGAGGGCCTCCTTGTCCAGCTGCGGGTAATAGTAGCGGGCCCATTCGCTGAGACCTTCCGGTCCCATGTCGGGGATGTAGATATACCCCACACGCCCGCCGGAGAGCTTTTCTACGGTGCGGATGTTGTTCTGTACCCAGGCGTAGTGGTAGAGCGGACCTTCATCGGCAATGGGTTTCACCACCACCTTTCTGCCTCCTACCGTGAGTTCCGTGAGCACGCCGGCTTTCCCCACCAGCAGTTTGTAGAGGTTGTCCACATCGGCCAGGGACACCCCGTCAATGGCGCTCACCACGTTGCCTTCCTTCACGTCCAGGCCGGGTTCGGTGAGCGGGGAACGGAGTTCTGGCCGATAAGTGGCGCCCTCCAGGATTCGGTCGATGCGGAAACCGCCGTCCACCTTGGAGAATTCGGCGCCCAGCAGTCCCATCTGGATGCGCTCGGGCTTGGGATACTCGCCGGGCGTGACGTAGCAGTGGCCGGTGGCTACCTCGGAAATCATTTCGCCGATGATGTAGTTCACATCCAGGCGGGTGCGGGCATAGGGCAGAAGCACTTCATACTTGGCTTTCACTGCCTTCCAGTCGCGGCCGTGCATGTTTTCCAGGTAGTAACCGTCCCGGAAAGCGCGCCAGACTTCGTCGTAGAGCTGTGCCCATTCCCTGGCGTAGTCCACGGTGGTGGTGAGGCCGTCCAGCTCAATCTTGTCCTTGAGGGCCATCTTGGGGCCGATGGAAGCCACGTACAACTGTCCGCCTTTGCGGAGCAGGGCCTTCTTGGCCCCCGGCGTCACGTCCATGGAGGCGTCGCTGCACGCCTCATCCTCTCCGCTTTCAAAGGTGAAGATGCGGGTGCCGCCCCGGCCGATGTACCAGAGGCTCTTCCCGTCGCAGTAGAAACGGCGACCCTTGACCGGAAGCTTCACAATGCGCTCCCCGATGCCCTCAGGGTCCACTTTCACCGAAGGGGCCGGCGCGGGTTTTTCCGGCTTGTCGGCGGAGGCGTCGGCGGGTTTATCGGCCTTCACCTCAGGGTCTTTGGCGATGAGCGGTGATGGCGTATCGGCCGAGAGAAGGGCCAGATACACGCCGCTCATGTCCTGGAAGGAATAGTTCCATTCAATGCGGCTGTATTGCGGGCTCATATCGCGGTCGCTGGTGAAAATGAGGTATTTACCGTCGGTAGAGAAGACGGGGCCGCCGCTGTTGTACCAGCGGTCCGTCACGGGATACTCGGCGCCGGAGACCAGGTTCCCGAGGTAGACGATGTCCATCTCGTTGGCGGCCGGGCGGGTATAGGCAATCCACCGGCTGTCCGGGGAAATGCTTACTCCGCGAAACTCCTGCTCCGGGCATTCCATCACCGTTCTTTTGGCACCACTGAGGGACACTTCCACAAAGCGGTTCTTACGGTCCGTGAAATAAAGGTGGCGGCTGTCCGGGGCCCACTGGAGGGAGCGGATATAGGTATCGGCCCCGCTGGTGAGCTGCTTCACGGAGGCGGCCTTCACGTCGTAGAGGTAGATTTCGGTTTCGCCGCTGCCGTCCCCAATCCAGGCAATCCATTTGCCGTCCGGGCTCCAGGCGGCACTGCGGTCGTTGGAGGCGGAAGAGCGGGTGAGGTTGCGGGTGACGCCCTTTCCCACCGGCACGTCAAAGACTTCACCACGGGCGGTCACCACCGCGCGGGAACCGTCCGGCGAGAGGCTCGCGGCGTTCACGTAATCGGCCAGTTTCTTGAAGCTGCTGCGGCCGTAAACGGCATCGGAGCTCAGCGTAACGGTGATTTTACTGCATTCTCCGGTGGCGGGCACCAGTTTGTACAGCCAGCCGCCGTTCTCAAAAACAATGGTATGCCCGTCGGTGGAAGGGAACTTCACGTCATACTCAGTGAAGTTGGTGACCTTCCGGGTGGCGCCGCTCACGGTATTGTAAGCGAAGAGGTTCATAATCATGTCGCGGTCGCTGGCGAAATAGATTTCATCGCCCACCCACATGGGGAAGATGTCCTGGGCGTCATTCTGCGTGATGTTGCTCACTTTGCCCTCCTCGGGGTCCCAAATCCAGATGTCATCGGCCATGCCGCCGCGGTAGTACTTCCAGGTGCGGAATTCGCGCATCACGCGGTTGTAAGCCAGGCGGCTGCCGTCGGGGGAGTAGCAGCAGAAGCCGCCTTCCGGCAGGGGCAGTTGCTCCGGCATTCCGCCCTGAGGGGACGTGCTCCAGAGCTTTCCGAAGAAACCGTCTTCCACGCGGTTGCGGTAGATAATCCGGCTGCCGTCCGGGCTCCAGGCCATCACCATGTTGTTGGGCCCCATGCGGTCGCCCATATCGTCGCGCGGATTGGTGCCGGTGTAAGTGAGGCGCACGGGTTCACCGCCGGTGGCAGGCATGCGGTACACTTCGCGGTTGCCGTCATATTCGGCCGTAAAAGCGAGGGTTTTGCCGTCCGGGGAGAAATGGGCAAAGCCCTCATAGCCGATGTGGCTGGTGAGCCTTCGTGCCTCGCCGCCCCCGATGGGAACCGTCCAGAGGTCTCCGGCATAAGTGAATACAACATCGCTGCCGTTGGTGGCGGGGAAGCGCAGCAGGCGCGCTTCATCTTGGGCCGATGCCAGCACAGCCGTGCCGGTTATCAGCAGGAAGGTAAGAATTCGTTTCATAGCCACTAAGTTAAGGAATAATTCCCGTAATCGCATAGTTTTTTGTATCTTTGTGCCGGACAAAGGTGTGCTTGCTTCGTGCCGAAGAGGCCTCAAAAGGGAAGCCGGTGAGAATCCGGAACTGTGCCCGCAGCTGTGTAACCCATAACGGTCCGGCAACCATGTCATTGCAGGAATGCGAGAAGACGCCGCGCCGGGGGTAGTCAGAAGACCTGCCTTGTCAAGTTTAACGTAGGGGCTCGGGGACAAGCTTCGGTATAAACGCTATTACATGTTTTTTTCTCTACTGGTATCGGCATCGCTGCTCGCTGCAGCCGTGCCTGACAGCCTCCAAGCCGCCACGGTGGTGGCCGACCGAGGCCTGGTGGTGTCCCGTACTGACACCCTCACAATCAATCCTTTACAAGATGTAACGTCGGCCTTGCAGCAGCTTCCGGGTCTGTATGTGGGAGATTATGGTTCCCTGGCAGGGCTTAAATCCGTGAGCCTCCGCGGCTTTGGCAGTCCCCATACCGCCATCTATATAGATGGTATCCGTGCTGGCAATGTTCAGTCCGGCCAGAGTGACCTGGGCATACTGGACCTTCAGTCAGTCTCTTCCGTTGTGGCCGATTATGCCCAGAACAGCCTGAATTTCCTCACCTCCCGCCCTCAGTTTGCCGGAAGGCCGGTTTCCGGGGATGTGCGCCTTTCGTACGGCTCTTTCGGCACCTGGCAGCCCTATGGTCGCCTGAATTTCCGCCTTGGACAGCGCTGGAGCCTGTCGGCGCAGGCCGGTGGCATCCTGACCCATGGCAATTTCCCGCTGGAAGACGGCACCCTGCGTCAGAACAATGACCTTAAGCAGTTGCGCGGCGCCCTGGATCTTTTCGGCCTGCTGAACGGCGGAGACTTCCATGCCAAAGTATACTTTAATGGTGCCGACAGGGGAACGCCCGGCAGTCTCACCTGGCCTTCCACAGACCGCCAGAGCGACCGCAACGTGTTTGGTCAGTTCCTGCTTCGGAAGTCCTTCGGCCCGGTGTATACCCTGCATATCAGCAGCAAAACGGCATACGACAAACTTTTCTATCAGAGCGAGTGGGGTGACAATACGTACGAGCAAACGGAATTTCAGCTCAACAGCGTGCACAAATTCCGCGTAAAACCCTGGTGGGAGTTGTCTGTGGCGGCCGATGTTTCCCTGGACGGCCTCAGTTCCGATCTTTATCACGATGTACGTCTGGGAACGGTCTGGGCTGCCGCCACTGCCTTCCGCTTCCGGCGTTTCAAGGCCGATGCCGCCGTGGAGTATCAGGGAACCTTCGACCGCAGCGGAGCCTCCTGGAACAGCGTCTCTCCCTCCGTGGATCTGCGATTCACGCTGCTGGAAGGCCTGGACGCAGTGGCTTTCGGCCGCCGCGCCTATCGTACCCCGTCTTTCAATGAGCTGTACTATCCCGGCTTCGGCAACCCGGAGCTGAAACCTGAGGACGCCTGGCTCTCCGACTTGGGCCTGGATTTCCGGCGGAAACTGGGCACCTTTACCCTGAAAGCCCGGGCCGACGGCTACTATAACTACCTCACCAACAAGATTATATCGGCCCCTACCGATGACCCTTACGTATGGCTGCCGTTCAATGTGGGCAAAGTACAGGCTTTCGGGGCCGATGTAATGGCCGGCTTTGACTTCACTTCCGGCCTGTGGCTGGCTTCTCTTACAGCCCGCTACGGCTGGCAGAAGGCCGTTGACAAGACGCCGGACAGCTATGCCTTTGACCAGCAAATCTCTTATGTGGCCCGTCATACGGCTCAGGTGCAGGCTTCTCTGGCGTATGCCGGCTGGACGTTGGGCGTTCAGTGGCTCCTTCGCGCGGGCCGCTTTGACGCTGCCGGTGAAATGCCCGATTACAACGTTCTGGACCTCACTTTTGATAAGAGTTTCCGCCTTGGAAGCACTGCGATTGGCGTCCATTTCGCCGCCAGAAACCTTTTGAACAGGCGCTATGAGATTATCTCCGGCTATCCTGTGCCCGGACGCAATCTCATCGGTGGAATCAGTTTCAAGTTCTAGATGCTACTCAGTCTCTTATATGTCCTGATTTCGGGTATCGCGCTTCCTGTGGGCGGTATCCAGATGCAGTACCTCTGGCGCAACCAGCTCGGGGATGTTTACAGCCTCGGGCTGGGCAGTGCCGCCTGCTTGGGGGCTGCCGCAGCCACCATGAGCAGCTGGTGTTCCCTCACGGTGGGCAGTTTTGTCTGCACGCTCATCTGTACCGTCATCTGCTTCTTTGTCACACTGAAGGTGAACACGCAGCAGCTCATTACCTTCGGGATTCTTTTCGGCACGTTCATCGGCTCGCTGGGTACCATAGTGGTTACCAATGCCCCTAACGGAGACCTCCTGAAGCAGTATTATCTCTGGGGTGCGGCCAATTTCCGCCTGGAAGGGGTAACCTCCGGCGACATCCTTTTCTCCCTGGTGCTCTTTGCCGTGGGCCTGGGCGTGGCGCTTTGGCAGGCACCCAGGCTCACGCGGCATTTCAAGGAGGAAATCGAAATCCCCAATGCCCACAAAGCCTGGCTGCTCCTGGCCATTATGTGCCTGGTAACCAGCGCCGTGAGCATCTGCGGCCCCATCGGCTTCATCTCCCTGGGCGTGCCCAATCTGAGCCGGCTCATCTGCCGGAGCAAGGATATCCGCAAGCATTACCTTATCAGCAGTGCCATGGGGGTGGGCTTGCTGCTCATCACCTACCTGGTGGTCCAGTATGTGAATTTCGGCATCTACCTGCCCGTCAGCGCAACAATGGCCATCTTGGCGTTGCCGCTGATGGCCATGATTTTCGTGAAAGGGGAGGATACGGCTGCTTAGAACAGCCGTCCGTTGAATTTATCGGCAAGCCCCTGGAGTTCGTCGGAAGTGGCAGGACGGTTCAGGGCCTCTTTGCGTTCCTGTTGGAAGCGGGCCTTGAGGCGCGCGAACTGCCGTTTGGTGTCCAGGGTGAAATCTCCGCCCTCAATCCAGGCAAAGTAAGAGGGCTCCGTTTCCCACACTTCGCGGGCCGTTTTCCCCTTATGCTTGCCAAAGCTGATGCAGGCTTCCCCCTCGTCGTTCAGTATCAGACGCCCGGCAAAATCCACATTCCGGCTGCGCTGGCCGATTTTGGACAGGGCCTCCACGTTGTTTTTCAGCACTTCCTGCTGATACTCAGTAGGTTCTGCATACCGGTCCAGCTGGCCTTTGAGCACCTCCAGCGTGGCCAGGGTATCGGCCTCTGCCGTGTGGGCATTCTCGAAGTCCTTGCCGCCGCAGTAAAAGCGGTAGGCCGCCCGCAGGTTTCGCGGTTCAAAGTGATGATAAATGTTCTGCACATCCACCATGCGGCAGGCGTGGAGGTCAATTTTGCCGATGCAGCCTATCATCTGCTGCGCCTTTTCACGGGATTCCGGCTTGTCCAGGCGCTGCTTGCAGTAGGCCAGGGCGCGTTCCACTTCCTCTGCCAGCAGGGGCAGGTCAAACTTGGCCGAATTGAAACCCGCCAGGTCACTGCCCTCCAGCCAGGAAACCACCTCCGGAAGCACCTCAATGAACTTGGGGCAGTTCGTGAGATCTTCATCCTTCACGCCGTTCACCTCCGAGGCTTGCGGGTTGATGGGAATCTGCCGATGGAGGGCATAGTCCCACGGCTTGATTTTCCAGGTCTTGATTTTCACCTCGCCGTCCGGCATGGCCTTCACGAACGACAATTCAATAATCCCGTCCGTGGCAATATTAAGGCCGGTGCTCTCGATATCGAAGAAGAGCAACGGCCGTTCTAAATGTAACTCCATAAGGTACTTACTGGATCATTATAGGCATCAAAATTCCGCAGACCTTCTCCGTCTCGGCCTCTTCTTCTGCCGGGAGGATGAGCGCGGCGCGGCGGGCATCGGCAAATTTTACAACCAGGCCGCCACAGCCCATGTTGGAGAGGATTTCCGTGAGGAAAGTGGATTTGAAGCCGATGGTGAGTTCGTCTCCTGCGTAGTTGCAGTTGATTTTTTCATAGGCGGCCAGGGCAAAACCCAGGTCCTGGGCCGAGATTTCCAGCTGGCCTTCCTTGAGGGTGAGCTTGATGTGGTTGGAGGCCTTGTTGGCGCACACGGCCACGCGCTTGACGGTGTTCAGCAGGAGCTGGCGGTCAATCTGCAGCACATTGGAGTTGCCGGTGGGGATGACGTCGCGGTACTTGGGATATTTGCCCACAACCAGGCGGCAGACCATGGTGGTGGCGCCGAAGGTGAACTGGGCGGTGGAACTGTCAAAGCTGATTTCCACGTTTTCTACCTCCTTGCCGATGATGCTGCGCAGCACGCCGGCGGGCTTTTTGTGCAGGATGAAGGAGGCCTTCTCCGTGGCCTGCACGTCCTTGGTGGTGTAGCAGATGAGCTTATGGGAATCCGAGGCCACCAGGGTGGTGCTGCCGGGCTCAATGTCAAAGAAAATACCGTTCATGGCAGGACGGATCTCGTCATCGGCCGTGGCGTAAATGGTGCTCTGGATGCCGTTTACCAGGCTTTCGGCCGGGAAAACCAGCTTCAGGGCGTCCTCGCCGGTGGTCTTGATTTCCGGATAGTCATCGGCCGGGAAATAAGGGAGCACGGAGTTACCGCTGGCCCAGCTGCACTCGAAGGAACTGTCCGACAGGGTCTTGATGCGGATGGGCTGGTCCGGGAGTTCCTTCAGGAGGTCTGTCATGTGACGGGCGGGCACGGCGATGGCGCCGTCTTCCTCGGAGGCATCGGCCTCAATGGAGGTGCGCAGGGTCAGTTCTGAATCGGAGGCGGTGATTTCCAACTTGCCATCCTTGAGGACAAAAAGGAAGTTCTCCAGGATGGGGAGGGGAGACTTGGAAGGGATGGCCTTGGAGACATCCATCAGGGCCTTCAGAAGATTGGTGCTGGAAATGGTCAGATTCATATGGCGTATCTTTTTATTGTCTTAGCTCACAAATATAATCATTTTCTTGCAAAACCGCCAATCCTTATTCAAAAATGGTTTTTCTTGGGCGGGGCGTCTCCCAGAGTCAGCGTGCATGAAGTCCAGGCTATGAAGCATTCTCTCTATTGCACTTATAGGCTCAACAAATACTGACAGGAAAACTTTTGTATTTCACAAAAATGAAGTATCTTTGCGTTTAGATTAACCAAGGTTGCGGGTATTGCAGAAATTTTTTCTAGAAAATACCTATTTGTGCCCAAACATCATTTATAATTGACAAATTCAACGCAGCTGAATCTGATGAGTAAAGCTGTATGACGGCACCTCCTACAAATACAACTTCTGCGTTGAGTTCTTCCAGGGCCGATGCAACTTGTAGGAGTCTTTCATTATTGCTTAATGCTTGCATAGCGGTTCAGGTATTTATCAAGTTCTTCAATTGCTACATTTCGTTCTCTGGCTTTTCCGATGCGGAGCGAATCTACTATGACAAGAAGCGCATATAAATCAGTATCTTTTCTTGCTGCTTCGGAGGCTTTGGGATATAGCGGAATTATGGATTGTCCTCTTTCCGTTCCGAGAGAGTTTTTCCAGACATATTGCTCCCCATTGGTCGCAACTGTCTGTTTGATAATTCCTGCGGATGATGCTGTGGGAACACCTCGTACAATACTGCCCGGTTTTGCCGGGAAGCAATATCTGATTCCATATACCAGAAAATCGCGGAGTGCAAGGATATTCACTCTGGACTTGCTTTCATCAACTAATTGTGCAATTCTGTTTCTTTCCATTGCAACCGACACTTCTGCGGCGCTGACACATAACGAATCTGCCAACTGTTTCCCATTCATGACGATTCCTTGATGTGTAATCTTTTTCAATAGGATAACCACGTCAATAGGTCTCATAACTATTTGTTTTTCATTCATATCTATTTGAAATTCATGATTTACGAATTGCAAATCTACAAATAATGATGAAGAATTCCAAAATAAATGATGTGTAACCGTCCACTTCTCCGCAACCGCTCATAGAGCGGCTTACAGAGCCGATTTGGCCTGGAGGGCGTTCTGACTATTTTTCGTTTTGAGTGGTTTTATGCCTTGCAGAAGCAGGGCAGCAGGGCGTTTTTATCGGTGTG
>JAGBJY010000035.1 GCA_017934185.1 Bacteroidales bacterium | reverse complement strand
CGGTGAGGAACCACCTCTTCCCATTCCGAACAGAGAAGTTAAGCTCACCATCGCCGATGGTACTGCCCCACCAGGTGGGAGAGTAGGTAGCTGCGGTTTTTTGAGAGCCCCGAAGGTCTTGCGACCTCCGGGGCTCTTTCGATTTAAATTACCACCTCAAAGATGCGTTTGTCTCCCACTTCTATCCAGGCCGGTTCCTTTGGCGTTTTGTTCTTTGAGAAATCGAAGGTTACCAGGTAGCCTTCGCTCTTGCCTCGGATATCAAGATACTCGGCAAGCTGTTCTCGTCCGGTTCGTTCGTACTTTTCCCCGTGCCACAGTTTGAGCTCTATGATGAACTCATCTTTGCCGTAAGTGACAATGATATCCATGCGTTTGTCATCCCTGGTCTGGGGTTCAACATAGTAGAATCCGGTACCGTTTATGATGGGCTTCAGGAAGCTGAGGAAGACAAGTCTTCCCTGGCGTTCCAGGAAAGCCCCGTCTTCCACGCGGTATTCTTCATGCATCATGGCGGAGAAACGCTCCAGGGCATATTCCAGGCTCAGGTGGCCGCCAATGATGTAATTCATCTGGAAGGGGGAAAGTTTACTGGAATATTTTCTCTGGTAACCAATAGTGAAGTAAAGGAACATGGCCTCTTCAAAGATGGTGTTGTGAATGCGGACCTTGCCCCCTACAGGCTTGATGTAAGAGAACAAAGCAGCAAACCTGACCATCGGATCAACCGGCGCATAAGTGTAATCTGTTCCGTTTACGGAGATATTATATAGGAACTCCCTGAGTTCCGGATAATTCTCCAGATTTTTGGACAGGTCATCTATCAGGGTGTTGTCTCCGGCGAGGAAAATCTTAACGGCATCCTTTACACCCTCTGATGTCCAATTGCGGTCCAACCTTTCGTCGATATATTTGCAGATATAGCACACCAGAACAGGGTAGCCACTGGTGTAGCGGTATATCTCCTCGCTTATTGCCTTTATGTCCATTCCGGTGTGGACGTCCGCCTCGTAGTCCCCGAGCATCCGGGCTATTTCCTCCGGATGGAAGGTCATGTCCACGGTGAAATCGGCCGCTATGTTCCAGGGAGAATTGTATTTCTTCTCAGCGTCCGGACGGATCTTCAGTTTGAGGTTCTTGATGTCATAAACACCGGCGAGGATGACATTATGGAAAGTGGAGTTCATACCTTGGACATCACGCTCCAGATACTTATTGCGGAGCATCCCAAGGAAGCTTAAGAAAACCTGATTGTCTGAACTCTTGTCAACTTCGTCTATGGTCAGAATTACAGGCTTACCGCATGAGGATGTGAATTCAGAGATGGTCTTTGACAACTCCTCAATAGTGGTAGCTGTGCTTTCTTTCCAGATGCCTGCAAGATTCTCATCTTTGACTACTTTTTCCAGGAAATAAGCCATTTGCCGGGAGAACATTCCCACAAAACCATCAATTGACTCAAACGGGGTATCACCAACGCCCTCGAAACTCAGCGTAATCACCAAATACCGGTCCGACAGTTTCCGCCAAATCATATTGAGCGTGGTGGTTTTCCCGAACTGCCTGGCCCGATTGATGGTAAAGTACTTGCCGGTATCTATATAACGGAGGATTTCTTCAAATCGCTTTGAAGTATCCACCATATAGTGCCTCGCCGGATTGCAAATGCCTGTAACGTTGAATTCTCTCATAGGTTCAAATGTTTCTTATCCACAAGTTATTACAGCCTTTCCTTTATCTGGTAGCTGTTTCGGCCTTCGGCGCTGCGGGCAATCATTTCACCGATGAAGCCGGCCAGGAAGAGCATGACGCCAAGCACGACAGAAAGCAGGGCCAGGTAGAAGAGCGGCTGGTCCGTGACCGGGCGGAACTTGAGGCCCTGGGCCTGATTCACCAGCTTTTCCACAATAATCCAGATGGTCATCACAAAGCCCACCAGGAACATGAGGATGCCGCTGGTCCCGAAGAAATGCATGGGCTTTCCGCCAAAGCGGGAGAGGAACCACAGGCTCATCAGATCCAACAAGCCGTTCACAAACCGGCTCATGCCAAACTTGGACACGCCGTACTTGCGCTTCTGGTGGTGCACCGGTTTTTCGCCAATCCGGGTGAATCCGGCATTCTTGGCCAGGTACGGGATGTAGCGGTGCATTTCGCCGTACACCTCGATGTTTTTCACCACCTCGGCTTTGTAGGCTTTGAGGCCGCAGTTCATGTCATGGAGCTTGATGCCGGTAACCTTGCGGGCCGTCCAGTTGTACAGTTTGGAGGGGATGTTCTTGGTAAGGACATTGTCCACGCGGTGCTGCTTCCAGCCGGACACCAGGTCGTAGCCTTCTTCCCGAATCATGCGAACCATCTGAGGAATTTCCTCCGGCGAGTCCTGCAGGTCGGCGTCCATCGTTACCACAATGTCACCTTCCGCCGCCGCAAAGCCTTCATAAAGGGCGGCCGATTTGCCGTAGTTGCGGCGGAAACGGATGCCGCGGACGGGATGCCCGGTCGGGGCCGGGCATGACGCTTCGTCATGGCCGACCTGACCGGCCATCTCCCGAATCACGTTCCACGACCCGTCCGTGGAGCCGTCGTCCACGAAGATGAGTTCATAGCTGAAGCCTTTGAGGGAGCGGTCTATCCACGCCTTCAGCTCCGGCAGGGATTCGGCCTCGTTGTAAAGCGGTATAATGATGGAAAGGTCCATAACTTATTGTTCGTCAGGGGTGTTCGGGTTTTGGCTATCGTCGTTCAGGGGCAGGAAGAGCCGCTGGAGGAAGATGTAGCGGGACATGAAGGAAGCCAAAAGGCTGCCATAGAGGTAGCAGTACAGCCAGCCGAAGACAAAGGTATACACCGGCAGCTTGTCCATCATGCCCTCCAACTGCTCCCGCTGCGCAGTGCCCAGTTGCATGGTCCCGGCCAGGGAATCCACCACTTCGGTCATGCCGCTTTCCGGCATCTCCATGATAAACAGCGCCTGGGCCGATGCCAGCAGCATGCCGCTCAGCAGGGCCGCTCGGCTTCCCATCTTCCGGGTATGCTCCATCTTCACGCCTTCGTACTTGTCCCTGAGGTCCAGCATCACCTTCTTCATGAGGAGGATGCAGCCGAAGAACTCCACCGCCCAGAGGATAATGGCGGCCGCCTGCACCAGGAAGGCCGAGCCGGAAAGCGCCGACAGCTCCTTCAGCGTAAGGCAGCCCACCGACACGGCTCCGAACAGGAAGCCCGCCTTGGCCGCTTCATTCCACAGTGCTGTATTGTCTACTGTTTTCTTCATGATTTACAAATATAGTAATATTTTTCCACTTCTGTGAGCGAGACAATATCTGATAAAAAATTACTATCTTTGCAGGCTACCACAGCGGTGGCGAGTGAAAGACATTGTAAGTAATAAACTCAAAAGATTATGATCAACATTAAGTTCCCTGATGGAAGCGTGCGGCAGTATGAGGCCGGCGTAAGCGGTTATGACGTGGCTATGAGCATCAGCCCCCGTCTGGCCGAGCAGATTTTGGCAGTTAACATCAAGCGCCCGGATGAGCCCGAGACTTCCAAAGGAACCACCATTGATGTAACCCGTCCCATCACGGAGGATGTGGAGATTCGCCTCCTGAAATGGGAGGACGACGAGGCCAAGCACGTGTTCTGGCACAGCTCTTCCCATCTGATGGCCGAAGCCCTGGAGGCGCTGTTCCCGGGGGTGAAGTTCGGTATCGGCCCGGCCATTGAAAACGGCTTCTATTACGACGTGGACATGAACGGCCGCACCCTCACGGATGCCGATTTCAAAGCCATCGAAAACAAAATGCTGGAACTGGCCCGCGGCAAGGAAGTCTTCCGCCGTATCGAAGTCTCCAAGGCCGATGCCATGAAGTATTTCACCGAAAAAGGCGACCAGTACAAGCAGGAGCTCATTTCCGAGCTGGAAGACGGTACCATCACCTATTATACCAACGGCCATTTCACGGACCTGTGCCGCGGACCGCACCTGAAGAACACGGAAGTAATCAAGGCCGTGAAGGTGCTCTCCCTGGCCGGTGCGTACTGGCGGGGCGATGAGAAGCGTCAGCAGCTCACCCGTATCTACGGCATCACCTTCCCCAAGGCCAGCATGCTCACCGAATACCTCCAGGTACTGGAAGAGGCCAAGAAGCGCGACCACCGCAAGATTGGCAAGGAGATGGAGCTCTTCACCTTCTCCCAGCGCGTAGGCCAGGGCCTGCCCCTGTGGCTGCCCCGCGGTGCCGCCCTCAGAAACACCCTCCAGGGGTTCCTGGCCAAGAAACAGGCCGAATACGGCTACCTGCCGGTGGTTACGCCGCACATCGGCGGCAAGGAACTTTACGTCACTTCCGGCCACTATGCCAAGTACGGCAAAGACTCCTTCCAGCCTATCCATACCCCGCAGGAAGGGGAGGAATACCTCCTCAAACCCATGAACTGCCCGCACCACTGCGAGATTTACCGCAGCGCACCCCGCTCTTACCGTGACCTTCCCCTGCGTTTTGCGGAATTCGGCACCGTGTACCGCTATGAGCAGAGCGGAGAGCTCCACGGTCTCACCCGTGTGCGCAGTTTCACCCAGGACGACGCCCACCTTTTCTGCCGCCAGGACCAGCTTCAGGAGGAATTCGAAAAGGTGATTGACCTCATCCTTTACGTGTTCAAGACTCTGCATTTTGACAAATACACCGCCCAGGTGTCCCTGCGTGACCCCAAGAACCCTTCCAAGTACATCGGCTCCGACGAAAACTGGAACAAGGCCGAACAGGGCATCATCGACGCCGCCAAGAAGAAGGGCCTGCCTTACGTAGTGGAAACCGGCGAAGCCGCCTTCTACGGCCCCAAGCTGGACTTCATGGTGAAGGATGCCATCGGCCGCAGCTGGCAGCTGGGCACCATCCAGGTAGACTACAACCTGCCGGAACGCTTTGAACTGGAGTACGTAGACTCCGACGGTTCCCGCAAGCGCCCTGTCATGATTCACCGCGCGCCGTTTGGTTCGCTGGAGCGTTTTGTGGCCGTGCTGCTGGAGCACACCGCCGGACATCTGCCCCTGTGGCTGCATCCGGACCAGGTTAAAGTGCTGCCTGTGAGCGAAAAATATGCAGATTATGCGAAAAAAGTTGTAAATCTGCTAAATAATTCCGAAATTCGCGCCTCTATCGACGATAGGAATGAAACCCTCGGCAAGAGAATCCGTGAGACTTCCCTCATGAGAGTTCCCGTTCTGGTCATCGTCGGAGAGAAAGAAGTGGCGGACGAGTCCGTCTCGGTACGTCGTGGAGCCGTGGACCAGGGCTCTATGAGCGTGCCGGGTCTTGTGGAGTATATTCGCAAGGCCGTTGAAGAAGAACTGGCCCAGTAAGTTTAACTTTTAAAGGAGTATAACTATCGCAACGCCTTTCAAACCGAGACCCGGTGGTCTCAAAAAGAAGAAACCTGTACAGCAGCAGGGTGTCCAGAAGGACGAAAACGCCCTCAGGATTAACCGTGAAATCACTGCTTCACAGGTGAGACTGGTAGGGGACAACATCCCCGAACAGGGTATCTATCCCTTCACCAAGGCCCTGGCCCTGGCGGAGGAACTGGAACTGGACCTGGTGGAAATCAGCGCCAAGGCCGATCCGCCCGTATGCAAGATTCTGGATTACCAGAAGTACCTGTACCAGCAGCGCAAGAAAGCGAAGGAGATGAAAGCCAACGCTGCAAAGATAGTTATCAAGGAAATCCGTTTCGGCCCCAACACCGACGAGCATGACTTCCAGTTCAAGCTCAAGCATGCCCAGGAGTTCCTGCAGGAAGGGTCCAAGGTGAAAGCCTCCATCTTCTTCCGCGGACGCTCCATCCAGTTTGCCCAGCAGGGAGAGAAGCAGCTGCTTCGCTTTGCGGTGGAACTGGAGGAATATGGCCGGGCCGAAAGTATGCCAACACTTGAGGGCAAACGCATGACCATGATGCTTGCCCCCGTAAAGAAAAAATAATTTTTAATTTTAACACAATGGCAAAGCTTAAAACCAACTCCGGTGCCAAAAAGCGCTTTACGCTTACCGGATCGGGAAAGATCAAGAGGAAGCATGCT
>JAGBJY010000005.1 GCA_017934185.1 Bacteroidales bacterium | reverse complement strand
CGCCATGTCAGTGCTCGCTTATATAGTTGTTGTGGTAAGCACTAATTTAGGTGAAATTTCTGACAATATCAAGTCCTGGTAAGGATTTCTTTATCAGGACTTTTGGAATTTAGCAGACAAATTGTCTGCGGAATTTAGGGAAAAGAAAACTGAGATAGTAACCCCGAAAGGGTATAATGGAAGAAAAGCTTTGCTGTTTTGCACCCATTCGGGTATAAATTGAATAATAATTCTTATATTTGCACCCTAAGGGGTATAAAATGCAACTGTCAGAATATATAAAGGCAAAAAGAAAAAAATACGGACTTTCGCAGATAGAGCTTGCGGAAAGGGCTGGTGTAGGGCTTCGTTTTATCCGTGAGATGGAGCAAGGTAAGAAGACCTTGCGAATGGACAAGGTCAATCAGGTTTTGCTTCTTTTTGGTGAGCATCTTTGGCCCGCTAAAACAGAAATTGAATGAGACAGGCTCGTGTTTTTATTAAAGATGTGTTTTGCGGCATCCTCACGGAACACAAGTACTTTGGAACATACCGCCAGTTGGCGCATACCGTCAAACAGTTCTCTTCGGCTCCTCTGCTCGATTTACAACGTTTTTGGGAGTTGGTGTTGTTTTCGTGGATTACCGGCAATTCCGATATGCATTGCAAGAACTTTTCCCTTCTGGACATAGGAAACCGCGAATATGTTCTGTCTCCAGCCTATGATTTGTTGTCCGTCGCCTTGGCCGATCCGTCCGATCCGGAAGAGATGGCGTTGACCTTTGAAACGGACGGAAAGAAATGGGGTTTTACCAGAGATACCTTCGTAGAGGCGATGGCGGATACCGGGCTTAGCCGGGCATCGGCCGATATGATTATCCGGAGGATGCAATCGACTCTCCCGGAATGGATGCAAATACTTGAGGATTCCTTTTTGCCTGAGTCTCTGCGGCAGGAGTGTATCCTTTTAATTAAGCGCAGGTTGGCTGTATTGGCCCAATGAAGCACGCATACCTCATACTGGCGCACGGGAGCTTTGGGCTTCTGAGGGAGCTGCTGTCCCGCCTGGACGACGCCCGCAACGACATTTTTGTGCACATAGACAAGAAGGCGCAGGTGCTGCCGGAGCTTCATACAGAGCATGCCGGGCTGTATTTTACGCATGAACGTGTGGATGTTCGCTGGGGAGACTGGACGGTTGTTGAGGCAGAATATGTTCTGTTTGCGGAGGCGGTTTCCCACGGCCCCTACCAGTATTACCACCTCCTCTCCGGAGTAGACTTGCCGGTCAAATCCCAGGATTACATCCATGCCTTCTGTGAGCGGAACGCCGGAAAGGAATTCATCGGCTACACCCTTACGGAGATTACCCCGGAGATTGTGCGGAAAGTCCGCCGCTGGCACCTTTTCCCGGAAGATTTCAAGAACACGTCAATCGTAAAACGTGCGCTCCGGGCCGCCTGCATCCGCCTTCAGGAGCTTCTGGGCATTTACCGCAACCGGAACATTCCCTTCAAAAAAGGCTCCCAGTGGGTAAGCGTAACGGACGCTATGGCCCGCCATTTCCTCTCCCACAGGGCCTGGGCCCAGAAGGTCTTCAGCCACAACTTCTGTGCCGATGAAATGGTGATGCAAACCCTGGCCTGGCAGCCGCCTTTCCGGGAAAGGCTGTATAACACAGAGGCCGACGGCGCCGGCTGCCTCAGGGCCATCGGCTGGAAAGACGGGCAAATCATTGACTGGACGGCCCGGGACCTTCCCGCACTGGAAGCCTCCGAGGCGCTTTTTGCCCGAAAGTTCAACGAGAGCATCCTGCAAAGCCTATGACCTTCAGTGTAATCATTCCCGTGTACAATGCGGAAGGGACGCTCCGGCACAGCCTGGAAAGCCTTGCGGGGCAAACTTTCAGGGACTTTGAAGTGGTTTTTGTGGACGACTGTTCCACCGACGCTTCCCCCTCCATCATGCAGGAATTCCTTGCCGGGAGCGGGCTTCAGGGCCACATTTTCCGCCAGGCGGAAAACGGCGGAGTGGCGGCGGCCCGTAACCGTGGCCTCAAGGAAGCGCAGGGGGAGTACCTGGCCTTCCTGGATGCCGATGACACCCTGGCGCCGGAGGCGTTGGAAAGGGCTGCCGCAGTGGCCGGGGAGGCCGACATCATCGGCTGGGACTGGACGCTGGGCTTTGAAAAAAACGCCCGAACCATGCGCCAGGCCCCCTATGACACCCCGCTCCAGGCCTTGAAAAACCTGATGGGCGGCACCATGCGCTGGAACCTTTGGCTGTTTGCGCTGCGAAGGGCCTTTGTGGCCGAAAACGGCCTGGCGTTTACTCCCGGGGCCAATATGGGCGAAGACATGCAGCTGATGATCCGGGCTTTTTGCCTCGCGGGTAAAGTGGTGCAGCTCCATGAGCCCCTTTACTGCTATAACGCCGTGAGCGCAACCTCCATCAGCCGTCAGTTCAGCGAGCTTAGGCGGCGGGAGATATCGGACAACCTGGCCCTGGCGCAGCAGGCGGTGGAGGCATCTCCCTATGCAGAAGAGTTAAAGGAGTACGTGAGCCACTTGAAACTCTTCCTCAAGTTGCCGCTGCTCATCGGCCCCGACAGGGAACTCTATGAAATTTGGTATGGCTGGTTCCCGGAGGCCAATGCCCATGCCCTATCCAACAAAGCCCTCCCGCTCCGCACCCGCCTTTTGCAATGGGCGGCGTCACGGCGGCAGTGGTGGCTTGTAAAACTTTACTATACAGTTATTTACCGTTTTGTGTACGGCGTTCTTTACAAGTAGATGAAAAAGTTTTTTGCCGGCCTTGCTACGGGAGTTGTTCTAAGCTTTTTCATCTTTCCCGTGAGCTTTACTTTCCTGCCAAGCGCCTTGAACTCCAAGATGATTCTGGCCGGATGGGGCATTGCCGTGTATGCTTTCCGCAGCATCCGCAGCCATAAGCTGGAGATGTCCCGGATGGTCCTGATCTCCGGGCTCCTGGCCTCGCTCTTTTCCCTGTGGTGCCTTATTGCCGTAACGGCGGCCGAAACCTACGACATGGAGTACGTCTCCTACATCAAGTCTTTCTTTACCTGGCTTTTGGGCGCTTACGGTGCCCTGGCCGTAATGAAATACTGTACCGGCAAGGACGACCTTCCCACCCTCACCAAGTATCTGGCCATTGTGGGCGTGTCCCAGTGCGTGCTGTCCCTGCTTATTGACAATGTGGGTTTTGTCTCCCGCCTGGTGGACATGCTGTTCCGTTTCGGCCAGGATTTTTATAAACAGGGCGGACGTCTTTACGGCATTGGCTGCGCCCTGGATGTGGCCGGGGTGCGTTTCTCTCCCATACTGGTGCTCATTGCCCATCAGATTTCCACCAACCACCAGGTGGGAAACCGGGCCCTTTCCATCACCACTTATCTGCTGGCCTTCCTGATTATCATGGTGCTGGGAGCCACCATTTCCCGCACCACCATGGTGGGTGCGGCCCTGGGACTGGCCTATATGGCCCTGGCCAATCTGGCGGTGGGGAAGGGCGGCTATATCTCCAACCGGCAAGTGCGTATTTTCCTGGTTTCCTTCGTTGTGATTGTGCTGGGCATTGTGGGCAGCGTGTATCTGTATCAGAGCAGCGAGGCTTTCCACGACAACGTGCGCTTTGGCTTTGAAGGTTTCTTCAACTGGGTGGAAACCGGCGAATTCCGCACCGGCTCCACCGACCACCTGGAAACCATGTGGGTATGGCCCACCACCCGGCGCGGCTGGATTATCGGCGAGGGCATTGTGGGCGTATTCAAGACCAACTCCGACATCGGCTACGTGAATTTCATCTTCTACTGCGGCATCATTGGGCTGGTTATCTACTCCCTGTATTATGTGTATAACCATCTTGTTCTCAATGAGAAATACAATCGCTTTGCCCTGGTTTCCATCCTTTTTGTAGCCCTCACTTTCATTATCTGGAGCAAGGTCCAGACGGACATCTTTTTCATGGATGCCCTCCTGTTCTGCGCAGCCGGAGACGTCAAATATTACAGCCGATGAAACTGGTTTACTGCATAGCCTCTGTCTACAACCCCGGCGGCATGGAAAGGGTGCTGCTGAACAAAGTACGCTACCTGGTGAACAAGGGGGGCTACGAGATTTCCGTAGTTACCACAGACCAGGGCGGAAGGCCCCCTTTCTACGCTTTTCCTCCCGAGGTGAAGATGGTGGACCTTGCCATCAATTACACGCACGACAACGGCAAGAATCCCCTTCAAAAAATAGCGGGATACCTTCGTCGCCGCCGCCTGCACAAAAAGCGCCTGAGCGCTTTCCTGATGGCGGAAAAGGCCGATATCACCCTCTCGCTTTACCCCTCTGAGTCCTCTTTCATCCCCTCCCTGAAGGATGGGAGCAAAAAGGTGCTGGAGCTGCACTACTGCAAGTTTTTCCGCCTCCAATACGGGCGGAGCGGCCTTCTGGGCCTGGCCGACCGCTTCCGCACCTGGCAGGACCAGCGCATTGTGCGCCGTTTTGACAGTTTTGTGGTGCTTTCCCGGGAAGATGCCCGCTACTGGGGCGCCCTTCCCAACCTTTCGGTCATTCCCAATGCCGCGCTGGCCTTCCCTGAGGTGAAAAAGGAGCCCGGCAGTCACCGCGTCATGGCGGTGGGCCGGCTGGACTACCAGAAAGGTTTTGACCGCCTGCTTCAGGCTTGGGCCCTCCTGCCCCAGGCCCTGAGGGCCCAGTGGCAATTGGACATTTTTGGCCAGGGGGAATGGAAGGAAATGCTTGAGGCCCAGATACAAAGCCTGGGCATTGGGGCATCGGCCCGCCTGGCCGGAACCACCACCTCCGTTTTTGAGGAGTATGGCAAGAGCGCCTTCCTGGTGATGAGTTCCCATTACGAGGGCTTTCCCATGGTCATGATTGAAGCCATGGGCTGCGGCCTGCCGGTAGTGAGCTTTGCCTGCCTCTGCGGCCCGCGGGACATTATCGAGGAAGGGAAAAACGGCCTCCTGGTAGCCGAGGGCGATGTTCCGGGCCTTGCCGCTGCCATGCAAAAGCTCATGGAAGATGACCGGCTGAGGGCCGAAATGGCGGCCGCCGCTCCCGGGGTAACGCAAATCTATTCAGAAGAAAACGTAATGAAGCAATGGGAAAACCTGTTCAGAACACTCCGCTCGTAGACCTATTGAAAATCCTGCTCACGGTGGGAATTGTCCTGAGGCATTCCACCCCGGCCGACATTCCGGAAGGGGGCGGCTGGGTGAGCCTGCTCTTCAAAGGCGTGGTGCTGGTCACTGAGGTCTGCGTGCCGCTTTTCTTTGTCCTTTCGGGCTTTCTCTTTTTCCTCAGTACCCCGGAAGATCCGGCCGCCAGCTGGTTTGCAAAGAAACTGGGCCGGAGGGTGCATTCCCTCCTTATCCCTTATCTCATCGCCAACCTCTTTGCCCTTGCCTGCTATGCGGCGGCTTCCCATTGGTATCCCCAGATGCTTTCCGGCTTCCTGGGAGAAAACTGGAAAGACCCGCTTTTTGCCTTCTGGAAGGGCCCTGTGAACCTTTCCCTCTGGTTTATCCGGGAGCTCATGCTGGTGAGCCTCCTGTCCCCGGTGGTGTTCCTTCTTGTCCGTTACACCCGTTGGTGGGGCGTGCTGGTCCTGGGGGTACTTACGTACTTCGGCCTTACGCCGGCCCCTTGGCTGTGGTTTTCCCTGGGCGCCATGACGGCCTTTGACCCCCGTACCCGGGCCCTGGTGTGCAAAGTGCAGCTGAACATTCCGCCGGCCTGGCGGGGCTGGTGCTACTTTGTGTACCTGTATCACTACATCCCCATCCTGGCGGTGAAAAAAATGGCTTATGCGCAGGCCGGAAGCCTTTGGATGCAGCCGATGGCGGGGCTTGCGGCCGCCCTTACGGTGTTGCTGCTGCTCAGTGGGGCCTATCTGATATTGAGGCGCTGGCTACCCCGCGTGCTGGGCCTTCTCATTGGCGGAAAATGATGAAAAAACTGCTGCAGATCAATCCCGTTGTGAAGGAAAACACCTCCACCGGGAAAATTATGCGCGTGCTGGGAGAACTGGCGCAGGACGCCGGCTGGGAGAGTAATGTGGCCTACAGCCGGGCCCGGGACGGCGTGCCGCAGCACTCTTCAAAGCTTATTCCTGTGGGGAACAAGCTGGATTTGCTGCTCCATTTTGTGGCTACGCGGCTTCTGGATGCCCACGGCCTGGCTTCGCGCCTGGCCACCCGGCGCTTTGTGGCGAGGCTCCGGAAACTGAACCCCGACGTTGTCCATATTCACAACATCCACGGCTACTTCCTCAATTACAAGATTCTCTGCAAGGCCCTGGCCCGGATGGGAAAACCGGTGGTCTGGACCGTGCACGACTGCTGGCTCTACACCGGACATTGCTATCACTATGCATCGGCCGGTTGTGACCGCTGGAAGAAGGGCTGTCATCACTGCCCGCAGAAAAAGGCCTTCCCCGCCAGCCTGCTGCGGGACCGCTCCCGGAAAAACTGGGAAGACAAGCGGGAGGCCTTTACCGGGATTCCCACCCTTACCCTGGTCACCGTTTCGCAGTGGATGAAAGCGGAAGTGGCCCGGTCGTTCCTGGGAGGGGTTCCCTGCCGGGTAATCCACAATGGCATTGATCTGGAGGTGTTTAAACCCGTGCCGGATGCTGCCCTTAGGGAACGCTATGGCGTTTATTACCTGGCGGTTGCCAGTATCTGGCTGCCGGAAAAGGGGCTCAAAGACCTGGCGCAGCTCTCGGCCCTGCTTTCCCCGGACGAGAAGCTGGTGGTGGTGGGGCGGCGCCCCGCCGGCCACAGTTTCCCGGAAAACGTCATTGCCATAGACCGCACGGCCGATGCCGCCGCCCTCGCGGCCCTCTACACGGAGGCCGTGGCGCTGGTGAATCCCACCTGGCAGGACAATTACCCCACGGTGAACATGGAAGCCATTGCCTGCGGCACTCCGGTGGTTACTTACAGAACAGGCGGCAGCCCGGAATCCATTACGCCCGAAACGGGGGCGGTGGTGCCGCAGGGGGATGTCGAGGGCCTCGCGAAGGCCCTTCACGCCCTCCGCTCCCAAGGGGATGCTACGCAGCGCTGCCGCGCTTACGCCCTGGCGCATTTTGGCGCCGCAGACCGTTTTAACGATTATCTGACACTCTATGAAAGTCTTACAACTGGGTAAATTCTATCCCATCCGGGGTGGCGTGGAGAAGGTGATGTGGGACCTCACGGAAAACCTTCCGCTGGCAGGCGTGCCTTGCGACATGCTCTGTGCCATCCTGCCCAAGGACGGTGCAGACCCTTCCCACGCGGCCTTTGCCCGGCAGACCAAGGAGGCCCTTGTGCTGGAGCTTCCGGGAGGCGGGCGCGTCTTCTGCGTGAAGGCCCTTGCCAAGAAAGCCGCCACCATGCTGTCGCCGGCCATGGTGCGCTGGCTGCGAAGGCATGCCACGGAATACGACCTTATCCACGTCCACCATCCCGATCCCATGGCCGCCCTGGCCCTTCGCCTGAGCGGATACAAAGGCAAGGTGGTGCTGCACTGGCACAGCGACATCCTTTCCCAGAAGCTGCTGATGCAGTTTTATCGGCCCCTCCAAAGCTGGCTTGTCCGGAGGGCCTGCAAGATAGTGGGGACCACGCCCGTATACGTGGCTCAGTCGCCCTGGTTGCAAAAATGGCAGGAAAAATGTACCTTTGTACCTATTGGCATTGCCCCGGTACAGAAGGCCGATGCCTCTCTGGTGCGGGGGCGCTACCCCTGCCAGCGGCTCATCCTTAGCATCGGCCGCCTGGTCCCTTACAAGGGTTATCGCTATCTGGTAGAAGCGGCCGCGCTGCTTCCGGAAGGCTGGAAAGTGGTCATCGGAGGCATGGGACCGCTCAGGGAAGAGCTCCTGGCGCAGATTCATGCGCTGGGGCTGGAAGGGAAAGTGGAGCTGGCCGGATATCTTCCCCAGGAAGAGATTCCCGCCTGGTTTGCCGCCTGTGACGCCTTTGTGCTTTGCAGCGTCATGAAAACGGAGGCGTTCGGCATTGTGCAGCTGGAGGCTTTCTCCTGCGGAAAGCCGGTGGTAGCCACCAAAATCCCGGAATCCGGGGTGTCGTGGGTGAATGCCGACGGCGTGAGCGGACGGAACGTGGAGCCGGGGAGTGCCCGGGAACTTGCCGAGGCCATCCTGGAGGTGGTGAAGGGGCAAGAAACATTGGGCAGGGGCGCCAGGGAGCGTTTTGAGGCCCTGTTTACAGTAGAAACTATGATTGAACAAATTAAGCAAATCTATGAGAAGGTTTAGAATATTGATTCTTTTTCTCCTTTCATTGCAACTGGCCGGATGCGTATCGCCCAAGCGGCTTTCCATCTTCCAGGGCATGGAGTACGATGTCCGTTACGAGGCCAAGCAGCCGGAAGACATCAAGCTGCAACCCTTTGACCGTTTGGAAATTCTGGTGCTCAGTGAGATTCCCCAGCTGGCCGCCCCTTTCAACGCTGCGCTCAATTTTAACGAATCCTCCTCTTCATCGGCCCGGCAGGTTGTTTCGTATGAAGTGGACCGGGAAGGTTGCATCGAGTTTCCCAAACTGGGCCCCATCAATGTGGTGGGCCTCAGTACCCGGCAACTGGAAGACCTGCTGGAGGAAGAGATGAAAAGCCGCGGTTATATCAAGGATGCCACGGTGAAAGTTACGCTCCAGAACTTTGAGATTACCGTTATTGGCGAAAGGAATGAGCAAATGTCCGTGGTGGGCGGCATGAACCTGGTGCAGCTGCTGGCCCGCACCGGCGGCCCCGACATCCGTTTCCGCATGGACGACGTGATGGTCATCCGTACGGAAAATGGTGCCCGGCAGGCCTATCAGGTGGACCTGTGTAAAAAAGAGGTGTTTGATTCGCCGGTTTTCTATCTCCAGCAGAACGACATCGTTTACCTCAAGCCCCGCAGCCCCCGCCAGGATCCCACGGTCCAGGCCCTGCTGACCTCCGTCACCCCGCTCATGTCGGCCGCCTCCCTGGTAACCTCCATCCTGGTTTTGTTGAACATTTCCAACAAGTAAGCGCCCATGCAAGAAAAAAACAACAGTCAGATTAATCTGGTGGACGTAGCGCTTTTTTTCCTGCGCCACTGGTGGCTCTTCCTCGTGAGCATCCTGCTCTGCGTGGGTTATGCCTATTACCGATACTCCAAGATGCCGCTCATGTACGGCAGTACGGCCACGGTCATGATCAAGAACCCGGCCAACAACCGTTCGGGCCTGTCCCAGTACAGCAGCATGGTCAATACGGTGAGTATCTCTTACGAAAAGCTTCAGCTGCGTTCCAAAGAGCTCATGAAGCAGGTGGTCCTCAATCTGAATGCCGATATTGACTACCGCTTTGATGTGAAACTGCGCGACGTGGAGATGTACGACTTGTCGCCGGTGCGCATGTGGGTGCAGCGAAGCAGCGCCGGCAATGCACAATCCTTCCGCCTCAGCGTCATTCCCCAGAACGCCAAATCCATTACAGTACAGTCCAATGGGTCAACGGCCCAGGTGAATCTTGGAGACACCATTGCTTTTGCCGGTACCCGTGTGGCTTTCCTGGCCACGCCCACATATAACAATTATCTTGGCAAAAGCATTGAGGTGGTGAAAAACTCCCTGGACGGCGCCGCAGGGGCCTATCTGTCCCGCCTGCACATAGACCAGTCCAATACGGGCTCCCTCCTGTACGTCTCCATGACCGACTTTTCGCCCCGCCGGGCCTGTGACATTGTGAATGTGCTTGTGGACGAATACAACCTGGAGTCTATCCGGGAGAAGAACCGCACGGCACTGCACACGGCAGAGTTTATCAACGAGCGCATTGTGGCCATCCAGCAGGAGCTGGAAATGGTAGAGAGTGACATCGCCCGCTTCAAGCAGGGAGAGCGCCTGCTCAGTGCGCAGGCATCGGCCAGCGATTATTTGACCGAGAGCAAGGGTTACAGCCGTCAGATAACGGAACTGGAGATGCAGGGGCGCCTGGCTTCCTACCTCAAGGAGTACCTGCTGGACGCCTTCAAGACGTATGAACCGGTGCCGGCCAATATCGGCCTCAGTGATGTGTCGGTGAATGCGGCCATTTCGGAGTACAACGACCTTATCCTCCAGCGGGCCCGCCTGGTGGAGTCCAGCAGTACGGAAAGTCCGGTGGTAAAGCAGCTGGAGTCGGGCCTGGTGCCCCTCCGGCAGAACATCCTGGACCGCCTGGCCACCTTCGAAACCACCCTGGACTTCCGCAAGGAAGACCTGTCCCGCCGCGAGCGTGACGCCCTGGCCAGTTTCTCGGCCCTGCCGGCCAAATCCATGGAACTGCTCACCTTCGAGCGCCAGCAGAAACTCAAGGAGAACCTCTATGTTTTCCTCCTGAACAAGCGTGAGGAAAATGCCCTGGCCATGACCATGGTGGAAGACAATGCCCAGCTGGTAGACCCTGCCGCCAGTTCTCATGCGCCGGTGTCGCCCAACCGCAACCGGATGCTCATCCTGGCCTTCCTCATCGGCGTTTTCCTGCCGGCCGTGTACCTCATCGTGTTCCTCCTTACAGACAACAAGGTGCGCAGCCGCAAAGACGTGGAAGAGCTTACCAGCGTCCCCTTCCTGGCCGATCTTCCTACCGCCCGCATGAAGAGCGACAAGAAGAAAGACAACCCGGACCTCATCACTACGGCCTATTCCAACTCCCACACCAAGGTGTTCACGGAGGCCATGCGCTTTTTGGTCACTAACCTGGATTTCATGCGGCCGGAAGGCTGTGCGCACCCTTGCGTGGCGTCCACCTCCTTCAACCCCGGTGCAGGTAAGACCTTTGTAACGGTGAATACCGCCGCCTGCCTGGCCGACACCGGCAAGCGCGTGGTCCTCATTGACGCCGACCTTCGCAAGCGCACCCTTTCGGGCCTTTTGGGCCTCAAGCATGGCCGCAAGGGCCTTTCCAACTATGTGAACGACCCTGCCATGAACCCCTCCGACATTGTGGTGGAGCATGCCCTGCAGAATGTGGACTTCATTCCCGCCGGCCGCATCCCGCCCAATCCGGCCGAACTTCTGAGCCGGAGGCGTTTCACAGAGCTCATCGAGACCCTCAAGCAGTACTACGACTACGTGCTCTTGGACGGCATTCCCATGATGGCGGTGGCCGATATGCTGGTGCTCCAGAACGTGGTGGACATGAACCTCTTTGTGCTGCGCGCCGGCAAGATTGACCGCCGCGCCATGGCCACCCTGGAGCAGATGTACCAGGATAAGCGCCTGAAGAACCCCAGCATAGTCCTTAACGCCGTAGACTACAAGAAGAGTTACGGTTACGGCTACGGTTATGGTTACGGCTACGGTTATGGTTACGGCTACGGCTATGGCTACGGCTATGGTGAGAAAGAACAGGAACAGGAGCAGCAGCAGGCATGATCATCGCAGTAGACTTTGACGGGACCATTGTAGAACACCGTTACCCCGCCATCGGCCGGGAAAAGCCCGGGGCCATTGAAACCCTCAGGCGTTTGGCCGATGAAGGGAACAAACTCATCCTTTTTACCGTGCGCGACGGGGAGCTGCTGGAGGAGGCCGTGGAGTTTTGCCGCAGACGCGGCGTGGAATTCTATGCCGTGAACAGCAATACCCCGCAGGGGGCCCTCCTGGAGGGCATGAAACCCCTGGGCGGCAAGGTGATGGCCGATGTTTACATTGACGACCGCAACCTGGGCGGCCTTCCGGACTGGGACAGCATCTATGCGCAGCTCACGCAGCTGCGGCAACAAAAACGCCGCGCCCGCAAAAAGAGTTTCTGGGCCAAAATCTTTGGAAAATGAAGCTGCTGGACTGCTGCAAACTGCACAGGCGCCGACGCCAGTGGACCCTGATGGTCTATGCCGGTCACATTCACGCCCTGGAGGTGAACGAGAGCTTTGCTCATCTTTGGCAAGCGTTTGACGGAAAGGAATTTACACGCTCGGATGTGGCTGCTTTCCTGGAAGGCGAGTACGGTCTTGATGAGGCCGAAGCCCGGGAACAGGCGGCCCAAATCTGTGATTTATGGGAAACGCAGCACCTTCTGATGCCATAACCGGCATCTTCCTCCTACTCCTTAGGAGCGGACTCTACGGCCAGCCTGTCGCCGCGGACCGTTTGGCCGCGCTCACCCCGGAGCATTGGAACACCCTCCTTTCCATGGCCCGGCGCCAGACCGTTACCGGAGTGCTGGCATCGGCCGTGGAACAACTGCCCGGAGAGGTGAAGGTGCCTGCCGCCATAGACTATGCCCTGATGGCTGAAACCGACCGCCTGGAAGCCAATTACCTGAAAATGAGCCGTGCCGTGGCTTCCCTCACGCAGCGGCTTCTGGCCGAAGGGCTGCACCCTGTATACCTCAAAGGCCTGGAATGCGCCCGCTTCTATCCTGTTCCGGAGCGTCGGGAACTGGGCGACATCGACCTCTGGCTGCCGCACTCCCGTGACCATCATTTCACGCACGAAGGCTTTGACGTAGACGTCCACAGCCGTTACTATGACCTTTACAGGCAGCACGCCGGCCTCCCGGAAATCCCCTCCCCGGAGGCAGAGCTTCTGATGCTGAATGTGCACATTCTCAAGCATGCCTGCAGCGCGGGCGTGGGGCTTCGCCAGCTGTGCGACATGGCCCTGGCTTACAGCGCCCTGCCCTACAACCCCGGCCTTTACCGGGAAGCCTGCCGGCGGGCCGGTGTGCTCCGTTGGACCCGCCTTCTGTCCTCCTTCCTCAATCAGTACCTGGGGGCCGATGCCCCGCTCTTCGGCCTTCCCGCCCCTGATCCGGCCCCGCTGCTGAAAATCGTCCGCCGCGGCGGCAATTTCGGCCATCACAATCCCTCCCGCTTGGAGGCTCTCTCCCGCCGGCCCTTTCTTCGCAAGGCCGACACTTTTTGGCGTATCCTTTGCGCTACCCCCTTCTCCCTCCGTTATGCCCCGGGCACGGTAAGCGGCCTTCTGGCTACGCTTTTTAAGGGGAATTTAGGGGCTTAAGAAGCCCTAAGGGGGTTTGAGGGGCTTTAAGGTTTTCTCCCCTCACGCCAATTTTTCTCCCTTTTGACAATAAAAAACAACCTTTTCGACAGGATGTATTCCAATACTTCCTGCTATTTTTGCATGCCTTTTTACGCCCCTGCGTATATAATCAGTAGTGTATGATTCTCAGAAGCAAGCAAAATTGTCTCCTCCTGGCGGCCCTGTGTGCCAGCCTCCTGTGTGCCAGTTCCTGTCTCCGGGACCCTTCCTTTGACAACAGCTCCGCTGTCAAGTTCAAAGCCTTCGCCCGTTCCTCTTCCGCCGCTGCAACCAAGACGCAGTATGCCGGCGGTAACGTGGCCACTGGCCAGAAAGAACGCCTCAACTGGGTGGCCGGAGATTTGGTGAGCCTCACCTCGCCCCAGGCCGACGGCAAAAAGAAAGCCGATTACAAGATAGCCTCCCATGGCACCCCGGATAGCGAGTATTCCGTATCCACCCTCCAGAATCTCACGGAAAAAACCAACGGTCTCCAGTGGGGCACCGGGACGCACTTCTTTTACGGGGTGTATCCCGCCACGGAGTCCATTTCCAATAATGTGATTACGGCCACGCTTCCCAAGGCCCAGACCTACAGCGGCCCCCCTTCTGTAAGCACCGTCGCCGGCGTGGAGCACAGCTTCATTTACCCCGATATGCAGCTGGCATGGATGTTCTCCGGGCAGCAGGTGGAAGCCGGGAACGAAGTTTCCCTCTATTTCTCTCCCATGGTCACCACTTTCCAGCTGTCCGTGACAGGCCTGGACGAAGAAGAAATTGACCTTACCGAGTTCCGCCTTTCCTCGGAGCATTGCGCGCTTCAGGGCAGCTACAAGGCCACGGTCTCTGTGAGCGGCCCTGTAGACCGGACGCATCTGGGCAACATGTCGGTGGCCTACAGTGAGATTCCCGCGCGCAGCGCCGGCGCCAACGACGAACTGGTCTTCACCCTCCCTTCCGGCGTCAAGGTAAGCAGCACCAAGAAGGTAACCTTTACGGTCTTTGCTTACCCTCAGGGCGCTTCTGCAAACCCTGCCGTGCTGGACGGCCTTTCGCTGCGTTTTGTATCGGCCGACATGGACCGCTCCCTCAAGCTGAAATATGCCCAGACGGCCCCCGAGCACGCCGGCGAGTGGGTGCAGTTCCCTGCCGGAAAGAAAATCAATATTGACGGTCTTACCCTTCCCAAACAGGTAGACCCCTGGACCTTCACCGTTGAGGTGGACAATTGGGAAGAGGAAATCTCCGACGTGGCCGTTACCCCGGTGCAGGTGGAGGAGTGGGAGCATGTGGACAACGACCTTCCGGTGGATGAGTGGACGCCCCTGTTCGGGGTTTCTCCCGAAACCTCCAGTGTCTGGGTGGGAGATGAGATTACCATCACGGCCTATTATTTCGGAAGAGGAATCCTCAGCGAGGCAAGTCCCGTGGATTGGACGCTCAGCGATACGGACGGAACCTATGTTACAACCGTCTCTACCACAGGCTCTTCCATCACGCTTCGCGGCGTGCGCCGTACAACCACCGGTTCCGGAATCCTTCCTGTCACGGTGACGGCAACCAAAGGGGGACAATCGGCCTCGGCGCAGGTTTTTGTGAAAAAACTCTCGCGCTCCGGCGCATTCTATGTGGGCAAGGGCAAATATGTGTACTTTGCCCCGGGCAACCTGCAGTATGTATTCGGGGCCGGCGATGCGGCCGATCCTGATGCGGCCCTGGGTGAATCCTGTATTACCGGTTACTGGCGCTTTGCCGAGCATCAGTACGACTTCATAGGCCCGGTCAATCACGCAGACCTTGTGGCAAGCAAGACTCCGGGAACGGCTATTGACCTCTTCTCCTTTGGCGATACAGGATTCAACTACGAAAGTGGCCGGTTCTATAAGCCCTGGATTTACGATGCCGATTTGAGTGAGGATACTTATGGACCCTCCAGAGTTGACCTTACGGTAAGCGGCAAGAGCGACTGGGGCGCCAATACCATTCAGGGGGCAAATCCCCAGACCGGATGGAGAACGCTTACTGCCGATGAATTCAACTTCATGGCAACCAGTGCGGCCCAGGGTAGAAACGGAAAGTCACAACTCTTCGGTACGGCTCGTGTAGCCGGCGTCAAGGGGCTTGTATTCCTCCCGGACGATTGGGTGATGCCCGTCGGATTGCCGGCCTTTGTTCCCGGGGTTGAATTTGGGAACACTATGGTTATCAATAATCAGTATTCTGCCGGGGAATGGGAATTGATGGAAGCCGCCGGAGCCGTTTTCTTCCCGACTACGGGTATTATCCGGCGAAGAACTGCGCCGACTGAGTATGTAGTGCAAGACTATCAAAATGCGGCCACGTATGATTATTTGGCATATAGGACAGCTTCCAGAGCGAACGATAATTTTGGATGGTTTGGAGCCAACTCGCTGAGTACAGTGTCGGGAGGTTCTTCCTATACTTATCGGGGAAAGGCGGCCAAACTGCCCGTCAGGCTGGTCCGGGACGCCGGGGACGTAACCCATGGCTTGAATACCGGACTTGGCTGTTATGCCATGAGATTCACAACGATTTCGCCCAATCACCAGGCGACAGGCGTTAGAGTCAAGTACGATGGGGCAGATGTTACCGCTGCCTCTACCATCACTTGGCACTGCACCAATACGGGTGTAGCGGACATGACGGTGACCCCGGGAGGCCAATCCGTGCATGTGCTTCCCAAGGCCGACGGCAAGGCCGACATTGTGTGCACAGTAAAATACGGTTCAGAGACGCAGACGCTGGTTTGCAAAGTGCTGGTAGAATTAGACTAGTAAAGCCATGAAGAAAAGAAGAATATCCCTATACCTGTCGCTGGCCCTTGTATTGCCGGCCTGCCAGTCGCTTCGCCTGGAGACCCCTTCGAAAGAGGCAAGCCTTTCTTTCCGCGTGTCAGAAGGCGTCTTAGACCTCCAGACCAAGGGAACAGATGCCCCCGGTACCCTCACCCTCATCTCTGAGGAGGGCCGCACCCTCCATCTGATTGCGGTGGAAGAGGCGCTTCCCATGCGCCTTGCCGCTGCCACCAAGGCTCCCAAGGTGTACGGCAGTGCCGACGCGCAGGCGCTGGATTTTGCCGCCTGGGCCTACAACATGCAGGGCGCGGCGGCACCGTCGGCCTGGGAGCTGGACCCCGGCACCGGAAATACGCCGGTTCAAGTGAAATACAGCAGTTCTTCGGCTTCTTGGCTCCCCCTCACGGAGGTTCCCTTCAACGTTTCGCGTACGGGCTATTCGGCCCGCTGGTTTGCCCTGGGGCCGTGGAATGCCAGTCAGGATGCCGCCCTCAGCATCACCCTGGCCGATGGGGCGGCCCCGGCGCTCACCTATACGGTCCCTTCCGGAAAAGTGGTGGGGAGCCGGCACTGGGACCTCCTGGCTGCCGCTTCCGAGACAAGGGCCGTCACGGTGGTAACCCCCGTAGCCCTTCAGTTTCACCACGTGCTCACCGGCATCCGTTTCAAGCGGGATGCCGGGCTGGACATCAGTAACCTCAAGATTAGCGGCGTGTACGACAAAGCCACGCTGGATATGACCAAACTGCCGCCCGGCGCCGCCACAGACCTTTGGAGCGGCCGCACGAAGATGGGCGGCGTTTTTGAAATGGATATGGCCGAAGGGGACTGGGTAGAGAATGTGGCCTCCAAAGACGCCGACATCCTGATGATGATTCCCCAGTGGACCCCGGAAGGCGCAAAAATCAGCGCCGTCATTGACGGGGTTACCTATACCGGTGACATCTCCGGCCACCGCTGGCTTCCTGGAAGGCTTGTCACCTACCGGATAGACGAAGATTAATCATGAAAAAGTCTGGAGAAATGAGATTAGGAATAATGGATGTGAAGAAAGCGGCAGCTGTGCTCGCAGGGCTGGGACTCTTGTTCTTGCTGCCCGGCTGTGAGAACGAATCCCTGGTGGAATTCAGCGGTGGAAACGGTCCCGTTTTCACGGTAAGTACCGCCGGTATCGCTTTGACAAAGGCCGACACAGCGGCTGGCATGACCGAAGTGCTGGGCATGTCCTCGGGGGAGGATACGCTGTACCTCTATGTGCAGGCCGAGTCCCGCGCTGCCACCAAAGCCGGCACTTATGCCGCCGGCATTTTACCCTCGGACGTTTCCATCGGCCTGATGGCTTACAAATATGCTGCCTCTGAGGCAGCCCCTTCCGCATGGACGCTGCAATCCAATCCGCCTGTGGTGAAAGCCGATTGCGACGTCTCCCGCGCCGACCATTCCTGGAAATGGGTGCCCATCTTCTCGCACCGGCTCCTGTGGCCCGGCGAAGGCTATGTGCGTTATTTCGCCTATGCCCCGTATGAGGCTGCCGGCGTTACGGTCAATGCCGTATCTGCGGCGGTCCCCACCCTCAGTTATACCGTCCCGTCCCTTTCCCAGCAGGCCGATGTGCTGGTGAGCGATGCGGCCAGCACCAGGCAGTATGCCGGAGACCCGGGCTGGCGCGGGATTGATGTGCCCCTGAACATGGTACACGCCCTTACCGCCGTCCGTTTCCGGATTGTGGACGGGCTCACCATTTCAAGCGTGAGCATCAGCGGCGTCAAGGACAGCGGCACCCTGGACCTTACCACCCTTGTCTGGGGCGGCCACAGCGGATCGGCCTCCTATGAACTGACCGGCCTGAGCCTTGGAAATGGCCTGCATGCCGACGACGCCCGGCCCGGATTCAATCTCCTGGACAGCGACAAAACCCTGCTCCTTCTGCCGCAAACCCTTCCCGCCGGAGCAAAAATCACCGCCCGGGTAACAAACGGTGACGTGTCCCGCGACATTGAGGCCTCCCTTGAGTCTATGCTTTGGGAGCCCGGCCAGATGGTGACCTATACCCTCACGAATACCTACGAGTGGATTTACGTTATCGACCCCATCGACAACATCTATTTCCCCGGGAAAGAGGCCGGTACACAAAACTTTACCATCAACAGCTACCGTTACAAGAGCAACGACCCGTCCTACCGGGAGTTTGTCCCTTGGGAGGTTGTGGGTTTTTCTCAGGATTCCACAACTGCTTTCTCCAACCCTGGCGGGAGTTACGGTTTTTCCATAGAAACGCTCAGTAAAACCACGGGCAGTGCTATTGGATTCAATAACGCCGCATCGGTAACGGAGCAGACTCAGAAAGTGGTCAATCAGATGGAGAGCGATATTATTACCTTACAGGGCCTTCGCTTGGAATACAACGGCGTTTTCGGGACAGAGGACCAGCCCCGGGATCTCTCCATGTACGACATCTTTGGCAACAAACGCACGGCCGGAAAGCCCGTAACGGCCAATTCCTATGTGGTTGACCGCGGAGGCTGGTACATGTTCCCGGTGGTGTACGGAAATGCCATCGATTATACGGTGGCCGAGAATAACGTTGCCGGAAATGTCCGCGCTTATGCTCCGGTAATGCCAGCCGACATTGCTTCGGGGAATCAAAGCGAAAAAGCGTATAAGAATTACCTGACTCCTTTCCTGAATGCCAATAAGGGTGCTATCAACAGTCCTTATATCATTCCCCAGATGGGACTCTCGGAAAGTTCCATGTCCGTAGTTATTCTCTGGCAGGATTTGAGCCAGCAGAAACTTACGGTAAGTGACGTTCAGCTGATTCCGGCCTCCGGAATTGGCGTTACAGGGACGGATTCGGGCCTGAATTGCGCTTACATCAAGTTCCGGGTCGGTAAAGACAATCTGTTTCAGTGCAATGCCGTACTTGCCCTTAAAAATGGGTCGGGAGACATTGTATGGTCGTGGCACATTTGGGTAACGGGTGAAACCATGTCCATGAGTGAGGTTTTCCTGACCTCCGACCCCGCCTTGGAAGGAGGCGCTCCTTATAAGAATTCCGACTATTTCCTGAACCAGAATCTGGGCTGGTGTGACGCCGGAACTGCAACGGTTACGGAGTATCCTTCCCGGATGCTGTATGCCAAAGTCCGTCAGACCGACCCGGCCAGTTCGGCTTACAGGATTTTCAAAATTGCGCAGAGCGGCCAGTCCGAGTGGATTAATTCTGAGTATGGAGACAGCCCGGGATACCAGTATGGAAGAAAGGACCCCTTGCTCCCCAGTGCCGGCTGCATCAGGGATGAAATCAATAATAAAGAGCATTATCCCTCTGTGCAAAAAACAAGCGGAACCTTCCGGGAGAGAAGTATCAATACCATAACCCCCCGTTTTGGAGGTGAAATGATTGTTTTAGCCAATCAGAAGACCATCATCAAGTCCCTGATTAACAATCCGCAGATGCAGCTTGCCTCCGGCACTGAAAGCTCCCTTAATAACCGCTGGGAAACCTATTATCCTTATAATATGTGGAGCGGTCAGATGCGGCTGGACCAGCGCAAGGAAGATTTTCAGGTAGAGAAAACCATTTATGACCCCTGCCCTCCCGGTTTCTGTGTGCCTCACCAGTATTCTTTCACCGGCTTTTACGGAAGGGATCTGGATGCAATTAAGATGCGCAGGTGCTCCAACCGTATAGGGAGCGGTGACACGAAAGGACAGTTGAATCAAGTGTCCAACGCCGAGCACTATTTGAAATATGGTTCCGCCTTTTATATGAATTCCGATCAGGATTTGCGTTACCACGCTATTCAAACGAGACACAATTTCAATGTTCCTGATCAGACATTTTTGACCGAAGGCAGCCAGCATTTCCTTGTCTCCGATGCTCTGTCCATCCGTCCCGTGCTGGAAGACCACCTCATGACTTCCTATACCACTGACGGCCGGTTGTTGTAAATGACGGAGGTAACAAATGGCAACTTAAGAACCCCTAAAAAACATTGTGGCGTTTTAAGGTTTTGCCTTAATACGCCACTTTTTCTACCTTTTGACAATAAATTTAACCCTCAGGGATAAGGGATAAACAAATTCTTACCCCTATCTTTGCATGATTTCGCTTTGCGCGCTATGCGTACGCGTATAGATTAAGGTAACAAATGGAAAAGCTTAAATTCGTACCGCCCTGCGTTTTTTCCAGCGTGGATGTGGAAATGGAGACCGCCATTCTGGCGGGCTCTGTTGCCGCAGTCATGGGCGCCGTTGAGACAACGGGCCATGAGGTTCAGAACTACGACTGGACCAACGTATAATCACGCAAACGAATCGCGCCCATTCCTAAAACGAAACGCGCCAAGGCCTCCCCAAAACGAAACGTGCCAAATGTTTCCCACACACAAAGGGTGTTCTTATGTCTTTAACCGGCATTTGAACACCCTTTGAAGGTCT
>JAGBJY010000034.1 GCA_017934185.1 Bacteroidales bacterium | reverse complement strand
CAGCTGCTCGTTGCGTTTTTCGTCCTCAAGGTCGTCGATCTCATCTTCGCTGAGGGCCTTTTTCTCCACGGCGGAGAAGTCGCGGTCCAGAGACTCTATGTCTATGCCGCAGTCTTCTTCATCGTGCAGGATTACGGCCACGTATTTTTCCGTATGGGTGATGGAGATGTTCACCGGATTGTTCTCCAGATAGGGCTTGCCGTTGTCGTGGTGGCTCAGGTACACCTTCTCGTCGAAGAGGGTGTTCAGCAAGGCCCGCACGGCCAGGCGCTGCTTGCGGAGGCTCTCGCTTTTGATGAACGAGATTTCTTCCATCTCGTCCGTGGGGGTGGCGCTGAGCTGGGTCAGTTCCTCCTCCGTTTCTGTGATTTGCCACACGCCGATGGTGGCTTCGTTTCTGAGTTTCTTCTTTAAATAAAGTCCCATTCCTTAGGTGTTTGAACGATACGCGCAAAGCGCCCGAATGCCTTAGAGGCTTCGGGTTTCCGGCTTAAACAGGGGTAATCGCGACAGAGGGTCGTCTGATCCGACGCCCGCTAACAGATTGGATTTGACCTGACTGGGAGGCTCCATGCTTATCGTTACAATTTTATACGGCACAAAGATAATTCATTTTTTAGAAATCCCACGCATCTATGCTGGAAATTTCGTATCTTTGCGTCGCTGAAAACGCAAGACTTAAAATTAAATACACACTTTATCATGAAATTCTTAACTGACGAAAAGCTCCTTATCGTGGGCGCAGCCGGAATGATCGGCTCCAACATGGTTCAAACCGCTGCCATGCTGGGACTTACCCCCAACATTTGCCTTTACGATATCTTCGAGCCCGGTAACAACGGCGTTTTGGCCGAAATGAACCACTGCGCTTTCCCCGGCATGAACTTCACTGCCACTGTAGATCCCGCCGTGGCTTTCAAAGATGCCAAATACATCATCTCCAGCGGCGGCGCTCCCCGCAAGGAAGGCATGACCCGTGAAGACCTCCTCAAAGGCAACTGCCAGATTGCTGCCTCCTTCGGCGACAACATCAAGAAGTACTGCCCGGACGTAAAGCACGTGGTGGTTATCTTCAACCCGGCCGATGTCACCGCCCTCACCGCCCTCATCCATTCCGGCCTTAAGCCCGAACAGCTCACCTCCCTGGCCGCCCTGGACAGCACCCGCCTGCAGGAAGCCCTGGCCAAGGAATTCGGCGTACAGCAGTGCAAGGTCACCGGCGCCCACACCTATGGTGGTCACGGTGAGGCCATGGCCGTTTTCGCCTCCCAGGTGAAGATTGACGGCAAGCCCCTCTCCGAGTGCGGCCTGTCCGAGGAGCGTTTCGCCGAAATCAAGCACAACACCATCCAGGGTGGTTCCAACATCATCAAGCTCCGTGGCCGCAGCTCCTTCCAGAGCCCCGCTTACCAGGCCGTGAAGATGATTGAGGCTGCCATGGGCGGCGACAAGTTCACCTGGCCTGCCGGCACCTATGTGAACCAGGGTGCTTACAAGAATGTCATGATGGCCATGCCCACCGTCATTGACGCCACCGGTTGCCATTTCACCATGCCTCAGGGCACCGCCGAAGAAGTGGCTGCCCTGGACGCTTCCTACGCCCACCTGGTGAAGATGCGCGACGAGATTATCTCCCTGGGCATCATCCCCGCCGTGGCCGAGTGGAAAGCCATGAACGCCAACCTGTAGCTGTTCGGCCGCAATCCTCTCAATCACTGTTGCGGGCTATCTCCCTCTGCCACAGTCATTTACACAAAAACGGTACCAAAATTTTTGGTACCGTTTTTGCGTAAGTTACTGATTTGTAGCGGGTTAGGTTGCAGGTAAAACGGGCGTTATATCGGCCAGATGAGAAGGCCGATGCGATAAGCCGCAAAGGCGCAAATCCAGGCCACCAGGATGGTGTAGAGGCACAGCAGGATGGCCCACCACCAGGATGCGGTCTCGTTCTTGATGGCCACAAAGGTGGCGATGCAGGGGAAGTACAGCAGCACAAATACCATGAAGGCCAGCGCCGCCGCCGTGGGTACCGTAGCTTTCAGGGCCGATTGCAGCGCGGTGTCTTCTTCTGAGCCAACGCCTTCGTAGGCCTCTCCGTCCTGTGCATACATAACGCCCATAGTGCTGATAACCAGTTCTTTGGCGCCTACGCCAGCCAAAAGGCCCACGTCCATTTTCCAGTTGAAGCCCAGCGGCTCGTTGATGGGCTCAATGACCTTGCCCAGCGTGCCGATATAGGAATGCTCCTGCTGGTAAGCGGCCGAGGCACCCTCGCTCCGCGGGAAGTAGCCCAGGAACCAGATGGCGATGGAGAACAGCAGGATGGTGGTAGCCATTTTCTCCAGGTACTGCCGGCCTTTCTCCCAGGTATGACGCCAGATGGCCTTCCCGGTGGGGACGCGGTACGGCGGCAGTTCCATCACAAACGGCAGGTCGTCGTCCTTCACGAATTTGGACAGCACCAGGGCCGATACAATGGCCAGCACAATGCCCAGGAGGTAAACGCCCAGCAGCGCCGTGGCCGGATTCTGGGGGAAGAATGCCCCGGCAAAGAGCACGAAAATGGGCAGCCGTCCCGCACAGGACATGAAGGGGATGATGGCGATGGTGACCAGGCGGCTTTTCCGGCTCTCGATGCTGCGGGTGGCCATAATGGCCGGCACATTGCAGCCAAAGCCCATCACCATGGGGATGAAGCTCTTGCCGTGCAGGCCAATCCGGTGCATCAGCTTGTCCACGATGAAGGCTGCGCGTGCCATGTAGCCGCTGTCCTCCATGATGGAAATGAAGAAGTACAGGATCATGATGTTGGGGAGGAACACCAGCACGCTGCCAACGCCGGCAATCACCCCGTCCACCACCAGGTCCTTGAGCCAGCCATCGGCCATGAGCCCTCCCACCCAGTCGCCGAAAGCGGCCACGCACCAGTCTATCCAGTCCATCGGATATTGGCCGATGGTGAAGGTGGCCCAGAAAATGAACCACAGCAGGAGGATGAAGATGGGGAAGGCCAGCCACTGGTTGGTGACAATGGCGTCGATGCGGTCTGTGATGGTGCGCCGCGGCCGCTCTTCCTGGTATTTCTCATAAGTTTCGGCCAGGGCGCCCAGGATGAAGGCGTATTTGGCATCCACAATGGCGCTTTCGGCCGATGTGCCCAGCAGCCCCTGAATCCGGGCCGATTCTTCCTGCCGCACCGCCTCAAGGGTAGCGGCATTGGGCAGCGCTCCGATGTGTTTTTCCACCTCCCGGTCGGTCTCCAGGTACTTGATGGCCAGGTAGCGGGTAGAGTACTCGGAGAGGAGGTCGCCATCGGCCTTGAGGAGGTCCTGGAGGCGCTGGATGCTCTTTTCCAGCTCTGCGCCGTGGTTGATGTGGATGTGCCGGGCCAGCTGGGGATCCTGCTTCTCGTAAATCTTGATAACGGTGTCAAAGAGCTCCGGGATACCCTGTCCGTCGCGGCTCACCGTGGGGCACACCGGCATGCCCAGGAGGTAACCTAACTGTTTGGTATCCAGTTTGTCCCCCTTGTGCTGAAGCTCGTCGTACATGTTGAGGGCCATCACCGTCCTGAGGTTCATGTCTATGAGCTGGGACGTCAGGTACAGGTTGCGCTCAATGTTGGAAGCGTCCACCACGTTCACCACCACATCCGGCATGGCTTCTATCAGGTTCTTCCGCACATACAGTTCTTCCGGAGAATAGGCGCTCAGCGAATAAGTGCCCGGCAGGTCCACCAGGGTGATGTCGTAGCCCTTGAACTTGAAGTGCCCTTCCTTGGCATCCACCGTTACGCCGGAGTAGTTTCCCACGTGCTCGTGCGCGCCCGACGCGATATTAAAAAGAGAGGTCTTGCCGCAGTTGGGGTTTCCCACCAGCGCCACGCGGATGTTGTGCCGGCGCTCCTCGGCCACATGCTCCAGGGCCCTTTCCAGCCGCTGGGCGTCGTCCAGGTCTCCGGGCAGCGCCTGCAGGTGCTCGTCGCTGACGAGGGCTTCGCGGGCATCGGCCTCCGTCACTACGTCAATCAGTTTGGCTTCTTCCCGCCGCAGCGACACCTTATAGCCGATAATCTCGTATTCAATAGGGTCCTTGAGCGGCGCATTGAGCACCACCCGCACGGTTTTTCCCTGGATAAAACCCATCTCGATGAGGCGTTTGCGGAAACTGCCGTGTCCGTGGACCCGCACAATCACCGCCCTTTCCCCGGTCTGCAAATCTGCCAGTTTCATAGTAAGTTTTCGTTTTGCGCTTGCGGCGCAAAGTTACAGGGCAGGCGGTAAAGAATCAATCCCTATTTATTGGGATATCCCGCGATTTTTAGTACATTTGTAGACTATGAATAAACGAGTAGAATCTGTAGATGTCCTCCGGGGGCTCACCATGGCCTTTATGTTGGTGGTGGACAATCCGGGCGGTCCGGTGTACACGCCGCTGGATCACGCCCAGTGGAACGGCTTCACCCCCACCGACTTTGTGTTCCCCACCTTCGTGTTTGTGATGGGGGTTTCCATGTATCTGAGTATGAGTAAATCCGGCTTCAAGCTGTCCTGGAAGGTACTCAAGCGCTTTTTGCTCCTGCTGGGCATCGGCATCCTCATTAACTGGATCAGCAAGTGCGTGTGGAACAAGGCCTGGATGGGCTTTGAGACCGTGCGCCTTTCCGGCGTGCTGGTGCGCCTGGCCCTGTGCTATGGCCTGTCGGCCCTCATTGTGTGCCTGGTAAACGAAAAATGGCTGGGCTGGATAGTGACGCTGCTGCTGGCCGGTTATGGCGCGCTGCTGCTCCTGGGAAACGGTTATTCGGAAGGGGCCGACAGCATCCTGCATAAAGTAGACCGCTCCATCCTGGGGCTCAACCACATGTACATGAAGGGGAAGGTGATAGACCCGGAAGGCCTTTGCTCCACGCTGCCCGCCGTGGCCCATACCCTTATCGGTTTTATGGTGGGTAAAATGCTGGCAAACAAGGAATTCCGCAAGATGGACGCCTGGGGGACCGCCCTTCTGGCGGCCGGGCTGCTGCTCATGTGGTGGATGCCGCTGAACAAGAAAGTGTGGTCACCTACTTTTGTGCTGGTGGCCTGCGGCATGGCAACGCTCCTGCTGAGTCTTTTCCATTACCTGATTGACGAAAAAGGCCTGTGGAAGCACACCGCTTTCTGGAAAGTCTTCGGCTCCAATGCCATCCTGTGTTACCTCCTCTGCGATGTAGTGGTGTGGGTCATGCACCTGACCGGCTGGCACTCGGGTATTATGCAATGGATGGGCGTGAGTAAGTTCACCTCGCTTGTGTATGCATTGGGCGGAATGCTCCTTATTTATCTGATCGTTCGCCCTTTATATAAACGCAAGATCTTTATCCGCTTGTAATCCCGTTGGTTTTTGCTAAATTTGCAAACAGGAAACAAATTAAACAATTAAATATGATGAAGAAAATTTTGGTTATCGCTTTGGCCCTTCTGGTGGGCGCACAGGCTCACGCACAGTTGGTTGCTAAAGCTGCTTTTTTGAACGCTTCTGATAGGAGCAAATTTGATAATAACGTTAACTCTGTAAATCTCAGCGGGTTTTCACTTGGGGCGGAGTATAAAATAGCTCTTCCGTTTGTTGATGGGCTGGGTGTAGCTCCGGGAGCCAATGTGAATTTCCTTTTTGGTAGCGAGAACGAGTTCAGGTATTCTGATATTGCGCTGAATATTCCCCTCCACGCCACATATTCCTTTGATTTTGGCCGTGATTTCCGCGCTTATGCTTTCGGTGGACCGTCAGCGCAAATCGGACTCATTAAGAATTCTAAGTATACGGTTGGTAATCAAACCAATAGTGTCAACTACTATTCCAACGAGAGTTCCTCCACGTATAACCGCTTCATGCTTCTTTTGGGGCTCGGTGCTGGTGTTGAGGTGGCAGAAATGATTCAGGTTTCCGTCGGTGTAGATTTCGGTGTTACTCCTTTCTTCAGGAACGATTATATTCGAGTGCGCCGTCCTTATCAACTCAAGATTGGCGTAGGCTACCTCTTCTAATCCTTCGGGAAAACAGTGATTTTGGGCCAGGTGTGTTTTAATGCGGCACACCTGGCCCACGTTTTTGGCGTTTGAGGGCGGTGGAAGGCCGAAGCGCTGGGCGTGGTGTGCCCCCTAAAATCGCACCTCGCCCAAAAGTTCCGCCCGCCTCGCCCAAAAGTTCCGCCCACCTCGCCCAAAGCGCCTCTGCCTCCCTCCTCTGCAAAAGGTTGGATTTGAAGCGACCATCCTTTTGCATGCAATCGGCCTTCTATCGGCCTGGAAGCATAAATCCGCGCAAAAGGTTGGCGCCATGAAATCCAACCTTTTGCACCGGCTGGGAAATGCAAAACGCCCGTACTTCGCAGCACGAGCGTTTTATTACAACAATAAAAGGATCTAAAACTATCTCTAACTATATGGCGTTATGACTGATGCAAAGGTAGCGGCATTCTTGTCCTGATACAATACCAATTTGTTGGTAGTTTTGTCATGCCCGCCCCTTCCTTCTGTCATGCCCGGCCCCGACCGGGCATCCCCGACGGCACCCTGTTTTTCGGAAAATTTTTTCAAAAGGTCGAATGTTTCCCCTTTTAGCACAAGTTTTGCTGGGAAAAGCGGCAAATTTTGAAACAACTTATAAAAACAACAAAAATGAAGAAAGTATTCACTTCCGTTCTCGCCGCAGCCCTGCTGCTCATGGGAACCCAGGCTTACGCCCAGCTTTCTGTGGGCGCCGGTTATCTGAATTCTCAGGAAACCACCAAAATTACCAACAACAATGACCCCTCCAAGGCCGACCTGAACGGTTTCTACGCCGGCATCAACTATAATATTCCCATCGTGGCCGGCTTGGGTATCGCCCCCGGTTTCTATGTAGACATGCTCGTGGGCAAGGGCAACGGTTCCATCGGCAATCAGACCCTTGGCGCCTCCGTTACGGAGAAGTATACCGAAGTAGCCCTCAATGTCCCCCTGAACCTGAACTACAACTTCAACTTGGGCCGCGATGTGTCCCTGTTTGTTTACGCCGGTCCCGTGTTCCAGTATGGCGTGCACTCCGAGAGCAAGTTTGAGGGCACCATCAGCGCCAACATCTTTGGCGTAAACCTCAACAGAACAGAGAATTACAAATACAATCACTACAAAGGCAACGACGACCTCAAGGCCGACAGAAAGCCCTTCAACATTTACATGGGCGGAGGCGTAGGCCTCCAGGTGGCCGATGCCTTCCAGGTCATTGTTGGGTATGACCACAGCCTGATGAACTTCTCGGCCGTGGATGATACCAAAACCAGCCGCTCCCAGATTAAGGTTGGAGTAGGATTCTCCTTCTAATCAGCGAACAGAGAACTCGCAGCCGCAGTACTGCTGGTTGTAGAAGTTTTCTTCCTTGATGATGGCGCCGCGCCGGTCCTGAAGACCTCCGCGGCGCCAATTTTCGTCCCACCAGGTGACGCCGGAAACCTGGGCGCACGCCCATCGGCCCGCTTCATTCACCTGCGAAAGGTCTTTCCAGCGGGACGAGGCCAGCGTGGTGGCCAGCACGTCAAAACCCTGGGCCGATGCATATTGCGCCGCCCTGAGCAGCCGGAATTTGAAGCACTGGAGACAGCGCGCGCCGCGTTCCGGCTCCGTTTCCAGCCCGGCGGCACAGCTGCCCCAGGCATTGTGGTCGTACACGTCGTCCACAATCTCCAGACCCCACTTCCGGGCATAGCGGAGGCACTCGTTCAGCCGGTGGTCGTACTCCTCCCGCGGCCAGATATTGGAGTTGGAGTAGAAGATAACCGGCCTTATACCCCGCTCCATGAGGCATTCCACGATGGCCGAAGAACACGGTGCGCAACACGCATGCAGCAGCACGCGCTCTCCGGGAACCTGAAGTTGAACGTTGGTGTGCATGGTTAAGAATACTTTCTGGGAAAACGCAGCAGGATGGAGAGGAGGGCCACGCTGCCCAGCACAAACGGGTAATACAGCCGGGCAATGATGGAGAGAGCCGATATCCCCGCCAGACCGCTGGCCATAAGCATCTGGGCGCCATACGGAAGGATGCCCTGCACCAGGCAGGAGAAGGTGTCCAGGATGGAGGCCGTCTTGCGCGGATCCAGCCCGAAACGCTCCGTGATGTGCCTGGCCAGCGGCCCCACCGTAATGATAGCAATGGTGTTGTTGGCCGTGCAAAGATTCACCAGGGAAACCAGGCCGGCAATGGAGAGGGACGCCGCCCGAGGGCCTGTAATGCGACGGGTAAGGCCATCGATAATGAATTGAAGACCACCGTTGTAGCGGATAATCTCCAGCATGCCGCCGGAGAGCAGCGACACAATGATGAGTTCGCCCATGGAGCCGATGCCACTGCCGATGGACGCCATCCAGCCCACAAAGTCAAACGCGCCGGTAACCCAGCCGATGACACCGTTCACGCCAATGCCCAGGGCCAGCACCGTAACGACGTTCACCCCCGCAAGCGCCAATCCGATGACCAGGAGATACGGGATAAGCCCCCACCAGGAAACGCTTCCGGCGGCAGGCACAGCCTCCACCTGCAAGCCCTGGACCACATAGATGACGGTGACGATAATGGCTGCCGGTGCCGCAATCCAGAGATTCACCCTGAACTTGTCGCGCATGGAACAGCCCTGGCTGCTGGTAGCCGCCACCGTGGTATCGGAGATGAACGAGAGGTTGTCGCCAAAGAACGCACCGCCCACCACGATGCCGGTCACAAAGGCCGTGCTCATCCCCGTCTCGGCCGCAATCCCCGTTGCGATGGGCACCAGCGCCACAATGGTTCCCACCGAGGTGCCGATGGCCATGGAAATGAAGCAGGCCACCAGGAACAGGCCGGCGTAAATAAGCTTTCCGGGCAGGATGTGCAGGGCCGCATTCACCGTGGCCTCTATGGCTCCCACTTCCTTGGCGGTAGCGGCAAAGGCCCCCGCCAAAACGAAAATCCAGATCATCAGGAGCACGTTTTTGTTGCCCGCGCCCTCCGAGAAAATGGAAATCTTGTCGTTGGTTCCGGGAACGCTCCGGGTGATGAGGAGCGCATAGGCCGATGCGATGATGAAGGCCGCTGCTACCGGCACCTTATAAAAGTCATGCGCTACCAGCGAGCCTGCCAAGTACACCACCAGGAACACAAACAGCGGGCTCAGTGCCAGCCAGCCGTTCATTTTCCGGGCCGAGGGTGCCCTGTGCTCTGTTTTTTCGGTGTGAATTGCCATGGGGAGTCCGTTTCAAAAACGCCCGTGCTGTGAAGTACGGGCGCGTTATCTGTGTTTACTCAGAGTCCGGTTATAAGGCAATATTAAGACCGACCTTCAGGTTTCCGCGATGACCTTCGTAACCGGAGTAGTTCTTGGTGTTGACGCTGTTCAGGAGGCCATAGTCGTAACCTACTACAAGCTGCAGGTCTCCAAGCTGGAAGCCGGCGCCGCCACCCATGTAGATGTTGAAGGGGTTGAGGGTGCCATTTTCGGCATCCAGATGGTTGAAGGCATCGTTCCTGGTAGCATTCTGACCCAAAAGCCGGATGGTGCCACTGGTGGTGGTGCGGGCCATAACGGCATACTGGAACACGGGGCCGCCATAGGCGAAGATGGCCGCGTTGCCGCCCACATTAAACTTCAGGGTAAGGTTTACGGGAATGTTAAGGTCTACCTCCGTGTAACGGGAAGCGGCGGAATAATTCAGGAATTTGGAACCGCCGTCGGCGTCTTTGCTCTGGAAGAGCATGTCGGCATAGAAGCCCGGAGCAATTCCCAGCACACCCACGATGGGAATGTTGTAACTGGCACCAATATAGAAGCCATTCATGGCTTCGGTGGAGGGAGCATCGGAAGAGGAGGTGTTCTTGACGGTGTCGGTAGAACGGAGGTAGCCGGCGCCCGGAATGAGCTGGGCATTGGCCTGGGTTCCCAGGAGCAGAAGCACTGCCGGGAGAACGGTTGCAAAAACTTTCTTCATAGTAGCATTATCTCTTTAAAAGTGCTGCAAAATTAGCATCGTTTGCCCAAATCTGCAAATTTATTCCGCTTTTCAGCCCCGGCCCTTCCTTACTGAGGCCTGCGGACACAGTCTTTACGTCCGGGCATTTTGCAGGTGGCTAGAAAGCGTATACCACAATATAAAAGAGCATCACGCCGGAAGCGATTAGCTTGAGGCCGGTGCCAAAAAGAAAGCCCAGGAAGGCGCCAAAGGCCGATTTCAGCGAGCCCACGGCGCCTTTTCCGGCGAGTACCAGCTCGGCCACAAAGGCCCCCAGGAGGGAGCCCAGTATCATGCCCACGGGCGGATAGATAAGCCCCAGGAAAAGACCGCCCACAGCGCCCCAGCTGCCATATTTACTGCCACCGGTGAGTTTGGTAAAATAGGCCGGAACCACATAGTCCAACAGGCTAACCAGCAGCACGATGCCCAGCCAAACCAGCAGGACGGTGGTGGAGATGGGCTCGCCGGCGGCATTGGTGCCGCTTCCCCAGATATACAGACAAAGCAGTCCCACCCAGCTCAGGGGCGGACCGGGCAGGGCGGGGGCAACGCTACCGATAATCCCCACAATGCCAAGAATGATGGCCAGAATGCCGATGAAAGTTTCCATTGCACAAAAATTATCCTTATATTTGGAGTTACAAAAATCATGCATTTATGTTTGCTAAAGAAGTTTATGTAAGCCGCCGGGCAGAACTCCTCCGCAAAATGCGGGAAGCCGGCGCACAGGGTCTGGTGCTCTTTGTGGGCAATGTAGAGGCCCCTGCCCAGTACAAGGACAATTGCTACAAATGGCGTCAGGACAGCTCCTGGCTGTATTATTTCGGCCTGGACGAGCCCAGGTATGCGGCCGTTCTGGACATTGACAGCGGAGCGGAAACCATCTATGCCAACGATGTGGACATTGACGACATTATCTGGATGGGACCGCAGCCTACGGTGGCTTCTTTGGCAGCCAAGGTAGGGGTTGCCAACACTGCTCCCTACGACGCCCTGGGTACCGTGGTGTACAATGCCCGCAAGAGCGGCCGCGAGGTGCATTTCCTGGCGCCTTCCCGCTACTACAACACCCTCAAGCTCATGGAGCTGACGGGTTGTCAGCACATTGAGAAGAAGGTGTCGGAAGTGCTCACCAAGGCCGTGATTTCCCAGCGCCTTATCAAAGAGGACGTGGAGATTGCTGCCATTGACGCTGCCTGCGCCCTGGGGTACGAGATGCATTCCGTTGCCCGTGACGCCATTGTACCGGGCATCATTGAGCAGGACATTGTGGGCAAGATGGAAGGCGTGGCACTGGCCAAGGGCTGGGGCGTTTCCTTTCCCACCATCCTCACCCAGCACGGGGAAACCCTGCACAATCACCTGCACGACAAAGTGATTGAACCCGGAAAACTCATGGTCATTGACGCCGGCGTGGAGAGCAACGAGCATTATGCCTCAGACTTCACCCGCACCTACCCCACTTCCGGCAAGTTCACCACCAAGCAGCGGGAAATTTATCAGATTGTGTATGAATGCAATGAATTGGCCTTCAGCCTTACCAAGCCCGGCATCACCTACCGGGAGGTGCATCTGGCCACGGCCCGCAAGATGCTGGAAGGCCTGTCAGCCCTGGGGCTTGTGAAGGGCGATTTGGACGAGATGGTAGCAAAGGGCATTGCCGGCCTGTTCCAGCCGCACGGTCTGGGCCACAACATGGGTCTGGATGTGCACGACATGGAAGACCTTGGGGAGAATCTGGTGGGCTATGACCCTGACCAGACCCGCGCCAAACAGCTGGGGCTGGGGTCCCTCCGGATGGCCCGCCGCCTGCGCCCCGGTCATGTAATCACCGATGAACCGGGTATTTACTTCATTCCCGCCCTCATCGGGCAGTTCAAGCGCGAAGGCTCCGGCTACGACTTTGTGAACTACGCCAAACTGGAAAGCTATTACGACTTTGGCGGCATCCGCCTGGAAGATGATGTGCTGGTTACCCCGGACGGCGCCCGCCGCCTGGGCCCGCAGCGCCTTCCCATCGCCCCGGACGACGTGGAGGCCGCTATGGCAAAGTAACGGGCAACCAGCGGACTGTCCCCACACATGCAAAAGGTCGGATTTAAAGTAGCCGACCTTTTGCATGTGGTATCAATTATTCCCACTCAATGGTTGCCGGGGGTTTGGAGGAGACGTCATAGACAACCCGGTTTACGCCGCACACTTTGCGGATAATCTCGTTGGAGATGTCCCGGAGGAAGTCGTAGGGGAGGGGGTACCAGTCGGCGGTCATGGCGTCGGTGGAAGTGACGGCCCTCAGGGCCACGCAGCTCTCGTACGTGCGTTCGTCTCCCATCACGCCCACACTCCTTACCGGCAGCAGAATCACGCCCGCCTGCCAGATTTGGTTGTAGAGTCCCCAGGTGCGAAGCCCGCGGATGAAAATGTCGTCGGCCTCCCTGAGGATGGCAAGTTTCTCTTCCGTTACCTCGCCCAGGCAGCGGATGGCCAACGACGGCCCGGGGAAGGGATGCCGGCCAACCAGTTCTTCCTTGATGCCCAGGGCGCGGCCCACGCGGCGAACCTCGTCCTTGAAGAGCATTCTCAGCGGCTCCACAATCTTCAGGTTCATTTTCTCCGGCAGGCCGCCCACATTGTGGTGACTCTTGATTTTGGAGGCGATGCCGGGGATGCCGGCGCTCTCGATGATGTCGGGATAAATGGTGCCCTGGGCCAGCCAGCGGGCGTTTTGAATGCCGGAAGCATATTTTTCAAAGGTCTCCACAAAGAGCCGGCCAATTACCTTGCGCTTGGCCTCCGGGTCCGTGAGGCCTTTCAGCGCAGCCAGGAAAGCGGCAGAGGCATCGGCCCCTATCACATTCAGGCCCATATCCTGGTAGGAGGCCAGTACATCCCGGAACTCGTTTTTCCGAAGGAGTCCGTTGTTCACAAAAATGCAGGTGAGCTGCTTTCCTATGGCCCTGTTGAGCAGCACGGCCGCCACGGTGGAATCCACTCCGCCGCTAAGGCCCAGGATAACGTTGTCCTGCCCCAGCTGCTCCCGCAGCGCCTGTACAGTGGTGTCAATGAAAGAAGCCGGGGTCCAGTCTCCCTTGCAGCCGCAGATGCCCAGGGCAAAATTCTCCAGCATCCTGGTTCCTTCGGCGGTGTGATACACTTCCGGATGGAACTGGACGCCGAAGGTGGGCTCGTCGGCCAGCTGGAAGGCGGCATTTTCTACATCGGCCGTGGAACCTATGACAAAGGCGCCCGAGGGCAGGTCCGATATAGTATCTCCGTGGGACATCCACACCTGGGACTCCGGGGAAATGCCATCCAGAAGGGGAGAAGGGGCCACCACCCGCAGCAGGGCGCGCCCGTATTCGCGGGAGTTGGAGGCCTCTACCCGGCCGCCTCCGGTATGGGCCAGATACTGGGCGCCGTAACAGATGCCCAGCAGCGGAACCCGCCCTCTGAGGGCTGTGAGGTCCAGGTGCGGGGCGTTGGCATCCCGCACAGAGCAGGGACTGCCGGAAAGGATGACGCCCTTCACGTCGGCATCCAGCTCCGGCATTTTATTATAAGGATAAACCTCGCAGTAAACGTTCAGCTCCCTCAGGCGCCGCCCGATGAGCTGGGTCACCTGCGAGCCAAAGTCCAGAATCAGGATCTTATCCATTGTAATTGGGAGATTTCTTGGTAATGGTAACGTTGTGGGGATGGTTTTCCTGCACGGTGGCGGGGCTTATCTTCACAAAGCGGGCCCGGTGGAGGGCCTTCAGGTCTTCGGCGCCGCAGTAGCCCATGCCGGAGCGCAGGCCGCCTTCCAGCTGGTACAGCACATCGGCCACCGCTCCTTTGTAGGGGACGCTGGCCACCACGCCTTCCGGTACCAGTTTTTTGGCGCCTTTCTGGAAGTAGCGGTCGGCCGAGCCCGCCTGCATGGCGTCGATGGAGCCCATTCCGCGGTAGCCCTTCATGGGCTTTCCGTCTGTTTCGATGACCGCTCCGGGGGCTTCGTCGGTGCCGGCGAACATAGAGCCGCACATAACGCAGTGTCCGCCGGCGGCCAGGGCTTTGACCACATCGCCGGAGTAGCGGAGGCCGCCGTCGGCTATGACGGGCACCTCTTCTCCGGCAACGGAGGCAACCTCGGCGATGGCGGTGAGCTGCGGCATTCCCACGCCCGCCACAATGCGGGTGGTGCAGATGGAACCGGGGCCGATGCCCACTTTAAGCCCGTCGGCACCCGCAGCAATGAGGTCCCGTGCCGCCTGGGCCGTGGCAATGTTGCCCACCACGACGTCCAGAGAGGGATATGCCGCCTTGATGTCTTTGAGGGCGCTCAGAACCCCGCGGGAATGTCCGTGGGCCGAATCCAGCACCACCGCGTCCACCCCGGCTTCCACCAGGGCTTTCACCCTTTCCAGCACGTCCGGGGTAATTCCCACGCCGGCGGCCACCTGCAGGCCTTCGGCCTTGACAAGGGCCACCTGGGCCGCCTGCGCCTCGATGCCCATGTTCTTGTGGATGACGCCCAGCCCGCCGGCTTTGGCCATGGCAATGGCCATGGGGGCTTCGGTCACCGTATCCATGGCGGCCGATACGAAGGGGAGGCGGAGGGAGATGTGACGGGAGAATCGGCCTTCCAGGGAAACTTCCCGGGGAAGGACCTCGGAATAGGAGGGCACCAGAAGGACATCATCAAAGGTGATGCCTTCCAAATAAATACGGTCAGACAGGGCCATGGTTTTGAAACTTGTTTTTTATCCTTATCTTTGCAGTCTATGAAAAGACTGACAATCATTCTTATAACGTTTTTTGCCGCCGCCGCAGCGGGCAGCGCGCAAACCCGCACTTACTCAGACAACGCCGCCGGAACCTTTGTCTTTGGCCTTGAAAGCTACTTCTACGGCGAGTCCGGCTCCCTGGATTTTGAGGCCGAGGGCACTACTTTTCGGGCTTCCATTGGGGCCGATGGTGTTTTTGTAGGAGAGCAGCAGCTTTCCGCTTCGGCCGGGGATGTAGTCATCGGCATCCACGATTTTACCGGCAACAAGGTGCCGGAATTCGTGATGGCCGTCCGCGCCGAGGGCAGCATCGGGGTGTCGGTATACTCCCTTGAAACCGGGCGCTGGACGCTGCTTAAAACGATGACGCTGCGCTCTGCCAAGGAGGTGCGCGTTTTCCGCCAGGTGCTGTCCATGCGTCAGGGCGACGTCCTTTCTTCCTGGACCTGGCACGGTGGGCGCTTCGACTACAAGGCGTCCGACGGGTCCGCCGAGCCTACTTTTCAGTAACGTGAATGAGCGATTTTACCGGCGCAATGTCTTTCAGGCGTTCGCGGCCGGGCAAGTCATCAATTTCTACCAGGAACACAAACTCCTTCACTTTCACCTTGTACTCCTTGCCGCCGATGGTGAGGGTCTGGGCGTTCAGGCCCAGGGCCAGGCCGCGGGCAGTGCCGCCGGTGGCCAGGATGTCGTCAAAGAAGGTGAGCTCGATGGTGTCGCCGTTGGGCTTACTGGCCGCCAGGTCTGAGCGGCGGAAGTACACGTGGTCCGGGCCGTATTCCTTCATGATTTCCACCTGCACCAGGTCGTCCTTGGCGAAGGGCAGTTTGCCTTTCTTGCGCAGCGGAATCACGTTCTCCACCGCAATGTGCGGGGCATAGAGCATGGGGGTGGCAAAAAGAAAACCGCGGGCTTCGGGGGCCGCCACATTGGGCGTGCTGCAAAGGGCAGCGAGGTCATCCGTCAGCGCGCGGAACAGTTCTTTGTCTTGAATCAGGGGAATAATGTCCACGAAGTTCACCCCTTTGATGGGAAAATCGGGATAGAAGTTGAGGAATTTTTTGTAATTCATAGTCTGTTATTCAACTGAGTTCATGTCAATCAGATTGTTCAGGAGAGCGTACACCGTGAGGCCGGCCACGGTTTTGATGCCGGTCTTGCGGGTGATGTTCTTGCGGTGGGTGATGACCGTGTAAATGGAGAGGTTCAGCTGGTCGGCAATCTCCTTGTTCAGCATGCCTTTGGCTACGCACACCAGAATCTCTTTTTCGCGGGCCGACAGCGGGTCTTCCGTGGCGGGGTCACTCTCCCGCCGGCTTTCCAGGAGACTGCGGTCCCGGGGGGCCAGCATGGGGGCCAGGATGGTGTCTTCCAGAATGATATGCTTTTCGATATCTTTGCCCAGGGTGTAGAGGTAGAAGACGGAAAGCTGCGCCTGCCGCTGGTCGCAGGAGGCGGGCATGTACTTCACCACCAGGCTTTTAAGGTCTTCCAGTTTTTCTTCTGCGCTCTCGTGCGTGTCGGTGAATTCATCGGCTGTGAAGCGGCAGTCGGGGCCGCCGGAGAGGAAGGATTCCACGTAGGGGAACACGTTCTCTTCTTCGTAGGCAAAGTGGCGGGACAGTTCTTCGCGGTAGTCGCCGAAGAACTTGCGAAGGATGCTGCGGCTGCGCTCATCGCAGGGGTGGCTCATGGCCTCCAGGGAGTCTCCAAGGGTCTTTAAGGCCGATTCAAGGTAGTACTTATGCGACAGGCGGAGGTATTTCACCACATCGTTGAGGTCGGCCTCTTCCATTTCTTCCCGGCTGGGCCGATAGCCGTCCAGCGCGTAGGCTTTGCAGATAAGCAGAAAGGCGCCCGGGTCGATGCCTGCTTTGCGGCAGGTTTCTTCCACGGACGCGTCTCCGAAGCCATATTGCAGCCCCATCCGGTTAAAGACGCCGGGGATGTTGACGCTGCTGTCCAGCAGGTCGGCCATCTTCATGGCGGGAGTAAAGGAGGAGCGCTGAGATTTCATAATTCACAAAGATAGTAAATTTTTTGTAAATTTGCACTTTCGAAAAATAGCCGGCAAAAACGCTCCCTGTTGCTTCGCAACCCTGTCCGGGCAAATGGTCGCTTATTTCGCCCACTATTTTTCTGCTAATGAACAAGTTGCTATGGCAAGTCACATCAAAGACATTGAGCTCTGGGAAAGCGGCGAACTCAAACTGAGTTGGGTCCGTTCCCACATGCCCCTTTTGGACAGCATTCAGAAAGATTTTGAGGCCACCCGGCCTTTTGCGGGGCTCAAAATAGCCCTCAGCGTGCACCTGGAGGCCAAAACGGCCCATCTGTGCGAAGTGCTGGCGGCGGGCGGTGCCACCATGTTCATCACGGGTTCCAACCCCCTGAGCACGCAGGACGACGTAGCCGCTGCGCTGGTGCATGAAGGTCTCAATGTCTTTGCCATCCACGGCTGCACCGAGGAGGAATATTTTGCCGATATCCGCCGCGTGCTGGAAGTGGGGCCCAACGTGATTATCGACGATGGCGGAGATCTGGTGACCACCCTGCACAGGGAGTTCCCGGAACTGGTGCCGGGCGTTATCGGCGGCTGTGAGGAAACCACTACCGGTATCCTGCGGCTGCGCTCCATGGTGGCCGCGGGGCAGTTAAAATTCCCCATGATGCTGGTGAACGACGCCGACTGCAAGCACCTCTTTGACAACCGTTACGGAACGGGCCAGAGCGTGTGGGACGGCATCAACCGTACCACCAACCTCATTGTTGCCGGTAAAAACGTAGTGGTGGCCGGTTACGGCTGGTGCGGCAAGGGGGTGGCCCTACGGGCCAAGGGCCTGGGCGCCAAGGTCATCGTCACGGAGGTGGACCCGGTGAAGGCCCTGGAGGCCGTGATGGACGGTTTCGAGGTAATGCCCATGCGGCAGGCGGCTCCCCTCGGCGACTTTTTTGTCACCGTTACGGGTTGTGCCGATGTTATCGGCCCGGAGGATTTCCTCCTCATGAAGGACGGTGCCATCTGCTGCAACGCCGGCCATTTTGATGTGGAGGTGGCGGTGGCCAAGCTGCGCCAGATGGCCGTTTCGCATCATCCGGCGCGGGCCAATATTGAAGCGTATGTGCTGGAGAACGGCAGGGCCGTGAACATTATTGCCGAAGGCCGGCTGGTGAACCTGGCCGCCGGTGACGGGCATCCCGCCGAGATTATGGACATGTCCTTTGCCATCCAGGCCCTCAGCGCCCGGTATCTGGTGCAGCACAAAGGGTCCATCGGCACGCTCCTTAACAATGTGCCGCGGGAAATTGACTTGGATGTGGCCCGCCGAGCGCTGGAGCACCGCGGCATTGCCATCGACACGCTTACCGAACAGCAATATAAGTATATTTACGGTTAAATATGGCACTGATTCCTATTTACTGGTGGAATAAGGAAGTGCACAACTTCCAGATTTCACAAAAGCGCTTCACCAAGCAGCCCTGGGCCAACGGTGTGGTGCTGCTGGCCTGTGTGGCGGTGGCCATGCTGCTGGCGAACTTGCCTTTTACCAAGCACATCTACCACAATTTCCTGCATACGGAATTCACCATCCATCTGGCCTCTCCCGACGGCCTGGTAGACTGGTTCTTCCCCCGGGGCATGACCATGGAGAAGTTCATCAACGACATCCTGATGGTGATTTTCTTCTTCACGGTGGGCCTGGAAATCAAGCGGGAAGTGGTTTGCGGGGAACTGTCCTCCTTTAAGAAGGCCATTCTGCCGGTGATTGCCGCTTTTGGCGGTGTGGTGGCCCCGGCCCTTATCTTCACGCTGGTGAACCACGGCACCGAGGCGGCTTCCGGTTGGGGTATCCCTACGGCTACCGACATCGCCTTTGCGGTGGGCATCCTTTCCATCCTGGGCGACAAAGTGCCCGTTTCGCTGAAGGTGTTCCTCACGGCCCTTGCCATTGCCGATGACCTCATTGCCATCCTGGTGGTGGCCCTGTTTTATGGCGGAAGCATCAACCTGCCGCTGCTGGCCATTGCCGTGGTGGTGATTCTGTTCGCGGGCCTGATGAAGCATCTGGGAGAAAAACGGGTGGGCTTTTACGTGGTGCCGGCCATCATTGTATGGTTCCTCTTCTATTACAGCGGCATTCACGCCACCATGACGGGCGTAGTCATTGCCATGCTCATCCCCATGGATGCCCGTTACAACAAGGCCAAGTTCCACCGCCGGGCCAAAATCCTCTGGGAGGGTTTGCAGGAGGCCGAACAGGTGCGTACCTCGGAGTCCTTCCCCAATGGGCCGGAGCGTTATCACCTGCGCCGGCTCAGCAGCCTTACCAAGAAGACCATCCCGCCTTCTTATCGGCTGGAACACAAGCTTAATCCTATAGTGAATTACGGCATCATGCCCATTTTTGCCCTGGCCAATGCGGGCGTGGAAATTACGGACCCGTCTTATTTTAACGTGTTCAAGGCCATCGATCCGGTGCTGGGCAGCGTTGGGCTGGGCATTTTCCTGGGCCTGCTGCTGGGCAAGCCGCTGGGCATCACCCTGGCTTCGTGGCTGGCCATTAAGTTCAAGGTGGGCGCCATGCCCTCCAAGGCCACCTGGCCCATGCTTTTTGCCGTGGCTTGCCTGGGCGATATCGGCTTTACCATGTCCATTTTTGTGGATACCCTCTCGTTTGCCGGTCCGGACATTGATCCGGCCGTGACCCAGCATCTGAGGGACGCCGGCAAGATAGCCGTGCTGCTGGGGTCCCTCTGCTCCGGCATTTTGGGTTCCCTGCTCATTACTTTGGTTCATAAAGTAGAAAAGAAACGGTAAGCCCCCTGTCATTCTGAGCGAAGCGAAGAATCTAAAGTAGTAATAAAAATCAAAACCATATGGGACTTTTAACTGGAAAAGTAGCGCTCATTACGGGCGCGGCGCGCGGAATCGGCAAGGCCATCGCGCTAAAATTCGCCTCCGAGGGGGCTTCTATTGCCTTCACAGATTTGGTTATCAACGAGGCGGCCCAGGAAACCGTGCGTGAGCTGGAAGCTTTCGGCGTGAAAGTGCGTGCCTATGCTTCCAATGCGGCCGATTTCGAGGCCACTCAAACCGTTGTGGAGCAAATCGTGGCCGAGTTTGGCCGCATCGACGTGCTGGTGAACAACGCCGGAATTACCAAGGACGGCCTTGTCATGCGCATGAGCGAGGCCCAGTGGGATGCCGTGATTGCCGTGAACATGAAATCGGCCTTCAATTTCCTGCACGCCGTGGTGCCTGTGATGGCCCGCCAGAAGGGGGGCAGCATTATCAACATGGCTTCTATCGCCGGCCAGATGGGGAATCCCGGGCAGGTGAATTACGCGGCTTCCAAGGCCGGCCTCATTGCCATGGCCAAGTCGGTGGCAAAGGAGATGGGTCCCCGCGGCATCCGTGCCAACTCCATCGCCCCCGGTTACATCATCTCCGACATGACCGAGGCTCTGCCGCAGGCGGTGCGTGACGAGTACGTGAAGATGATTCCACTCAAACGGGGCGGCACCGTGGACGAGGTGGCCTCCGTGGCCCTTTTCCTGGCTTCCGACTACTCCTCCTACGTCTCCGGCCAGGTCATTGCCGTGAACGGCGGTATGTACTGCTAGGGGGGCATCGGTGTCCCGGAAGGGGACGCCCCGGCCTACGCAATAAAAAGGCCGATGCTTCGTCCGGCGCACCCCCCTTCCGGGACAGCCCGCCAGCTGGCACCATCGGCCCATCCTACCGCGTTGCTTATATTATTAATAATCAATTATTTCCTTAAAAAAAGTAAGCAATTATTGCTTACTGTTTTTGCGTAAACGCCTGTGGGATAGATGATTAGCCAACAGGGCATTTTGGCCGATGTTGCTAACTTGCGGCATGATACGGGAACTGACAGACCTCGTGATGCCGCGGGAGTGCCTGGTTTGCGGGACGCAGCTGGGTGCGCAGGAAGAGCATCTTTGCCTCTGGTGCGCCGCCGAATTGCCGCTCACCTTCTACTGGGAACGTCGCCATAACCCCATGGCCGATGAGTTTAACGCTGTTCTGGAGCGCCTGCGCCCGGAAGGGGAGCCCATGGAGTACGCCGGCGCAGCAGCCCTTCTCTTTTACCACCACGAAAACCCTTACAAGCAAATCCCTCAAGCGCTCAAGTATGGCGGTAACCGAGCTGCAGGGCTGTTTTTTGCCCGTCAACTGGGCCGATATATGGCCGCCCAGCCGCATTGGGCCGATGTGGACACCGTCCTGCCCGTCCCCCTGCATTGGTGGCGGAAGTGGCAGCGTGGGTACAATCAGGCCGAAGTCATTGCCTCCGCCCTGGCCTGGGAACTGGGCGCGAGGCTGCGCACCGATGCCCTCCTGCGCGTGAAGCGGACCCGCAGCCAGACCACCCTGGATGCCGATGCCCGCCTGCAAAATGTCCGGGGCGTATTCGCCCTTCGGCATGCCTTCCCCGCGCAGCATGTGCTTTTAGTGGACGACACGTTTACTACCGGCGCCACGCTGTCGGCCTGCTATTATGCCGTACGGGAGGCGCTGGGCCCCTCTGTCCGCATTTCCATAGCCACCCTCGCCGTGGTGGAAGCGTGAGTGCGCAGCATTTGCAACCCGGTTGCAGAAAGGCCGATATACCTTTGCACTGTGAAAAAAAGCAAAGAACTATGGAAAATCACGAACATAAGCATGAATGTGAGTGCCATGAGCACCACCATCATGAGCATCATCATGAGCACCATCACGGCCACGAGCACCACCACCATCATCACCACGACGAGGAGGAGGGCCACGGCCGATTGACAAAGATTATTGTGGCGGCGGTGCTTCTTGTCGTTGCCGTTATCATCGAAAAGAAGACCGACTTGGCCACTTGGCAGTATCTGCTGCTGTTCCTGGTGCCCTACCTGGTTGTGGGTTGGGATACCCTGAAGGAAGCGGCCGAAGGCCTGGTTCACGGCGAAGCGCTTAGCGAAGACTTCCTCATGAGCGTGGCTACCCTGGGTGCGCTGGGCATCGGCTTTATGCCTGGGGCTCAGACGCAATTCCCTGAGGCTGTGTTTGTTATGCTCTTCTTCCAGGTGGGCGAGCTCTTTGAAGAACTGGCCGAAGGAAGAAGCCGCCGCAGCATTGCGCACCTGATGGACATCCGCCCCGACACTGCACATGTAGAACGTGACGGCGCCCTGCAAACGGTTCATCCTGAGGAGGTTGAGCCCGGTGAGGTGATCCTTGTACAGCCCGGTGAAAAGGTGCCGATGGACGGCGTAGTTCTGGAAGGCCATTCCAGCCTGGACACCGTGGCCCTTACCGGCGAAAGCGTGCCCCGCAGCGTCCAGGAGGGGGATGAAATCCTTTCCGGTTGCGTGAACGGCAGCGGCGTGCTCCGCGTTAAGACCACCAAGGCCTTTGGCGAATCCACAGCCGCCAAGATTCTGGAACTGGTGGAGCATGCGGCCGAGAACAAATCCCGCTCCGAGAGCTTCATCACCCGTTTTGCCAAGGTCTACACCCCCATAGTGGTGGCGCTGGCCGTGCTGGTGGCCGTGGTTCCCAGCCTTATTACCGGAGAGTGGGTAACCTGGATTTACCGGGGGCTTCTGTTCCTGGTAGTTTCCTGCCCCTGCGCCCTGGTGATTTCCGTGCCGCTTACTTTCTTCGGCGGTCTGGGCGGAGCCTCCCGCAAGGGAATCCTTATCAAGGGCTCCAACCTCATGGACCAGCTTTCCAAGCTGCAGACCGTGGTCTTTGACAAGACCGGCACCCTCACCGAAGGCGTGTTTGAAGTAACGGCTGTGCATCCGCAAGTGATTGACAAAGAGGAACTTCTGCATCTTGCTGCCCATGTGGAGCGTCACTCCACGCACCCCATTGCCGCCGCCCTCAGGAAGGCTTACCCTGCCGAGCAGGACGGCTGCTCTGTGGAAGACATCCAGGAGATCGCCGGTCACGGCATCATCGCCACGGTGAACGGCAAGAAAGTGGCCGTTGGCAACAGCAAACTCATGGAGCGCGTGGGCGCCGCCTGGCATCCCTGCCACCACGAAGGCACCCTCATCCACGTGGCCATCGACGGTGAATATGCCGGCCACATCGTGGTGGGTGACCGCATCAAGGCCGATGCCGCAGAGGCGCTTAAATCCCTCAAGGACAATGGAATACGCAAGACCGTCATGCTCACCGGCGATCAGGAGCAGGTGGCTGCGGCGGTAGCATCGGCCTTGAAAGTGGACGAATTCCACGCAGGTCTCCTGCCGGCCGATAAAGTGGCGCAGGTGGAACGCCTCCTTCCGGAAGGCACCCTGGCCTTTGTGGGCGACGGCATCAACGACGCCCCGGTGCTCACCCGTGCCGATGTGGGCATCGCCATGGGCGCCCTGGGTTCCGACGCCGCCATCGAAGCCGCTGATGTGGTACTCATGGACGACCAGCCCTCCAAGATAGCAACGGCCGTGAAGATTGCCCGCCGGACCCTTCGCATTGCCAAGGAGAACATCATCTTTGCCATCGGCATCAAGGTGCTGGTGCTCATCCTGGCCACCCTGGGCCTTGCCACCATGTGGATGGCTGTCTTTGCCGATGTGGGCGTCACCGTCCTGGCCGTGCTCAACGCCATGCGCGCTTTGGCCCAGAGATAGATTTGGCTAATGTATTGTTAGTCATGCATTTACACAAAAACAGTAAGCAAAAATTGCTTACTGTTTTTGTGTAAATGTCACATTATCAGCGAGATGGCGTTATAGGGAGTAAGCCAGGTAAACGGCCTGAACGGCGGTGAGGGCGGCGGTTTCGGTGCGGAGACGGGATGGCCCCAGATGCACGGGGATATAACCGTTGTTTAGCGCAAGGCGCGCTTCTTCGGGAGAGAAATCCCCCTCCGGGCCGATAAGAACCGTGATGTCAGTGCCGGCGTATCCCTCCAGGGCTTCTTTGATGCTGCGGCGAGGGTGGTTGGCGTCTTCGAAGCAGTAGGCGATGAGGCGAAGAGATTCTTCGCTGCGCTCAGAATGACAGTTGTCATCCTGAGGAGCGCGAGCGACGAAGGACCTCACGCTCACGGGCTCGGTAATTTCCGGTATGCGGGCTTTCAGCGACTGTTTGGTAGCGGAAAGGGCAATGCGTCGCGCCCTGTCGGCCTTGTAAACTTTACGCTCAGACCGCTCGCCGATAAGCGGCACAATCACGTCTACACCCACCTCCGTGGCCTTTTCCACGAACCATTCAAAGCGCTCGTTGTTCTTGGTGGGGCAGCAGCCGATGGTGAGGCGGTACGGGTGCGTGTTCCACCGGGGCGTGCGCTCCAGGATGGCGGCTTCGGCCTGTTTGGGATTGTCGGCGATAAGTCTGCAGGTAAGGAGCGTGCCATCCCCGTCGATGACGTGAATCTGGTCCCCGGCCCTGTGGCGCATAACCCGCACGCAGTGAGCGCTTTCCTCTGCATCCAGCCGGCAAAGGTCCCCGCCGATATCGTTTGAATAAAAGAGTTCCATGGGCTACTTGCGGATAATCTCTATCTCCCCGCGAAGGCCCACCTTCAGGATTTGGGAGGCCTTGCCGGTGCTTTGGGTGTCTGCGGACGGGGGCACAACGAAGTCTACGGCGTCTTTGATTTCCTGGGGAATCTCTGAGAAACGCTTGGGTGTGGGCTCGCCGGAGATGTTGGCCGATGTGCTCACGATGGGCCGTCCCAGCTTGAAGACCAGCTGGCGGCACCAGTCGGCAAGGGGAATGCGGATGCCCACGGAGCCGTCCTGGGCCACCACAGAGGCGGCCAGGTGCCACTTGTCGCCGGTTTCGGACGAGATGGCATCCGGATAGATGATGGTCATGGGGGCGTCGTTCACCTCCACCAGTTCTACGGCCATTTCCGGTACCTGCTTCACGTACTTGGCCACCATGTCCAGGTCGCTGGCCAGCAGCACCAGGCTCTTTGAATCGGCCCTTTGCTTGATTTCAAAGATGCGGGCAACGGCGGCGGCATTGGTGGCGTCGCAGCCCAGGCCCCACACGGTGTCGGTGGGATAAAGGATGGTTCCGCCCTGGCGCAGCGTCTCCAGGGCCTTAGTGAGTATTTCTTCCGGTTTCATAATAGGAAAAAGATAACGCCTGATGGCGTTATCGTTTGTTGAATATTAAATCCAGACCTTGCTTTCGGTAGAATTCGAATTTACGGTCGCTTGAGATTAGAGGAAGATGATTGGTGATAGCGTGTGCTATTATCACATGGTCTGAAGGATCCCTGTGATCTTCTGCATAATTCAGTTCCAGTTTTGCATAAGTTTCCATCTGTTCCTCTCCGACAGGAAGGATTCGGATATAATAATCATTGACGATGGACTTGATCATATCCGAGGCTGTTTTCCACTGTCTGGATACGATACTCCCCGTATTGAAGGCTACAATCAATTCACGTACGGTTTCGGCGCTCACACAGAATGTGTTGTCATAATCTTCCAGAATGGCTTTGACATCATGACTCAAAGCATCTCTGTCAATTACGGCAAAGATGAAGATATTGGTATCAAGAAGATATCGCACTTAGATGGCGTATTTGGGATTAACAATAGTTAGAGATCCCTTAAATTTGCCAAAGGCTTCCCAAGTAGGGTTTGTCTTCTTTTTCGTTGTTTCTTTTTTTTGCGAGGAGTTCGCTTTCTTCGTTTTGTTTTCCATGTCTCCAAAACTTATGATTGTTGCAAAAATACTGAACTTTCGGTGAATTGCAAAATATCTATGCCATGAAAAAAGACGGACGGATGCTGGGGGCGTACGTGCAGGCCCAGTCAACAAGTTTGCGGGAAGAGGGCCGATATGCTACGGCCCGGCACTATGAACAGGCGGCTGCGAGGCTGCTGGCGTATTTGGGGGCGCAGGATGTTCCCATGCATAAAATAAGCACTTCTATCGTGGAAGGTTTCAACGCTCACCTCAGGGCCGGCGGTCTTAAACCCAATACCCTCTCTTTCTATAACCGGAACCTCAGGGTGCTTTTCAACCGTGCCACCCCCGGCTGGGGAACGGTGCTGTTTAAATGCGTGTTCACAGGGAACGACACCACCCCCAAACGCGCCGTTTCGGTGGAGAAGGTTCGCTCGCTCCGTGAAAAGACCAGCCTCAATTGCGGCGAACAGATGGCGCGGGACCTCTTCCTTTTTAGCATGTACGCCTGTGGGCTCTCGTTTGTGGACCTGGTGTACCTGCGGCGGGAGAATCTCCGGGACGGATACCTTGTATATACGCGCAGGAAAACCGGCCGGCAGGTCATGGTAAAGCTGACGACACCTATGCGGCGAATCCTGGACCGATACGCCCCGGAGAGCAAGGGGTATCTGTTCCCCTTCCTTGACGACACCCTTACGCCGCTTCAGAATTATGGCCGATACTGCTCCGCGCTTACGCTGTATAACCGGCATCTGAAAGGCTTAGATTTGTCTCTTACTTCCTATGTGGCGCGGCACACCTGGGCCAGTGTGGCCTACAGGGATGCCGGGAGCCCGGTGCCGGTAATCAGTACGGCGCTTGGGCATAGCTCCGAGCGCACTACGCGCATCTACCTGGCCGGACTGGACCACCGCAAGGTGGACACTTTGCAGGAAGATGTGCAGAAAATCCTGGGAGAAGAGCCTGAAAAGCAAAAAAGTTTGTCTCTTGGTAAGAGGCAAACTCTAAGCAACAAAAGCAGTAATATTCAGCGAAAAACGTAAAAAAATGAGAACTTTCGGGGTGAGTTATTACCCCCCCCCTTAATGAAAAAATTTTTGCAAGATTCTGATTATCAGTGGTTTGTCGATTTTTGTTTACCTCTTACCAAGAGACGGACCAGGTTAGTGGGTATCAATGTAAGCGTCTCCGCGATGCCGTAGGCGGCGCATAAAGAAAGCAGGGTCAGACGCCCTGCTCTTTCTTTGTCCACTTGTCGGGGAGAAGGTTCCGGAAGGCTTCCGGTGGCGCTCCGTTTTGCATTTCCGCCACCCTGTT
>JAGBJY010000033.1 GCA_017934185.1 Bacteroidales bacterium | reverse complement strand
TTCCGGGCCGATGCCCCGCTGCTCGTAGACGGCCATTCCCAGCCTCACCGCATCGGCGCCGGACCAAGCCAGGAGAGCCGGGCTGGCAGAAGCGGCCTGAGGGTCAGGTCCGGAGCCGTAGCGGCGCTCAAGGGAGGCGCGGAAGCCATCGGCCCCGGTGACCCAGGAACTGCCGGCACCGCGCCGGGAGCTGCCGCCCAGGCCCAGCCGGGCCACCAGGTCCTCCGGCGTGGTGATAATCTCGGCCATGTTTTCACGGATGAGGGAATTGCAGCCTGCACTGCGTACGTCGTCCACGCGTCCGGGCAGGGCAAACACGTCCCGGGAGTACTCGCAGGCGTATTTCGCGGTCATCAGCGAACCGCCGCGGGTTTTGGATTCCACCACAATCACCCCGCTCACCAGGCCGGCGATAATCCGGTTGCGGCGCACAAAATTCAGCGCTACCGGACTGGTTCCCAGCGGATAATCCGTCAGAAGCGCGCTGCCGGGGCTCTCCACCATTTTCATGGCCAGGCGCTCATGCTGCCAGGGATACACTTTGTCAATACCCGTGGCCATTACCCCAATGGTGGGCAGCCCCTGCTCCAGCGCCGTCTGATGCGCAATGCCGTCTGTTCCGAGGGCCAGTCCGCTCACAATGCAGGGCTGGATGGAGGCCGATGCCAATGCCTCCACCAGTTTTGCACACCAAGCCTTTCCATAAAGGCTGATGTCCCGGGTCCCCACCACGCCCACCATCGGCCTGAGGCCAAAAATTTCAGCCGGAGAAGAAGTGCCGTTCAGATACAGCCCCAGGGGCGGTTCGGGACATTCTTCCAGGCCGGACGGATAATCCGCATCGCCCCAGCCGATAAAACGGAAGCCCCGGGATTCCACCTTTTCCAATTCCCTGCAGGCTGCCTCCAGGGCCGATGGCGTGATTTGCTCCCACAATTCCGGATGCACCGGGCTCTTCGGCAGCGGGGCGGCAAACAGCGCGGCGGCCCCGCCCGCAAGTTCCATCAGTTGCAAAGCCACACTGGGATGATAACCGTAAATCTTGTTCAGCGCACACAGCGCCACTTGTTCCTCTGAGTATCTCATGCGCCAAAGATACTTCCGGGAAAAGAGAAACCACACAAGCAGTTGAAAAATTGTGTGGTTTTACAGGAAAAAAGTGTGGTTTTACAGGATTTTTATCAGATTCTGGCCTCCCGGAAAACCTCCACGATGGAAGGATAGGTGTTTTTCAGGAAGGGAGGAAGGGAGGATTTTGCCACCCATGCCGCCTTGGTGATATCTTCTTCCCGCTGCGGGGTAAGGTTGGTGGGATCCGTGTACAGCATGTCGTACCACCAGGTGTGCTTGAGGTGCCAGATGCCCTGCCTCAGGTACACATGGTCCGTGATGCAGATGAGCCTGCGCAATTCCAGCTGGTCCACACCGGTTTCTTCCTGCACTTCCCGCATGGCGCACACTTCAATGTCTTCCCCCGTCTCCTGATGGCCCTTGGGAAGGTCCCAGAGGCCGTTCCGGGAAATGAGCAGGAAGTCTCCCCGGCGGTTGGAAACCAGCCCGCCTGCCGCATTCACCTCCTTGAATTCCGTACAGATACGGCGGTAGGTGCGCTCGATATCTTCCGTGGGGATATAGATCCGGGAAAGGGTGTCCTGAACCTCGAACATCCGCACCAGGGCATGGATGTTGATTTTCTCTCCCACATGGAATTCCACGGAGTTGGGATCGGCCAGCGCCTCCTCCGAAGGAGCGCAGATAATGATACACCTTTTCTCGAAATAGATTTTGTGCATGATTTTTGCTATCTTTGTTGGCTGTTATCCGGCAAGTGCCTGAGCCCTACCAAAGGGCATCGGCGCTTATATCAGCCCTTTGGTAGGGCTCAGGCACTTGCCGACACCACAAATATATGAAATTATGACCACAATCGAAAGCAAGCACGGCGTAGTTTCCCGCCAGCCTTATGAATTATATATGTCTTTCACGGACCTTGAGAACTTCAAGCGCATGCTGCCTCAGGACAAGCAGGACATGGTAACCGCCACCTATGACACCCTGCAGGCCACTGTTCAGGGCTTCTCCGTGGGCGTGAAGGTGCACGAGCGAGTGCCTTATTCCCGCATAGAACTGGTGGACTACGGCGCTCCTTTTGCCTTCCACGTGGTGCTGCACTTCGACCCTTCCGGCGAAGACCCCTACAAGACGGACTTCTGGATTGGCGTAGAGGCCGACCTTAACCTTATGATGAAAATGATGCTCTCCGGCAAGGTGAAAGAAGCCCTGGACAAAGTGGTGGACGGCCTGGTGGACGCCTCCAACGGCAAAATGCCGGAAGGCTTTGACCCGGCCAACTGGGCGAAATAGGAGATTCTTCGCTGCGCGCAGAATGACAAGTTTTCCCGAGGCATTTCAGCAGCTGCTGGCCGAATCTGTGGGTTCGGCCCGGGCCAATCTTGTGCTGGAAGCCTTCCGCCAGGAAGCCTCCGTATCCATCCGGCTCAACCCTTTCAAGCTGAAGGAATGCCCTTTCCCGGACGCAACTCCGGTTCCCTGGAGCCCGCACGCTTATCTGCTGAAAGACCGGCCGGTATTTACCCTGGACCCGCTTTTCCACGCCGGCTGCTACTACGTGCAGGACTCATCGGCCATGTATGTGGGCCATGTCTTCCGCGAAGTAATGGGCTACCTGCAGCCCGGCGCGTCGGTGCTGGATTTGTGCGCGGCCCCCGGCGGCAAAACCACAGACCTGGCAGCCTCCCTCCGGGAACGGCTGGAAGGCCGTTTTTCCCTCCTCGCGAACGAAGTCATGCGCAGCCGGTACGGCATCCTTCGCAGCAATGTCCAGAGCTGGGGAGACCCTTCGGTGGGAACCGTTTCGCGGGACCCGTCGGCCTTTGGCGGCAGTGCGGCGTTTGACCTCATCCTGGCCGATGTCCCCTGCTCCGGCGAAGGCATGTTCCGCAAAGACGCCCGTGCCGTAGAGGAGTGGTGCCCCGAAACCGTGCAGTTCTGCGCCGCCCGTAGCCGCCGCATCCTGTCCGATATCTGGCCCACGCTGGCCCCCGGGGGCATTCTGCTCTATTCCACCTGCACATTCAATCACTTTGAAAACCACGACACGGCAGCCTGGATTGCCTCCGAACTGGGGGCGGAGCTCCTACAGGAAAAAGTCCTTCTTCCCGGCGAAGTCCCCGGGGAAGGACAATACGTGGCAGCCCTCCGAAAGAGCGGCGACTATGCCCCCCTTCGGAAAGCCGATGTCTTTTCCCTTTTCCGGGCCGAAAGACCGGTGGAAGCGCTTCCGGAGGTGCCCCGCTGGAATCTGGAACGCTCCGAAGCCCTACGTTACCTGCACGGCGATGCCCTGGTCCTGCCCGGCGATGCGCCCATCGGCCCGCTGGTCCTTTGTTATCAGGGGCAGCCGCTGGGACCGGCCAAAAACCTTGGCCGGCGCTGTAACAACCTCTATCCCAAGAACAAACGTATCAGAATGGATATCCAATGAAAAGATTTTTCCTTCTTCTTGCCAGTGTATTGATGGTGCTCCCGCTCAGCGCCCAGGAAGTACTTACCCAGCAGGAATACCTGCGCCGCTACGTCAATCTGGTGCAGCGGGTGGGTCCTGCCGGAGTGGGCGTGGAAACCCTTATCAACAAGTGGGAAACCACCTATCCCGAAGACGTGCAGCAGATGCTGGCGCGTTTCCATTTCTGTTTCGAGCGCAGCCGCAGCGCCCAAATCATCCAATTGGATAAGGACCGTTACCTGGGAATGGAACCCGTTCTGCCCATGAAGGATTCCCTGGGAAAGAAATGCAACTTTTTTGAGGACTATACCTACGATGACGAACTCTTCGGCGCGGCCCTGAAGGCCATTGAAAAAGCCATCGCCTCCAAACCGGACCACCTGGATTACCGTTTCACCAAGGCCGATGCCCTGCTCGCCTACGAGAAAGAAGAGCCGGAGATGGTGCTGCTGGAGCTGAAGACCATTGCCGACAGGAATTTCAAACAAAAGCCCGCCTGGGAATACGAGGGCATGGACGGCGTGAGCCCCGAACAGTTCAACGCCTTTATGCAGGATTACTGCGTGATGCTGTTCCGTATCGGCACCGATTCATCGGCCGAAGCCTTCCGGATGCTCTCCCAGCATCTGCTCACCTACTGCAAGGATGAACCCCTGTTTGTCAACAACCTGGGCAGCTACTATCTGGTAAAAAAGGACTACAAGAATGCCCGGAAGTACTTTGAGCAGGTGCTCAAGAAGCATCCCGGCGATATGACCGCCCTGAAAAACTGCCTGCTGCTGGCCCGCTCCGCCAAAGATGTGAAACTGGAGAAGAAATACCTGGCCATGATGGCCCAGTACGGCGAAACGGAGACAGACCGCGAATCGGCCCGGGTACGGTTGGAAGCTTATGGCAAGAAGTAGCTGAAACTTTTTTCACTTATCCGACGTATTATAATAGTATCGTTATAACGGAGAAATGAAACTTTCACAATTCAACTTCGAACTTCCCCAGGAGCGTATCGCCCAGGAACCCACCCGCTGGCGGGATGAGGCCCGCCTAATGGTCCTCCACAAAGACAGCGGAGAAATTGAGCACCGGCTGTTCAAAGATATCATTGACTATTTCGGAAAAGGCGACACCTTTGTCCTGAACGACACCAAGGTCTTCCCTGCCCGCCTCTACGGCAAGAAGGAAAAGACCGGGGCCGATATCATGGTGCTCCTGCTGCGGGAACTGAACCGCGAGCAGCGCCTGTGGGACGTGATTGTGGATCCCGCCCGCAAAATCCGCATCGGCAACAAGCTGTATTTCGGTGAGGATGAGAGCCTGGTGGCCGAGGTGATTGACAATACCACCTCCCGCGGCCGTACCCTGCGTTTCCTGTTTGACGGCTCCTACGAAGACTTCAAGGAGTCGCTCTTTGCGCTGGGCGAACCTTATGTTCCGGAATGGGTGAAGGAAAAGACCACGCCGGAAGACGTGGAGAATTACCAGACCATTTTTGCCGCCAACGAGGGCGCCGTCAGCGCTCCCGCCGCCGGTCTGCACTTCAGCCGTGAACTTTTCAACCGCATGATTCTCAAGGATATAGAGAAAACCTTCATCACCGTGCACATGGGCATCGGCCACTTCCGTACCGTAGATGTGGAAGACCTCTCCAAGCACAGGATGGATTCCGAGCGCCTGATTATCAGCGAAAGCGCTGCCGCCGCCATCAACAAGGCCAAGCGCAGCGGCAAGAAGGTGGTGGCCATCGGCGCCACGGTCATGCGCGGACTGGAAACCTACGTTACCACCACCCATGAGGTGAACGCCTTTGACGGCTGGACCAACAAGTTCATCTTCCCGCCCTACCAGTACTCGGTGCCGGACGCCATTGTGTCCAACTTCCATCTGCCGCAGAGCACCATGCTCATGAGCGTGGCCGCCTTCGGTGGTTACAAGCCCGTCATGGCCGCGTACGAAGAGGCCCTGAAGGAAGGCTACCGCTTCGGCCCTTACGGCGATGCGTTGCTGATTGTGTAGCAAATTCCTGGATTTTTCAGTATCTTTGTGTCCATGTTGGTGGACACGCATACCCACTTCTATGACGAATGGCTGCTCCCGGATGCGGAGGCGGCCATTCAGCGTGCACTGGAGGCCGGCGTGGGAAAAATGATCCAGGCCGACATAGACTCCACGGAGCGCCCGAGCATGTGGGAGATTGGCCGGAGGCACCCCGGCGTGCTGTTCCAGATGCTGGGCCTCTACCCCGGCTCCGTGACGGCCGATAACTGGCAGGAGGAACTGGACGCTGTCTATCACCTTGCCTCCTCTACCTCCGCCGACGGTGGAACAATGCCTTTTTCCGGTGCTGATAAAAAGGCCGATGCGCCGGAAAAAAGCACTGTCCCGCCGCCGGCTTCCCTCAGCGAAGCGACGCATAACCCAAAGGCACCAGCGTTCGTGGCCGTGGGCGAAATCGGTCTGGATTACCATGAGGGGAAGGAGTTCGCGGCGCAGCAGAAGGAGGTGCTGCGGTTGCAACTGGAGCTGGCGGCCAAGTTGGATTTGCCGGTGAATTTCCACCTCAGGGATGCGTGGGAAGACTTTTTTACGGTACTCAGTGATGCCCGCCACCTGCACCTCAGGGGAAACCTGCACTGCTTTTCCGGCAGCTTTGAGATTTACGAGCGGGCCCGGTGCTACGGAGACTTCGCGGTGGGCATCGGCGGGGTGGTCACCTTCAAGAATTCGCACCTGGCAGAGGCGGTGGCGCGCATTCCCATGGAGCACCTCCTTTTGGAAACGGACGCCCCCTATCTGGCGCCGGTCCCCTACCGCGGAAAGCGCAACGAAAGCGCCTACCTGCCGCTGGTGGCCGCCAAAGTGGCCGAGATCAAAGGCCTTCCCGTAGAAGAAGTAGCGGCCATTACCACCCGCAACGCAGAAACCTTGTTCAACCTATAACTGAAAACCGTCAAAAACGCCCCAAAATGACCGATTTGGCGCACACCGCAGCGTGAAAACTGTCAAAAATGGGCAAATATGAAGGATTTGAAATGAGAGTATTAGTGATTTACACCGGAGGGACCATCGGCATGAAAGAAGACCCGGCCGATGGCGCCCTCAAGCCTTTCAACTTCAGCCAGATTGCGGAGGAAGTCCCCGAACTGCACAAGTTTTCCGTGCGGCTGGATTCCTACACCTTTGACCCGCTCATCGACTCTTCCGACGTAGAGCCGTCGCTCTGGGCGTCCCTGGCGCAGCTTATCATGGACCGCTATGAGGACTACGACGGCTTCGTGGTCTTGCACGGAACCGACACCATGGCCTACAGCGCATCGGCCCTGTCCTTTATGCTGGAGGGGCTCACCAAACCGGTAGTGTTCACGGGGAGCCAGCTTCCCATCGGCGTGCCCCGCACAGACGGCAAGGAGAACCTGATATCGGCCATAGAAATTGCAGCCGCCAAGCGCACTGACGGCTACGCAATGGTTCCAGAAGTTTGTATTTTCTTTGATTCCCAGCTGCTTAGAGGCAACCGCTCCACCAAGTACAGCGCAGAGGCTTTCCATGCCTTTGTATCCCCCAACTGCGCTTCCCTGGCCGAGGCCGGCATCTCCATCCGCTACAATACGGAGCTCATCCGTAAACCCGTCTACTGGGACGCCACCCTGCGCGTACAAACCCGGCTGGACACCCGCGTATCCATCCTCAAGATTCATCCGGGCATGACGGAGGCGGTTGCCCGCAGTTTCCTCTGCGCCGAAGAAATCCGCGCCTGCATCCTGGAAACCTACGGCAGCGGGAACGCCATCAGCAAAGACTGGTTTCTGGACATTGTCCGGGAGGCCGGTGCCATGGGCAAGATTCTCCTGAATGTGACCCAGTGCAAATCCGGCACCGTGAACATGAACCTGTATGCTACCGGGGCTTCCCTCAAACGCGCCGGAGTGCTTTCCGGCGGCGATATTACCACCGAAGCGGCCCTGGGAAAACTGTTCTGTCTGATGGGCAGAAGCGACAATAACGCCTGGGTGAAAAGCATGCTGGAAAAAGACCTGTGTGGCGAAATAAGCAAATAATCTTTGGCGTTTTGAATTTTTCTTCTTAAATTGCACGACCAAACGGTTTTTTGAAAATTTTTATCAACTAATTCAACTTATAACTAACAACACAAAAACGATTATGAAAAAGTTTTTCATGTTTTTGGCAGTCGCCGGTCTCATGACCTTCACTGCAAACATTGCTTCTGCTCAGGAAGAGGGTGCCGCACCCGCCGCCCAGGAGGTTGAAGAAGCCGAAGAAGTGGTGGATCTTTTCGCCGGTTCCGGTGAGGAAGTTCCCCTTCACCAGGCCCTGAAGACCAAGTTCATCGAAGGTGGTGCAGGCTTCATGTCCCTGATCATCATCTGCCTGATTCTTGGTATGGCTATCGCTATCGAGCGTATCCTTTACCTGGCCTTCTCCAAGACCAACACCACCAAACTCATTGAGAACGTGGAAGCTGCTCTTGCCAAGGGTGGTATTGAAGAAGCAAAGAACGTATGCCGTGAAACCCGTGGCCCCGTGGCCAGCATCTTCTATCAGGGCCTGCTCCGCGCAGACCAGGGTGTGGATGTGGTTGAGAAGACCATCGTCTCCTACGGCGGTGTGCAGATGAGCCTCATGGAGAACGGCCTCAGCTGGCTGTCCCTGTTCATCTCCATTGCCCCGTCCCTCGGATTCCTTGGTACCGTTATCGGTATGATCCAGGCCTTCGATGCTATCCAGGCTGCCGGTGATATCTCCCCGAACGTTGTTGCTGGTGGTATGAAGGTGGCCCTCATCACTACTGTGGGTGGTCTTATCGTCGCCATGATCCTCCAGATTTTCTACAACTACATCATCGCCAAGATTGACGCCCTGTCCATCGACATGGAAGACTCTTCCATCCGCTTTGTGGACGCTATGGTGAAATACAACAACAAGAAGTAAGTAATCCCTTTAATTCCAGATAATAATGGAAAACCAGAAATACGCTAAAATATTCAAGATCCTGCTGTGGGTACTGATCATTCTCAGCGTTGGCGTGCTGGTCTGGGGGTTCTTAACCGGATTTGAGGCCAACGACGGTGCCGCCACGAACGTGCTCATCAGCTGGGCATACGTCGTCATCGGCATCGCCCTTGCAGCAGTGATTTGCGTGGGCATTTACATCCGCGCCATCACTGATCCCAAGAGTCTTGTGAAACTCGGTATCATTGTTCTGGGTGTAGCAGTTCTGGCCGGTCTTGTGTACCTGATTTCCCCTGGCAACCCTGCCATCGGCTTCTCCGGTGCCACTCCGCCCACTGCATCCGAACTTAAACTCACCGACACCATCCTCAACCTCGCTTACATCGTAGGTGGCTGCGCCATCGTTTCCATCATTGTGGGTGAGGTCGTGATGGCCATCCGTAAAAAATAAGAGCAACCATGGCAAGAAGAAAAATCTCACAAATCGGCTCCACGGCTGACATTGCATTCCTGCTGCTGTGCTACTTCCTCATGACTACCACTATGGGGGATCAGTCCGGTCTGCAGCGCCGCCTTCCCCCGATTCCGGATGCCAATCAGGCCCAGGATCAGAAGGTGAACCGCCGTAACATCATCATCGTCAGAATCAATTCTGCCGATAAGCTGTTTGCCGGTAGCGAAGCCATGGATATCACCTACTTGAAAGAAAAGATCAAAGAGTTCCTCACCAACCCTACCAACGACCCCAACCTTCCCGAAAAGGAAGCCAAGGTAATTGAAGGCAAGACCTATATGGTCTCCAAGGGCGTTATCTCCCTGCAAAACGACCGTGGTACTTCCTACCAGGCCTACATTGCAGTGCAGAACGAACTGGTGAAAGCCGTGAACGAACTCCGCGACGACTTCTCCCGCGCCAATTTCGGCAAAAAGTTCTCCCGCCTCACGGAGGAAGAACAGGATATTGTAAAGAAGGCCGTTCCTCAGAACATTTCCGAGGCAGAGCCTAAGGATACCGGTAAAAAATAACAGGAGGTAAGATTATGTCAAAATTTGGAAATTCCAGCAATAAGAAGGAAGTACCCGAGCCGTCATCAAACTCCCTGTCCGATATCGTGTTCATGCTCCTGTTCTTCTTCATGGTAACCACGCAGATGCGTGAAACGGAGCAGAAGGTGAAGGTAACCATGCCCGTAGCCTCCGAGGTCGCCAAATTGGAGAGAAAAGACTTGAGCGCCAATATCCTCATCGGTTCCCCTACCCTGCAGTATCAGGCCATGTACGGAACAGATGCCCGTATCCAGCTCAACGACTCTTTCAAGACGGTTGCAGATATCCGCGACTTTATTGCCGCAGAACGTGACGCCATGTCCGAGGCAGAGCGGTCCCTCATGACCGTGAATCTCCGCGTAGACCAGGACGTCCGTATGGGTATCGTCTCAGATGTAAAACAGGAGCTGCGCCGCTGCTCCGCTCTTAAAATCATGTATTCCGCGCGCAAGCCGGCCAAAGAATAAGAGAACATCTGAATGCTTTGAAAAAGCAGTTCCTTCGGGGACTGCTTTTTTGTTATAAGGGTCCGCCTGTATCTTTGTCACTCATTTTTAACTTTTTAATCCTATGACAAAGACAAAGAGAATCCGGGTAGCCAAAGACCTGGACAGGCCCCGTACGGCCTCGCGCTGCCGTGAAATCCTGAACGGACGCATTGCTTACCTTTCCGTATTCATGACAGAACTGCTCACAGAGCAGGAAATGCATTACACAGACGCCGTGCGGCGCCGACACCTGCGGGAATGCATGGAAGAGCTGCTGGGCGGTCCCCACGAGGGATGGGGAATCCTGCAGAGGGAAATGAATGCCGAGAGCGGCGGTATCCTTTCGCGCCTTGTGTATGACATGCCGGAAATCACCCTGAAAGAACAGCTCCTTTTCTCCTATGTACACGCCGGTTTTACCAACAAAATGATGTGCCTGCTGCTGGAACTTCCGGACGAAGCCACGGTGAGTCTCCTGCACAGCAGGTTAAGAAGCAAAATCGGCCACCTGCATTCCCCTTTCATAAACGAATACCTGGACTTCCTGCCCAAAAGGGCTTGCCGAATTGGGCAAGAAATGTTATATTTGCATAATTTGTAGCAAGAACACTATGGAAACCGTAAAAAGAACGAAAATCAAGGCTCTGCTTTCTTCGGAGCCGGGCGCAGAGGTGCTGGCCAAAGGTTGGGTGCGCACCAAAAGAGGGAACAAACAGGTGAAATTCATCGCCCTGAACGACGGTTCCACCATCAATAATATCCAGGTTGTAGCATCGGCCGAGCTTTTTAACGAGGAGCTCTTCAAACGCATCACCACCGGTGCCTCCCTTGCCGTGAGGGGCACCCTGGTGGAATCCATCGGCAGCGGACAGCATGTGGAGATTCAGGCCAGTGAGATAGAAGTGCTGGGCGAATGCGACCCCATGCGCTTCCCGCTGCAGAAAAAAGACACTACGCTGGAATACCTCAGAAGCGTGGCCCACATGCGCCTCAGGACCAACACCTTCGGGGCCGTCCTGCGCATCCGCAACGCCATGGCTTTCGCCATCCATAAGTTCTTCAATGAGAAGGGCTTTGTGTACCTTCACACCCCGCTCATCACCGAGAGCGACGCGGAGGGCGCCGGCGACATGTTCCAGGTAACCACCATGGACCTCAAGAACATCCCGCTGGACAAAAAGGGCAATGTAGACTTCTCCAAGGACTTCTTTGGCAAGAAGACCTCCCTCACCGTTTCCGGCCAGCTGGAGGGCGAACTGGGCGCCACGGCCGTGGGTGAAATCTACACCTTCGGCCCCACTTTCCGCGCCGAGAATTCCAATACGCCCCGCCATCTGGCCGAGTTCTGGATGATTGAGCCGGAAATGGCCTTCTATGACATCAATGACAACATGGCCCTGGCCGAAGAATTTGTGAAGTATCTGGTGCAGTATGCCCTGGACCACTGCATGGACGACCTCCAGTTCCTGAACGACAAATACGACGACGGCCTCATTGAGCGCATGCGCAGCGTCCTTGGCATCGCCTTCCAGAAGGTTACCTATACGGAAGCCGTGGACATCCTGGAAAAAGCCATTGCCAGTGGCGTGAAATTCGAGTACCCGGTGCACTGGGGCACGGATTTCCAGAGCGAGCACGAGCGTTATCTGGTAGAAAAACACTTCCAGAAGCCCGTCATTCTCATCGACTTCCCCAAGGACATCAAGGCCTTCTACATGAAGCAGAACGAAGACGGACGCACCGTGCGCGGCATGGACGTACTGTTCCCCAAGATTGGCGAAATCATTGGCGGCAGTGAGCGCGAAGCCTCCCTGGAGAAGCTGGAAGCCCGCATCGACGAGTTGGGCATGTCCCGCAAAAACCTGGAATGGTACATTGACACCCGCCGCTATGGCTCTGTTCCGCACAGCGGATTCGGCCTCGGTTTCGAGCGGCTGCTCCTCTTTGTCACCGGTATGCAGAACATCCGTGACGTCATCCCCTTCCCTCGCACTCCCAAGAATGCGGAGTTTTAGGTTCTTCGCAAAGCTCAGAATGACAAGCATATGTTAGTAATCGGTATTGCCGGAGGTTCCGGCTCAGGTAAGACAACCGTAGTAAAAGCCATTGTAAACCAACTGCAAGGACGTGTAGTGGTGATTCCGCAGGATTCCTACTACAAAGACTCCAGCCATGTGCCCGTGGAAGAGCGCAAGAACATCAACTTCGACCACCCGGACGCCATTGACTGGAAACTTATGTGCCAGCAGGTCCGTGAGCTCAAGAGCGGAAAAACCATTGAGCAGCCCGTGTACTCCTACATCACCTGCTCCCGTTCCACCACGGAAACCGTAACTGTAGAACCGGCCGAAGTCATTATCGTGGAAGGCATCCTCATCTTCACCTGCAAAGAACTGCGGGACCAGATGAACATCAAAATCTTTGTGGATGCCGATGACGACGACCGCCTCATGCGCATCATCGTCCGGGACATTGCAGAACGCGGGCGCACCATCGAAACCGCCATCGAGCACTACTGCGACACGGTGAAGCCCATGCACCTGCAGTTCATCGAGCCGTCCAAGCGTTATGCCGATGTCATTGTTCCCCAGGGCGGTCACAATAAGGTGGCCATTGACATCATTACCAATACCGTAGAAAAAGCCTTACATCAAAAACGCGCCAAACGATAAGCAATGAAACTCACTCCGGACCAAAAGGCAGGACTTTATATCACCGCGATCATCCACCTCGCGGTGATTATCGTTTTGCTGGCTGTCCAAATAGGGTATGAAGTGCAGCGGGAAAACAGTTTTGTGCTGGATTTCAGTGCCCAGGAGGAGGAGCAGCGCGAAAAAGAGCAGGTGCAGCTGGAACGCAGCACGGCCGAAATGCTGGAAAGGTTGCTGGCCCAGGCCTCCCTGGCAGCTCCCGTGAGGAATGTCACCGTGGACCGGTCGGCCCTGAAAGACGACCGCGGCACCAATGCCGATGAGCTTTACAAGGAGGCCGAACGTTTGGCACAGGAATTGCGCGACGGGCAGCACCGGCAGGAAGAAGAGCCGGATGCTTTCGCTTCTACGGAAGCCCCCAAGCAGCAGGAAGCGCCCAAACAGGAAGTGAAGCCTTATACCGGGCCCTCCGTGCTGTCATGGAGCCTGGACGGCAGGAAAGCCTCCCATCTTCCCATCCCTGCGTACCGCTGCTACGGTGCCGGAGAAGTTACGGTCATTATCACGGTGAACAACCAGGGAGCCGTGGTGAATGCCAAGGTGGACGACAAACGTTCCACCAGTGACGCCTGCCTGAGGAACTTTGCCGTAAGGGCCGCCCGAGTGTCAAAGTTCTCGGCCTCCCCCACCGCTCCAGCCCGGCAGATGGGAACCATAACTTACGCTTTTGTAGCCCAATAACGTATGAAAAGATTGATTATCAGCGCCTTTGCCCTCCTCCTGGGACTCACCGTCCTGGCCCAGGGCACAGTGACCACCCGCAAATACCGCTATTCAGACTTCACCGACAAAGTAACCAAAGTGGTGCTTACAGGCGAAGACCTCCTTTCCGGTACGCTTCGCCAGGAAGTGGTGAACAACTGGACGGTATCGGCCTATGAGTTTTGCACGCTGGAAGATTATGAACGGCTCAAAACCCAGGACCGGTACTATTTCCTTCTGCTGGAGAAAGTTCGTTTCAAAGGAGAGGAAAACCCAGGAATCCAGTTTCTCAGCCTTGTAAAAGGAAGCCCGGAGGCCGTGGAAGGCCTGGGCGAAACCGATGAAGTCATTGCCCTTCCGGTAGCATCGGCCCTGGGCGGGAACGGACGCGAACTGGTGTATCTGGGCGCGCTGGTAAGGGGTATCCAAGCCTACACGCTGGCCGCCATGGAAAGCGAAAAAAACGCCTACAGCAAGCTGGAGTGGTTCAATGATAGCTACAAAAAAAGCGGCAAGATGATGCAAATCTATCTTGCGCGCGAAGATTTGGCCGAAAGCGTAACGCCGGACCTCCTGGAGCGCTACCTGGACAGTGACATGTACGTAGTAGAGAGCGAGGAGGCCGACAAGCACTATCTGGAAGCTCCCTACAACACGCTGGTGAGCTATGTGGTGGCGCCCGTTTTCCCGGAAAAGGGCTCTTACTGCTACAAACTCCTCATCGAAGCCGAATCCCAGGAACTGTTCTACATTACCCGGCACAAAATCAGCGCCAAAAAGGGCGTCGGCTTCCTGCCGGAAGACCTCAAGAAACTGTCGGCCCGGCGATGAGAAGCGGAAGCAGTCCCCAAGGCATCAGCTATGCAGTGCGCCGCAGCGGAAAGGCTGTGGCGTATTGTTCCCTGAGCATTGGTTGCGGCACAAGGGACGAAGGAACGTACCCGGCCGGCATTGCCCATTTTGTAGAGCATACGCTCTTTCGCGGGACCCGGCACAAAAGCGCCGCGGTCATCAGTGGCTACCTGGACCGCTTGGGCGGCGAGCTCAACGCCTATACCACCAAGGAAGAGATTGTCCTGCACGCCACCGTTCTCAAAGAAGACCTCCGGAAGGCCGTCAAGCTGCTGTTTGAACTGGCCACAGAGGCCACTTTCCCGGACGCGGAGGTAGAAACCGAAAGGGGCGTGGTCCTGGACGAGATTATCTCCTACAAGGACAATCCCGCCGAGGACGTTTACGACCGCTTTGAAAGCCTGCTCTTCGAAGGGCATCCGCTGGGAACGCCCATTCTGGGCAGCACGGCTTCCGTAAAAAAGATAACGCCGGCAATGCTCCGACGCTTTGTGGCCGAAAAGTTCCTCCCTTCCCGGATGGTGCTCTCCGTTGTGGCCGATATCGATGAAGCCCTGCTGGAAAAACAGGTGCTCCGCTTTCTGGCCGACACCCACACCCTCCCCCTCACACACGCCACAGCGTACATCGCCACTGCGGGCCTGGCCCCCCCCCGCGCTAATATAAGCGCCGATGCGCTGGCGGGGGCCAGGCCCTCCGTGGCTGCTTCCCCATGCCCAGCCCCTTTTCACAAAGTGGTGGACAAACGGCATCACGAGGTGAATGCCGTGCTGGGTAGTGTAGCGCCTTCGCTGTATGAAATGCCGGACAGGCTGGTGGCGGCCACCCTTGCCAACATCCTGGGAGGACCGGCCTCCAACTCGCTGCTCAATAAGGAGTTGCGCGAAAAAAGAGGTTGGGTGTACGGCATCGAATGCGGCTACACGCAATATGCCGATGCCGGCGTGATGGCCATCAGTTTCGGCTGCGACCGTCCCAATCTGGACGCCTGCCTGCAAGCCATTGAAAAGATTCTGAAAGGACTCCGCGAGTCAGCCCTTTCCGACAGGCGCCTCAAGGCTTACCGGAAGCAGCTGCTGGGGCAACTGGCCATTTCCGGAGAATCCGGCGAGGCGCAGTGCCTGTCCATGGGCAAAAGCATGCTCTCCTGGGGACGGATTATGTCGGCCGAGCAAACCCGGCAGGCCATTGACGCCATTACCCCCGACCAGCTGCAGGCCATGGCCCGGCGCCTCTTCGCCCCCGAGCGCCTCTCCTCCCTCATCTACCGCTAAGCTGCCGGAAGGGCACAAAAAAACCTCCGGGCCGATGGGCGTGGAGGTTTTTCAGGGGAAACTCAGAACGGAAGGTCGTCTTCCGGGTTATCGGCCGGCATGTCGTCCAGCGTAGGGGCCGGGGCTCCGGAAGGGAA
>JAGBJY010000004.1 GCA_017934185.1 Bacteroidales bacterium | reverse complement strand
TCCTGGCGGTATCGAAGAATGTGAAGACAGCTGCCGGCCTGGGCCTTGCGGTCATTTTCGTGCTGCTGGTTACTCTTCCCATCAACTACCTGCTGAACACCTATGTGCTGGCCCCGGACGCCCTCATTGAAGGGGTGGACCTGAGCTTCCTCAGTTTCATCGTGTTCATCGCCGTCATTGCAGCCATTGTGCAGGTGGTGGAAATGGTGGTGGAGAAGTTCTCTCCCGAACTCTACGCTTCCCTGGGTATCTTTCTGCCCCTGATTGCCGTGAACTGCGCCATTCTGGGCGGTTCCCTGTTCATGCAGCAGAAAGACTTCCTGAATCTTGGTGAAGCCACCGTATACGCACTGGGCTCCGGCCTTGGCTGGTTCCTGGCCATCGTATCCCTGGCCGCCATCCGCGAAAAAATGGCCTATTCCAATGTTCCGGCTGCCCTCAAGGGCCTGGGTATCACCTTTATCACTGTAGGTCTGATGGGCATTGCCTTCATGACCTTCATGGGTATTTCATTGTAAGGAGGACGCACTATGGGTAATACAATTATATTTGCTATCCTGGTTACCACCGTCGTAACCCTCATCCTGGTGGCCCTGCTGCTTTGGATCAAGAGCGCCCTCACCCCTTCCGGTACCGTCAAGATTAACATCAATGGCGGCACCAAGGAACTGGAAGTCACCCCTGGCGGTGATGTGATGCACACCCTGTCCGATCACGGCATCTTCCTCCCCTCCGCCTGCGGCGGCAAGGCCAACTGCGGCCAGTGCAAACTGCAGGTCATTGAAGGCGGCGGCACCATCCTCCCCACCGAAACGGGCTTCTTCTCCCGCAAGCAGATTAAGGAAGGCTGGCGCCTGGGTTGCCAGGTGAAGGTAAAAGACAACATCCAGATTGCCGTTCCTGAAAGCGCCCTGAGCGTGAAGAAGTTGGAATGCGAGGTTATCTCCAACGAGAACGTGGCCACCTTCATCAAGGAATTCACCGTCCGTCTCCCCGAGGGCGAGCACATTGACTTCAAGTCCGGTGAATACATCCAGATTGATATCCCCGAATATGAGGCCGACTTTGCCGATATGGGCGTAGCCGATATCTACAAGGGCGACTGGGAGAAGTACGGCATCACTTCCCTGAAGTACAAGAACACCGTTCCCACCATCCGCGCTTACTCCATGGCTTCGTACCCGGCCGAAAAGGACCTCATCAAGCTGAACGTACGTATCGCAACCCCTCCGTTCGACCGTACCCAGCCCAAGGGCGTGTTCAAGTTCGTGCCCGGCGTGCCTCCGGGAATTGCCTCCACCTATGTGTTCTCCAGAAAGCCTGGTGACAAGGTGATGATTTCCGGCCCTTACGGAGAGTTCCTTCTCCCTAAAGACGACCCCGACACCCAGGAATACATCTTTGTGGGCGGTGGTGCCGGTATGGCTCCCCTCAGAAGCCACATCATGCACCTGTTCAAGACCCTCAAGACCGGCAAGCCAGTACGCTTCTTCTATGGTGCCCGCGCCCTGGTGGAGGCCTTCTACCTGGAAGACTTTGCGGAAATCGAGAAGGAATTCCCGAACTTCCACTTCACCCTGGCCCTGGACCGTCCGGATCCCGCAGCCGATGCCGCCGGTGTCAAGTATACCCCCGGCTTTGTGCACAATGTGATGTACGAGACCTACCTCAAGGACCATGAGGCTCCGGAGGACATCAAGTACTTCATGTGCGGTCCGCCCATGATGGTCAAGTGCGTGAACGAGCTGCTGGACTCCCTGGGAGTGGCTCCGGAAAGCATCCTCTACGACAACTTCGGCGGTTAACAGCGCCCTTAAATCCTTTGAAAAATCGGTGGAAAAAGTTTTTTTTCCACCGATTTTTCCTTCAAAACATAAAAAAGTGGCCGATGGTCACTGTAAAACCACACTTTTTTTCTTAATCCTATTGCCTGACGCCGGCATTGTCTATAGTTTTGCGCCGGGACACAAAACGTCTCTCCCCTAGCATGAAACGAGAATTAAAAACAGGCCGGACATCTACCAATCCAAGGAGCAACTTCTTCCCGCGCAACTCTGCACGCTGCCTCTCTGCAGCCCTATTTCCAGCCCTCTTGCTGGCCCCGGCCTTTTTTTCCTGCACCCAGGACGTCACGGACGCTCAGGCGCCCAGACGCATCAATATAGTATGGCAGCGGCCCACGCCTCCGGAATCCATCCACCTCTTTTATTTTGACACCTTGGGCGTCCAGGCCCTGGATACCTACCAGCAACTGAACGCACTTGTGGGGCAGAACCATGCCATCTCAGGTACCGGGGTCAAACGCCTGGTAGCCCTTTCGGGCATATCAGGGAACAGTGTTGAATGGCAAGAAGTGGCCACCTATGGGAATCTCTGTAAACACGTGTTTTCCTTAGAAAGAGAAGACGCAGCACAGCCCCTCCTGGCAGGGCAGGCGCTCCTGGAAGACGGCGCCTCCCGCGCGCTTACTTTGCCGCTTAAAACCATGCTGTCGGCCATTAAGATACGCTCGGTCGCCTGCGATTTCAGCGGACGCACTTATGAGGCGGAGGATTACGACAATTTCAGTCTCTTTCTCTCGTATGCCGCTTCTGAATACCTTCCGCTGGACCCCCAGGGCGGCCGGGCCGTATCCTGGATGAACCTGGGAGATGTGGACAGCGTTTCGGTGGGCAAGCTCAAATGTCCGGAAATGGTGCTCCAGCAAGGTTACGGACGCATCCGGAAACAACGCCGGCTGGAAGAAAAGACTTTCTACTGCTACGCCAACACGCAAAGGCCCGAAGACATGCCCCTCACAAGGCTGGTAATGGCGGGAAGGGTGGCCGGAAAAAGCTGCTATTATGCCATAGAACTCCCGCCGCTACTCCCGGGGGTATGCTACCAGCTGGACATCACCCTCAAGCGGATGGGTACGGATTCCCCGGACATTCCCGCCCGCAGCGGAAGCGTTGAAATTCAAACCCAAACCATGCCCTGGGAAGAACGGGCCCATTACACTGTAACTTACTGATATGAGAAGACTGCTGCTACCTTCAATCCTCCTCCTTCTGGCCGCCTGTGCGCGGGAAAACCCCTCCGCACCGCAGCCCACGCTCATCGTCCTGGAGGCCGCAAGCCCTGCCACACGGGCGTATGACCCGGACGAGAACAAAATTACAGACTACAACCTGCTCATTTTCAACAGGCAAGGCTTTCTGGAGGAAAGAGTCTATGTGCCCGCCCGTGCCCTGAAACTCAGCGGCGGAAAGGTGATTTACCGGACAGAACTTCTGCAAGGGGCCCCTTACATCATCCTGGCGGCCGCTAACCTGGGATACGAACTCCCCTGCCACAGCCTGGAAGAAGCCCTGCAGTACCGCTATTATATGGCCTATCCGGATGAATACACTCAGGGAATGCCCATGGCCGCCTATTTGGATGCCGCAGGAGCCAATGAGGAAGGAGTTATCTCCGTGAAGCTGCAACGGCTGATGGCCCGGATCGATTTGAACATTGACCGCACGGCACTCAGCAAAGATGTCAATTTCAAAGTACGGGAAGTCCTGGTGGGCGGCTGCCCTTCATCGGCCTTCCTGTTTCAAAACAACAAGGTGGCGCACAACGGGCAGCTCTTTATCAACGGCTTCCAGCGGAACGGAAACCAGGTGAATCCGCTCAATCAGGATGTGAGTCTGGGCATAAGCGGAAGCATCCGGCTGTACCTTCTGGAAAACTGCCAGGGGGACCTGTTGGAAAATGTGGAGACCGACAGCGGAAAAGTGTTTACCGAGGGCCTCTACAACCAAGTGTGCTCCTATCTTGAGTTAAGGGCCGAATACAGTTCCGGCAGCTATCATACGCGCCCCGGAAGCCGGCTGGTCTATCGCTTTTACCTGGGAGAAGACCGCAACAATTTTGATGTGGAACGCAACTGCATTTACACCATTACCGTCAAGCCCGAAGGCAGCGGCCTTTCAGAAGACAGTTGGCGCGTAGATAAAAGCCAGGTTGTAGCAGGAAGCGGCTATTGAAGCCGCTCCAGGCAGGTTTGAAGGGACTCTGTCCAGTGCGGAATCCGGATACCCAGCGCCTCCTTAATCTTGCTTTTATCCAGCACGGAATAGGCCGGCCGATGCACTTTTGAGGGAAACTCATCGCTGGTGCAGGGCTGGATATCACAAGCGGTATGCCCGGCATAAGCGGCAATGGTTTTGGCAAACTCGTACCAGGTGCACTCGCCGGCATTGGTGTAGTGGTAAATGTCATGGCCGACCTGACCGGCCATCTCCAGAAGACGCAGAATCACCTCCGCCAGATCTCCGGCATAGGTGGGCGTTCCTTTCTGGTCATTCACCACTTTCAGGCTGGGCTTTTCCGCCGTCAGGCGAAGCATGGTTTTCACAAAGTTCTTCCCGTATTCGCTGTAAAGCCAGGCGGTTCTGAGGATTACATACCGCGCTCCGGAGGCCATAACGGCCTCCTCCCCTTGCCGTTTGGTCCGCGCGTAAACGCCTGAAGGATGGGCCGGAGCGTCTTCCGGATAAGGCTCGGTGGCCTTCCCGCCAAAGACGTAATCGGTAGAGATATGGATCAGGAGCCCCCCAACTTCCTTCATGGCCGATGCCAGTACCGCAACAGCCCCGGCATTCAGTTTTTCGGCCAGTTCCGGCTCTTCCTCGGCCTTTTCTACGTTGGTGTAAGCGGCACAGTTCACAATGGCCTGAATGCCGCGGGATTTAACGAAAGCGTTGACGGCCGAGGCGTCGGTAATGTCCAGAAACTCATAGCCTTCGGTTACGTCGGTGAAAACGAAGTGAGATGCCCGGTCGGGGCCGGGCATGACAAGACCGTCATGGCCGACCTGATCGGCCATCTCCCGCAGGCAACGGCCCAGCTGGCCGCCGGCACCCGTTATAAGGACGTTCATGGCCACTGCTTTTGAAGCTCCGAGAGCCGCGGATGATGCTTGTCCCGCTCTGAGAGAAGGATATCGGCCGCCGGGAGCTGCCAATCAATGCCGATGTCCGGATCATTCCAGGCAATGGCGGCTTCGGCCTCGGGGTGATAAAAATTGTCGCACTTGTACTGGAAGACCGCCTCCGGGCTCAGGACGGCAAAACCATGCGCAAAACCGCGCGGGATGAACATCTGGAGGTGGTTCTGCTCACTAAGCTCCACTGCGGTATACTGGCCGAAAGTCGCCGATTCGGGACGGACATCCACCGCCACATCCAGCACGCGGCCGCTCACCACCCGCACCAGTTTGCTCTGCGCGAAGGGCGCCCGCTGGAAATGCAGCCCGCGCACTACCCCATAGCGGCTTTTGCTTTCATTGTCCTGCACAAAATCAATGGGGCCCACGGCATTCTCAAAATCCCGCTGATTCCAGCTTTCAAAGAAATACCCCCGCGCATCCCCAAAGAGCTGCGGCTCCAGGACTAAAACGCCTGGAAGTTTGGTTTCAAGTACCTTAATCATAATCTACCGGACCGTTCTTTTCATACTCATCGGCCATTTTGAGAAGATACTGGCCATACTGGTTTTTGCTCATGGGGATGGCTTCCTCCCTAAGTTTCTCCAGCCCAATCCAGCCCTTTGAGAGGCCGATTCCCTCCAGGCAGGCCACCTTCAGGCCCTGCCGCTTCTCGATGGTCTCGATATAAATGGAAGCCTCGGCCAGGGAATCGTGCGTACCGGTGTCCAACCAGGCAAAGCCGCGCCCGAGGGTTTTCACCTTCAAGGCCGCTTCCTGCAAAAAAGCCTGATTCACCGCGGTAATTTCCAATTCTCCCCGGGCCGACGGTCGGATGCTTTTAGCCACCTTCACTACCCTGTTGGGATAAAAATACAGGCCCACCACCGCATAGTTGCTCTTGGGCTTGGCCGGTTTTTCCTCAATGGAAAGGCAATTCCCGTCTTTGTCAAATTCAGCCACTCCGTAACGCTCAGGGTCGCTCACCCAGTAACCAAACACCGTGGCTTTCCCCTGAACATCGGCCGCTTGAACCGCCTCCTGCAGGAGCGGCGTAAAGCCGGCGCCGTGGAAGATATTGTCGCCCAGCACCAGGCAAACGGAATCCGTACCTATAAACTCCTCGCCGATGATAAAAGCCTGTGCCAGGCCGTCCGGCGAAGGCTGAACGGCATAGGAGAAGCGCACGCCGAAGGCCGAACCGTCCCCCAGAAGCCGCTGAAAAGCCGGCAAATCCTCCGGCGTAGAGATAATAAGGATGTCCCGAATCCCGGAGAGCATGAGTACACTGATGGGATAATAAACCATGGGCTTGTCGTATACAGGCAAAAGTTGCTTGGACACTCCCTTGGTAATGGGATACAGACGTGTGCCGGACCCTCCGGCGAGTACAATTCCTTTCATAAGAGCAAAGATAGGCATTTTTTCCAAATAATATTTCTATATTTGCCCGGAGAAACGCTATAGAATGAAAGTATCTGTCATTGTCCCCGTCTATGGGGTAGAAGCATGGATTGCGCGCTGCGCCCACTCCCTGCTGTCACAGACTTGGGAAGACCTGGAAATTATTTTTGTCAATGACGGTACTCCCGACAAGTCCATGGAAATCCTCGCCGAGGTACTTAAACTATACCCCAAGCGGGAAGTCATCATCCTCCACAAAGAAAACGCAGGCCCGCCACAAGCGCGCCTCTCCGGTCTCAAGAAAGCCACCGGGGATTATGTCCTTTACATGGATTCCGACGACTGGGCCCAGCCGGAAATGATTGAAAAGCTGGCCAGGGCAGCCATGGCAACAGGGGCCGACATGGTTTACTGCAACGCCGTGGAAGACCGCCCCAAGGGCAGAGTACGACGCATTCACAACAGGCGGTACAGTGACTGTATGTCCTATGCGCGAGCCATGGTGGACTTCCGCGTAAACAGCTACCTCTGGAACAAACTCATCCGGAGAAGCCTCTACCGGGAAGACCTTTTTTACCCCACCATCGGCATGCATGATGACATGGTCCTGCTAAGCCAGGTGCTTCCATTAGGATGCCAATGCACGCTGGTGGATGAGGTCCTCTATCACTACAACCGGACCAATGTCCATTCTCTTTCCCTGCAAAAGAAGGAGGAAAGGGACATTGCATCGGCCCGGAATTACCTCCAACTGTGCTCTTTCTGGAAGGGTCGCACCGACAGCCCTGTCGCCAGCCTTTTGCCTTCGCTTATTTTACGCGCCGGGTGGATAGCCCTACGCTACGCGCCCTCCCTTGCGGACGAGTATCCCATCCTCCGCGATTATCTGCTCCAGCTACATCTATCGGCCTTTTCCAATCCCAAAAAGATCTATCGTTTCCTAAGGATAAAAGCGGGACTGCTATAGCAGGAAAAGCTTCAGGATCAGTTGCTGCACCAGCAACACCCGGTGAAAAGGCATCAGGGGAAGATGTCGGGCCGCCGCCTTCAGATAAGGTCTTTCGGTGAAGAGGTCCCGGTCCTGGGAATAGGCCACCCAGGCGGAGCGGAGCAGCAAATCGTTTACTACCGGAGCGATGGGAGATTGCTCCGGATTGTTCTGGAAGCGCTCATACATATCCAGATAATTGCGCGCCATCTGCCCGCGGCGTTTCTTCTTGCCAACGCGTGTGGATGCGGATGGATTGTCCCGGCGGTAATGCACCAGCGGAACGGAAAGCTGGGCAATACTTCGGGAGGCCGACAGCAGCTGGGTAGCGACAACCACATCCTCATGCATGTTGTATTTTGGGAAGAAAACGCCCTCATAGAGGCTTCTGCGGGCCATCTTATTCCAAAGATATCCATAGGCGCCATCCCGGTACAGGCGGCGCATATACAGCGTCTTATTGGCAGGAGAATAGTTCCGCTCATGGTCCAGTTTATGACGGGAGCCGTACTCTTTCCAGAAATCGTAGTAGATAAGGTCGGCCCCGGTTTCCTGGGCTTTGGCCACCAGCCTTTCCACCGCATCGGGTTCTATCCAGTCGTCTGAATCCAGATGGACGATATAATCCCCTGTGGCTTCCTTGAGACCCGTCAGGCGCGCCTGTGGAAGGCCGCCGTTTTCTTTATGGAGAATCCTTACGTCCCGGTCCGGGAAACGCTGCAGGACTTCTTGTAGTCTGGCCACCGAGCCGTCCGGAGAACCGTCGTCCACAAAAATATACTCAATATGGGGATAGGTTTGCCCCAAAAGGGTCTCGGCGCATCGGCCGATATAAGTTTCTACCCCATAAATGGGAACAATGACGGATACTTTGAGCACAACTGATAATTATTGGATTTTTTTCTCTATTTTTGCAAAGATATGAAGAAAAAAACAATTTCCCGCAACCTTCTGCGTGTGGAATGGACGCGCCTGAAAATGCTGGTCCACGCCCATCTTCTGAATCCCCTCTGGTACTCGGAGGACCATCGCCGTGAACGTCGCTGCCAGGCCATGGGCCGCATTCTTACGGACTACATGAAAAAGTATTATCTGAAAGCGGCCGATTCGGTTGTTCCCCGCCCCGTAGAGCATCAGGATTCCCAGGAGAAGATTTATACCCTGTGGCTCCAGGGAGAAAACCAGGCTCCGCCCATCGTAAAAGCCTGTTTTAAGAACATCCGCAAGCATTGCACGCAGGAACTGGTAATCCTGGACGCAGACAGCATCCGGAACTACGTCACCCTCCCCGAAGCCCTCTGGGAGAAATACCGCGCTGGGAAAATCACGCACGCCCATTTTGCCGATATCTGCCGCGTGGAGCTCCTCTACGAACATGGAGGCTACTGGATGGATTCCACCTGCTATGCAACGGGCCCTATTCCACGGCACATCCAGGAGCAGGATTTCTTTGTCTTTATGGCCGGAAAACGCATTCACGGCAACTACAGCTATATACAAAACTGTTTTATCCGTGCCCGCAAAGGCGCTTACCTCCTGGAGGCCTGGCGCGCCATGATCCTGGATTACTGGTTACATGAAGAAAAGCGGGTAGATTATTTCATGCACCAGGTCATGTTCCGCACCCTGGTTCACGAAAACCCCACGGCAGCCCAGTATTTTGCCGCCTTCCCTCATATCGATCAGTATCCTACGCATCTTTACCTCTACGAGTACAAAGACAAGCCCTGGGACCCCGAGGTTTTCAGGAAAGCCACCGATGACGGTTTCTTTTATCAGAAAACCACTTACCGGGAACTGGAAAAAATAGTACCCGGTTCATTCGCCCATCACCTGGTAGAGGAAGGACTTACAGCACAGACCGGAACCGCTCGGGAATTCGGACAACAAGCTTAAGGCCAAACATGGCCGGCTTGTTCCAGGCATAGGGCGGACGAACGATAGTCTGGCAGATACGGGCAAAAGCGGTCCACCGCTCGAAATTGCGTGCCTTGAGATTTGTCACAAGCCTTATGGTGCGGGAGCGTTTTTTCATGTGCTTTCCCCAGCCTTGTGCCAGACGGTCCTTGTCATTGAAGCGGTCTTCCAGCCTCTTCATGTCAAAGTAGCCAAAATGCAAAAGATACAAATCCTTGACAATATGGAAGTTATGTCCCTTGACGCGATGGAATCCGCTTCCCCATCTGAGCGGTTCGGCAAGGATGGAAGGCTTGGTATAACGGGTGCCAAGCTGGGCATAATGCCTCTGCTCAAGGAACGGCCTGTCTTCCGTGATATTGTCTTCCTCGCCCAGCTTCTGGCCGAAGTCCAGCCCAAGGCCTGAGGCCGCCCCCTTTATCTTTATCTCACTAAGATACTGTACAAGCGTTTTCCCAAGTTTAGGGTCAACCACAATAAACTCATCGGCATCTACTCCTATCACAAGGTCATAACCGTCCTGCAGGAGAATGGCGGCCTTTTCAGAGAGGTATTTAAGCCTCCCCTTTTCTGCAGACACCACCTGCGTGCCGATTTTGGGCACCAATTCGGCATATGTACCTTCACAAAACGGTGCGATGGTCTGGTCTGTGCCGTCATAGTAAATGAAAAGGTGCTCCTTTCCTCCAAGCTGGGCGCTGTAATACTCCACCCATTTTTTCAGGTAGAAGTCATCGTTACGGACCATGGTTATGGCTGCAATCTTTTTCATAAATATCTGGCTGTAAAGGTTTTCCCGAATTTTTTGAGGTCATCCGGAGTTCCGGCAAACACCACTTCCCCGCCCTTGTCGCCGGCGTCCGGGCCCAGGTCAATGACCCAGTCGGCGCTGCGGATGACATCCAGATTGTGCTCCACCACAATTACGGTGTGCCCCTTGGCAATAAGGACATCAAAGGCCTTGAGGAGCTTCTCCACGTCGTAGAAATGCAGTCCGGTGGTGGGCTCGTCAAAAATAAAGAGGATATGCTCTTTCCGCGGCCCGCCTTCACTGAGCGAGAGGAAATAGGCCAGTTTGATGCGCTGGCTTTCGCCGCCGGAAAGGGTGCTGGAAGGCTGCCCAAGCTTAATGTAATTGAGACCCACATCCATGAGGGGCTGCAGTTTGTGGGCAATCTCCTGGGCAGCCGGCTCTTTCCGGGCACCGAAGAAGGAAATGGCTTCCTCAACGCTCATGTTCAGGATGTCGTCCACATTCAGGCCCTGGTACTTCACTTCCAGGATTTCCGGCTTGAAACGCTTGCCGCCGCAGCTTTCGCAGACCATGGTGACGTCGGCCATGAACTGCATGCCAATCTTCACAAAACCGTCGCCCTGACATTCCGGGCATCGGCCCCCGTCCTGGTTGAAGGAAAAGTAAGAGGGCGTGAAGCCGTTGATTTTGGCAAACTGTTGTTCACTCAGGAGTTTACGGATGTCATCATAGACCTTGAGGTAGGTGACGGCATTGGAACGGGAACTCTTGCCGATGGGGTTCTGGTCTACATATTCCACGCGCTGGATGCGATTGAGGTCTCCGGACAGGCCCTTGAAGGTACCGGGAAGGTCTCCGGTCTCGTTGATGCGGCGGTGGAGGGCCGGATAGAGGATATCCCCCACCAGCGAACTCTTGCCGCTGCCGGAAACGCCGCTAACCACCGTAAAAGCCTCCAGCGGGAACTGCACATCAATGTCTTTGAGGTTGTTCTGCATGGCACCGTTCACGGTGATACTGTATTGCCAGGGGTATTTTTCCCGGACGTAGGGTGTACGGATGCCGTGAAGGTACTCCAGGGTAATGGAATTTGTCATCCTGAGCGGAGCCGAAGGATCCCCTTCATACACCACTTCCCCGCCGTTCACTCCGGCCATCGGCCCCAGGTCTATGAGGTGGTCTGCCGCACGGATAATCTCTGCGTCATGCTCCACCACAACCACGGTGTTGCCAATGTCCCTAAGGCGCCTAAGCACAGCGATAAGGCGCTCAGTATCACGCGGATGCAGGCCGATGGAAGGCTCGTCCAGAATGTACATGGACCCTACAAGGGAACTGCCCAGGGCGGTAACCAGGTTCACCCGCTGGCTCTCGCCGCCGGAAAGGGTGTTCATGGTGCGGCTAAGAGTAAGGTACCCAAGGCCCACGTCCTGAATGCATTGCAGGCGATAGCAGATTTCTTCGATGGCCTTGCCGGCAACGTCTTTTTCGTAGGGGGTGAGTTCAAGCTCCTGAAACCAGGCCAGCAGCTGCTCCACGGTCATGGACAGCAGGTCATGGATGGTTTTTCCGCCAATCTTTACGTACAAGGCCTCCGGACGCAGGCGGCTGCCGCCACAGGCGTGGCAGGTAGTGCGGCCGCTGTATCGGCTTAGCATGTACTTGTACTGAATTTTGTAGCGGTTGCTCTCTACCCACTCGAAGAACTCGTTGATGCCGCAGATGGTGCTCTCGTCCGGATAGTTGCTCCGGGCTTCCCAGAGGGTCTTTTTCTGGGCTTCGGTGAGCTTACAGTAGGGCTCGAAGATGGGGATGTCGTATTTGTCGGCATTCTTGATCACGAGGTCCTTGAACCAGCTCATTTTCTCCCCGCGCCAGCAGGCGATGGCGCCGTCGTAGATGCTTTTGGTCTTGTCCGGCACCACCAGGTCTTCGCTGATGCCCACTATCTTGCCCAGGCCGCCGCAAACGGGGCAGGCGCCCAAGGGGCTGTTGAAGGAGAAGAGGTATTCGTCGGGGTGGCGGAAGGTCATGCCGTCGCGCTCGAAGCGGGAACAGAAACGCACCAGGGAAGAAACCTCCCAGAGGGCCATGTCGCCGTCGCCTTTGTCGAAGGCGGTCTGAACGGAGGACTGAAGGCGGGCACTCAGGTCTTCGTCCCAATCGGCCGGCGTTTTTATGCGGTCCACCAAGAGCATGAGGCCTGAGGGATAATGGCCGTCCATTTGAAGTACTTCTTCAATGGGGAGAATCTTGCCGTCGGCCTCGGAGAACAGGCGGCCGAAGCCTTCTTCCTTGAGGGCGAGCAGGCTTTCCACTTTGTCCTCGCGGCTGTCCCAACGGATATCGGCCAGGATGTAGACCGCGTGCGGTTTTCCGTCCTGCAGGTGATTCAGCACATCCTGCACGCTGTGCGCCTTCACCTCTTCCCCGCTCACGGGCGAATAGGTGCGGCCGATGCGGGCAAAGAGCAGACGAAGGTAATCGTAGATTTCCGTGGTGGTGGCCACCGTGGAGCGGGGATTGCGGATATTCACCTTCTGCTCAATGGCAATGGCCGGCGGGATGCCCTCAATCACATCCACATCGGGTTTGGCCATTCGGCCCAGGAACTGGCGGGCATAACTGGACAGGCTTTCGGCAAAGCGGCGCTGGCCCTCGGCAAAAAGGGTATCGAACGCCAGCGAACTCTTTCCGCTGCCGCTCACGCCGGTAATGACAACCAGCTTGTTACGGGGAATCTCCACCGTAATGTTCTTGAGGTTGTTTACCCGCGCATTTTTGATGACGATATTACCTTCGGCCGGCATAAGTAAACAAAGATACGCTTTTTCGCGCTCTTAAGCAAGAGCGGGACTATTCCGGATACAGTAAGTATTTCTTCCTCTGGAGCTTATAGGATGCAATTTCTTCTTCCCAGCAGGAGCGGATTTCCTGAATGGAACACCCGTCCAGAATCATCTCCCGCACGTAGGTACATCCCATGAGAAGGTCGAAAAACGGCGTGAAGAAGGCATCGGCCTGCCCTTCCTCTTTGAAAACGCTGAAAGCGGTCATGAGGTAAGTGAAATCCATGCCCTTTCTTTTGATGTCTTCATAGGGAATGCAGGACAGGTCCTCTCCGAAGCACTCCTGGCCCAGCAGCGGCGGATTGGTGGCTCCCAGGACACTCCGCGGCGTGAAACTGTAGCTGAATCTGGATTTCAGAAGCGGATGACCGTACTGCTGGAAGGGCTTGTCGGTCCCGCGGCCCAGGCTTACCACGGTGCCTTCGAAGGGACAGAGGGAGGGATACAGGTCCACGGACTGCGCATTCGGCAGATTGGGACTGGGCGCCACCGGGAGGATATAGCGAGTGTGGTGCGTGTAGTTCTTGCAGGGAATCACGGTGAGCGGGCACCGGTTGCCTTCTTTGAGCCAGCCTTCGCCCTGGGCCATCATGGCCAGTTCCCCCAGCGTAAGCCCATGCAGGATGGGCAGCGGCAGGTACCCGACTTCGCTCTTCAGGGACAGGTCCAGGATGGGGCCGTCCACCTCATCGCCATGGGGATTGGGACGGTCCAGCAGGATGAGCGGCTTCCCATGCGCCCCGCAGGCATCCATCAGATGACAAAGGGTAATGTAATAGGTATAGTAACGCAGGCCTACATCCTGGATATCCACCACCAGCACGTCAAAAAGGGTCATGGCGTGCTCAGTGGGCCGAAGGTCCCCTTCATCTCCCCAAAGCGAGAGGATGGGAAGTCCGGTGGACGGCTCCACGGCATCATCTACGCCAGTGGCGTCGTCCTCAATGCCCTTGTAGCCATGCTCCGGCGAGAAAATGGCCGTCACATTTACCCCCTCCTCCAACAGGACGTCCAGCAGCGGACGGTCCCCCACCAAACCCGACTGGTTGCTGTAAATGGCAACCCGCCTCCCCTCCAGTTCAGGAAGATACAACCGGGGCTGCTGGTCTCCCAGCAAAAGATTCTCTTGATGACATGCCACCAAAAACACGGGCAAAAGCAAAGCAAAAAGGCGTTTCATGTGCTCTGAGTGATAGTTTCCACAAAGTTCGTGAAAAAATTTGAAAAAAGTTTCAAAAGCCCTTGCAGATTCAAAAATAGTTTGTACCTTTGCAATCCCGAAAGGGAAGTTCACTGAAAACTTGGTGCGGTAGTTCAGTCGGTTTAGAATACCGGCCTGTCACGCCGGGGGTCGCGAGTTCGAGCCTCGTCCGCACCGCTTAAAGGGTAATTCATTAGTAATTAATGAGTTACCCTTTTTGTTTTAGGGTAATTTCGTGGT
>JAGBJY010000032.1 GCA_017934185.1 Bacteroidales bacterium | reverse complement strand
CGGTGAGGAACCACCTCTTCCCATTCCGAACAGAGAAGTTAAGCTCACCATCGCCGATGGTACTGCCCCACCAGGTGGGAGAGTAGGTAGCTGCGGTTTTTTGAGAGCCCCGAAGGTCTTGCGACCTCCGGGGCTCTTTCGTCAGGTATAGAGACCGCCGTTGACGGCGATGACTTCGCCGGTGACGTAGGAGGCGTCTGCGGAGGCGAGGAAGCCCACGACGGCGGCTACCTCGTCCGGTGTGCCGAAACGGGCGGCAGGAATGTTCTGCTTGAGCGAGGCTTCGTCCAGGCCTTCCACCATGTCGGTCTTGATAAATCCGGGCGCTACGGCGTTGACGGTCACTTTCTTACGGGCTACCTCCTGCGCCAGTGCCTTGGTGGCGGCAATGAGGCCTCCTTTGGCCGCTGAATAGTTGGTCTGTCCGGGCAGTCCCTTGACACCGCTCAGCGAAGTTACATTGACGATGCGGCCGTAGCGGTGCAGCAGCATGGGTTGCAGGCAGGCGCGGGTAATGTAATACCAACTGTCCAGATTGGTCCGGAGCACCTGGTTCCACTCCTGGGGCTCCAGCCAGATGAGAAGATTGTCCCTGCGGATACCGGCATTGTTCACCAGCACCTCTATATATGCCTCCGGATGCGCTTCTTGCCACTGGGTGATGCCTTTGACGGAGGCCTCGGGGTCTCCCACGTCAAATTTCATCAGTTCGCCATGACCGTCCAGCAGTGCAAGGGTCTCTTTTGCTGCAGCATCGTTTGAAACATAATTGATAAGCACTTCATAGCCCATCTGATAGAGCTTCTGGCAAATGGCGCGGCCTATGCCACGGCTGCCGCCGGTAACAAGAGCGTATTTCATGATTCTATGCATTTACAGGTGTTTAAAGCGCTTACGGCTGTGCCCAGGATTCCATGCAGCCCCAAGTTCTGCCCGGTAAGGAAGAGCCAGGGAAGGGGCGTGGCTGGCGCAATATAATCGGCACGGGAATGCTTGATGTAGCCATATCCGGCCGATGTGAGGGTGTGGTATTTCCGGACAACGAGTCCCGGAAGGCGCGTTTTTGCGCGGGCTATCATTTCTTCGGCCCGGCCGCGTCCAAAACAAAGCAGTTCTAGGAGGTGGGTTCCGGGCTCGCCGAAGTGTAGCATCAATTGCCCATCCAGGAAGATGTCTCCGCTTTGCCAAGGCACGCAGTCCGGCTCCAGCAGGCAGTGCACCGTGAAAATGGAGGGGCCTTTTTCCATCCTGGCCAGGCGTTTCAGGTAGGCCGGCCGGACGTGATCCTGAAGAAGGGAGAACGTAAGGTCAGGGGAGAGGGAAGAGACCGTTACATCGGCCTTAAAGGAGCGCTCATTTTGGCAGGTAACACTTTGGTTTTCTATCTTGACTACTTTGTTACCTGTATTGATTTTCAGTCCTTTAGTTAATTCCTCTACCAGGGTGCTCCCTCCGCCCTTCAAACGCCAGGTACTTTGGGTGTAGGGCCCTGTGATGTGCCGGATTTCCTCCTCCGTGGCAGCGTTGAGCCGCAAAAAGGGGAAGCCTTCGTCGGCATCGGCCTTATACCAGGGGAGTTCCATAAGGCCCAGGGGGCGGAAGATTTTTTCCAAAGCTTCGCCGGGTCCCAGCCCCCCGACGGAGTGGAAACCGCATTCGCAGGGGATGCCTTCCCAGAGGAAACTTTTCAGCACGCCGCCGGGTTTTTCATCGGCCTCCAGCAGCGTCACGTCCCATCCTTTGCGGGAAAGCAGGCGGCCGCAGAGGAGACCTCCCAGGCCGGCGCCTATTATGAGGGCGCTTTTAGGCATTCCGGATAATCAGTGTGGAATTGGTGCCGCCAAAGCCGAAGGAATTGGACAGGAACGTGTCAAAGTGGCACTCCAGGGTGCTGCCGGGAATAAGCAGGTGGCTGGAATCTTCGTCCGGATGTTCAAAATTGAGGCAGCCGGCCACAAAGTCGTTTTTCATCATGAGGAGGGAATAAATGACCTCTGAAGCCCCTGCCATCCACATTTCGTGACCGGTCTGGCTCTTGGTAGAGGTAATGGGAACGGTTTTTTCTCCCAGTACCCTGAGGAGGGCCTTTGCCTCGTTGGCATCGCCCACATGCGTGGAAGTGGCGTGCGCATTCACATAGCCAATCTCTTCTAGCCTCACCCCTGCACGGCGGATGGCCATCTCCAGGGAGCGGGCGGGGCCGTCCACATTGGGCGAAGAAATGTGGTCTCCGTTGGAGGAGAAGCCGTAGCCCAGGACTTCGGCAAGGATGGGGGCACCGCGGCGTTGGGCGCTCTCATAGCTTTCCAGAATTACCGTAGCGGCGCCGCCTCCGGGTACCAGGCCGTCCCTGTCCCGGTCGAAGGGACGGGAAGCCTTTTCCGGCGCATCCTCCCGCGTAGAGAAGGCCGATATCCCGTCGAAGGAAGCGGTAGCGGCCATGTTCACTTCCTGCGCTCCGCCGCAAACCACCATCTCCTGCAAGCCATTCTGGATGAGCAGTGCCCCCAGGCCGATGGCATGGGAACCGCTGGCGCAGGCGCCCGAAACCGTGAGGTTGATGCCCTTCAGGTGGAAGATTACGCCCAGGTTCATGGTTACGGTGGAATTCATGCTCTGGAAAATGGCGCCGCTGCCGCAGAGCATGGTGTCGTTTTTCTCAATGATTTTGGCCACGGACTTGTACACGGCGTCGGCCGTACTGTCATTGCCGTAAAGGAGCCCCACCTCGTGGCTGTCCAGGTAATCCTGATCGATGCCGGCTTGCCTCAGCGCATCTCTTGTAGCGCAGTACGCATATTGGGCCGGCTCCGGCATGTATACCCGCTGGGAACGGGGCAGTTCGGCCTTCAAATCCGGCGCCGGCACCCGGGCCGTAAGCCCGCTCCTGAACCCCTTGGCTTTTCGCTCCGGATCCAGCATAATGCCCGATTTTCCCTTATATAAAGCATCGCGCACTTCCTCCAGCCCTGTTCCAAGACAAGACCAGATACCTATGCCGGTAATCACTACTCTGTTCATCATGGTACAAAGATAAATAAAAAACCCTTCAGGCAAAGAGGCTGTCCCGGAAATTCACCAGATACACCTTTTCCACGGCGCGGGTGAAGGCGGTGTAGAGCCATTTCACATCGTCTTCCGTGAGGAAGTCCTGCCAGAGGGGGTTGTCAATGAAAACACAGCTCCACTGGCCGCCCTGGGCTTTGTGACCGGTAATGGCGTGTGCGTATTTGATTTGGAGGGCGCTGTAGAAAGGGTCATCCCGAACGGCATCGTAGCGCTTCTTTTGGGTGGTGAGGTGCATGTAGTCGGCCAGAACACCCTGGTAAAGGGCTTGGGACTGCTCATAGTTCAGGGAAGGGGCGTCGGATTCCAGGGTATCCAGCAGGATTTTCATTTCCACCTCCTGGTTGCCATAGTCCGGGAAAGCCAGGCAGGCATCGGCAAAGTGAAGCCCGTAGCGCTCCTCAAAGTGCCGGGCCCAAACCAGCGTGGCAATGTCGCCGTTGGCAATGTAGTCTGTGCCTTCCAGGCCGTCCAGATAGTGATTCTTGACCACCATCAGCTTGTCTCCGCGTACCAGGCGTTCTTCCCGGTAAAGGACCTGGGCCCGGATGCCCGCATTGTATCGGCCGGCCCTTTTGTTGGAGCGGCTCAGCACCACCACATCGTCTTCTCCGTATTTGTTGTAGGCATCGGCGAGGGCATCCAAGAGCTCTCCTCCTTCAAGGCGCTGCACATCCGGAAAGCACTGCAGCCCAAGCGTTTCTATGACATCCTCCAGCGGGAGCAGCGAACGTAAATGCGTGGCATTCTGTAAGATACCGGACTCCTGGGCTTGGCGCACCACCGTAGTGAGCGTGGCATAAGTGACGCCGCCAAAACCGTCCATATACTTCCGGGCCAGTGCCGGCGAAGCCTCCAGGCCTACGGGCGGCAATTGGGCGGCATCGCCCATAAGGACCAGCTTGCAATCGGCCCCGGAGCGGACAAAAGTCACCAGGTCTTCCAGCAGGTTTCCCGTTCCAAAGGCGCCGGAGCTGCCCTCGGAGGAGATGCCGATGAGCGAGACCTCATCCACGATGAAGAGCGTGCCTTTGGCTTTGTTGGGCGCAAGGGAGAAGGCTCCGAAGCCGTCGGCGCCCATGGATTTCTGCCGATAGATGTGCTTATGGATGGTAGAGGCAGGGCGTCCGGCGTACAGGGAAAGCACCTTGGCGGCACGGCCGGTAGGGGCCAGCAGCACGCAGGGCAGTTCCAGCGGTCTCAAAGCCGCCACCACAGCGGCCACAGCCGTGGTTTTTCCGGTACCGGCGTAACCGTTCACTACCAGAATGTCTCCGTCATCCGTCGTCAGAAATTCCGACAAGGCGGCCAGCAGGTGCTCCTGGCAGGCCGTGGGCTCATAGGGGAACTGCGTCAGGAACTGCTGATAGAAGAAGGCGGAACGTGTGTTCATCGGCCCTGATTCTTGAAAATGCTGGAAAGGACGGCGAAAATGGGATAAATTTCCACGCGTCCCAGGAACATATCGGCCGAGAAGATAAACTTGATGGCCCCGGGTTCCATGTTATAGTTGCCGTAGGAGCCGATGCTGCCCAGGGAGGGCCCCACATTGGAAAGGGAAGCCACGGAGCCGGTAAGGGCATGGCCGTTAGGGTCTCCCAGGAGCATGCACAGCACAGCAGAGAAGCCGATGAGCAGGAAAAACATGGCAATGTACAGCACCTGCGGGTAAATGTCGTCGTCATGCAGGATGCGCCGTCCCATGCGCACTTCAAACACGGAAGAAGGGTACAGGGTCTTCTGGATTTGCATGTGGATGGCCTTGAACAGCACCATCACGCGGTCTACCTTGAGACCGCCCGTGGTGGAGCCTGCGCAGCCGCACACCAGGCTCACCAGTACCAGCATGAAGCAGGGGAGCATGGGCCACGTGGCGTTGTCACTGATGGCAAAACCCGTAGTGGACGCGTAACTCACCACGTGGAAAGTGCCGTCCAGGAAGGCGCGGCCCCAGTTCTGGTCCAGGCCCTGGAATTTCAGGGACGCCGAGGTGATGACGGAAACCGCGAGCAGAGAAAGAATATAGAAACGCAGGACCGGGTTTTTCAGGGGCCGGAGGGTCCGGTTGGCCAGTGTCACGAAAATAAGGCCGAAATGGATGGAGCCCAGGAACATGAACACAATGGTAATCACGGAGATAAGCTCGCTGGAAAAACCGCCGATGGAGAGGTTGCGGGTAGAGAAACCGCCGCAGGCGCAGACGCTGAACGCATGGCAGATGGCGTCAAAGGGAGACATGCCTGCAAGTAAGTAGCTCACAAACGCCGCCCCGCAGAGGCCCATATACACCCAGGCGAAGATAAACACCGTCTTGTTGGCGCGGCTGCGGTAGTCGTCCCGCGAAAGCGACGAAAGTTCCATATTGGTGAGCCTCAGGCGCACGGGAGACGAGGTGGGAATGATGAGCAGCAGGAACACCACAACCCCCAGGCCGCCGATGAAATGCGTGGAAGCGCGCCAGAAAAGCAGGCTCCGGGGCAGCCCTTCAATGTCTTCCAGGATGGTGGCGCCGGTGGTGGTGAAACCGGAGACGCTCTCGAACCAGGCATTGATGAGCGTGAACGGACCGCCCCACATGGCATAAGGCAGGGCGCCGAAAATGAAGGAGAGCAGCCACGACAGGAAAATAATCATGTAGCCGTCCTTCAGGGAAATCTGGGCGGTTTTCCGGACAAAAATAAAAGGAAAGACACCGAAGATGAAGGTGATGGTGAAACTGATCAGGAGCGGAGCCAGGGCGCTGTCGCCGCCGTCATAGATGGAAACCCCCACCGACAGCAGCATGAACAGGGCACTGACCAGCAGGGCCACACCCACATTCCGGGATATGACTTTAAGATTCATCTCTGGAAGTCTTGTCCTTGAGTTCGGCCATCCGCCTTCTGAGCTGGCGGTTTTCTTCGGTGAGTTCCGTTATCTGGCTGTTCAGCTGGCCCATCTGGTCGTTGCTGTCAAACTCATAAGTGTAGCGCCTGCGGTAGTTCAGATAGTCTGAGAGGCTGTCCAGCATGCCGTAGAGCGGCTTTACGTAGTATACCAGCAGGTAGAACAGCAGCAGGAACACCAGGAGGATACCTACCAGGATGGCCGTGGCGCCCGGAATGACGCTGCGGGAGAAGCCCCGGTCAAATTCCCGGGAATTGTGCTGCAGTTCCTCGTACATGGCCTGGCTCAGGTTGTCCAGGGCTCCGCGCATGCGGCCGAAAAGCGGCTGCAGACGCTCGAAGTACCAGTCCCGCGTGTCTATGAAATTGGATTCCAGGACATCTTCCAGTTCCAGCGACGCCAGCATGTAGGCCGAATAGGCGTAAACGACAGAGTCCGTGAGCGGGGCGTTTTTGCCTGCGCCCAGGCTGCTGTTCAGGGAGTCGCAGTAGGTGAGGAAGGCCGACCTGTCAAAATCCGGGAGAGCCGACAGTTTGTCGTCGCCAATCACCGCCAGGATTTGCAGGTTGTAATTGTCTACGGCATCGGTCAGGCGCTGGGTGATTCGGATGTTGTGGACGTCGCCGGCGATGATTTGCGACACGCTGCCGGACATACGCTTGTATTCCATGAAAGAGATGACGCTGGCCGCCAGAAGCACCACGGCAATGGCGCTGAGGGCCAGTACCATCTTGCTGCGAAGGGAGAGTCTGAACTCTCTGAGCCAATTTCTTAACTTCACCAACATAATGGTACAAAGGTAATCATTTTTTAGCAGATGAAAAAATAGGCTATTTGTGCTGATTTTTATTTAATTGGTTTGCGTTATTTAAAATATTTTATTACTTTTGCTTCCAAAGATAAAAACCATGAGAGAAACCTTCCTTGATAAGAAAGATAATAAGAACTCGTTGCTCAAGAAGACCATTCTCTTCCTTTGCATCGAGCGGGGCGAACAAAGTATTGCCGTTATCAGCGAAGCCATCGGCGCCTCTGTGCCCACCACCACCAAACTTATCGGCGAGCTTATGGATGAGGGCTTTATGATAGACCTGGGAAAATCCGGCACGTCCGGAGGCCGCAGGCCTTCCATCTATGGCCTCAATCCCGCCGCCGGGTATTTCGTGGGCATTGACATGCGCAATACCCATTGCAGCATCGCCGTCACGGATTTCAAGGGAGGCCTTATCTCCTTCCAGGACGATATCCCTTTCCAGATGGAAGCCAATGAACAGACCATCCATCAGATTGCCACCGTGGTGCGCACCTACCTGGACGGGCAGAACCTGGACTGGAACCGAGTCATGGGCCTGGGCATGAGCCTGCCCGGACGCGTGAACCCCCTCACCGGCTACAGCAACAGCTATTCCTTCGACCCCAACCGTCCCATCAGCCAAATCCTCCAGGAAGACCTGGGCGTGCATGTGGTGCTGGAGAACGACTCCCGCGCCATGACCTACGGCGAGTACATGGGCGGCGGCCTCAAGGAGAAAAACATGCTCTTTGTGAACGTGAGCTGGGGTTTGGGCATGGGCATGGTGCTGGACGGCCGTCTCTACTACGGCACCTCCGGCTATTCCGGCGAGTTTGGGCATTTCCCGCTCCTGGACAACGGACAAATCTGCCGATGCGGTAAAATCGGCTGCCTGGAAACCGGGGCATCCGGCAGTGCCATGGTGCGCATGATAGGCGAAAAACTGGAGGCCGGCCGGGCATCCACCCTCTCGCGTAAGTACAAGGCCGATGGCCGGGTGAACCTGAACGACATTTTCGCCGCCGTGCGCAGCGAGGACATCCTGGCCATCGAAACGGTGGAAAAACTGGGCATCAACCTGGGCAAGGGCCTGGCGGGCCTTATCAATATCTTCAACCCGCAGCTGGTGGTCATCGGCGGTAAGGTGGCCGTGGCGGCAGGGGACTACCTGATGCTGCCCATCCGCACCGCCATCAAGCGCCATGTCCTGAACATTGCCAATCAGGATACCACCGTCAAACGCTCCCAACTCAAACAAAAAGCCGCCCCCATCGGCGCCGCCCTCCTGGTGAGGAGCCGTATGCTGGGCATCCTGTAGCCTTATGCCAAGCATTTCCCAGCGCGGCACCCGTTTGCCGTCCTCTCCCATCCGCAAACTCGTTCCCCTCTCCGATGCTGCCAAGCGGGAAGGGGTGAAGGTGTATCACCTGAACATCGGGCAGCCGGACCTGCCTACCCCGCCCAAGGGCCTGGAAGCCTTAAAGCACATTACCCGCACCACCCTGGAGTACAGCCCTTCCGAAGGGATTCTTCCCCTGAGGGAGAAAATGTCGGCCTATTATGCCCGCTTCGGCCTGCAGGTGGCTCCTTCGGAAATTATCGTCACGACAGGCGGATCGGAGGCCATTTTGTTTGCCTTCCTTGCCTGCCTGGACCCCGGCGACGAAATTGTGATGCTGGAGCCGGTGTACGCCAATTACATCACCCTTGCCCAGGCGGCCGGGGTGGTGGTGAAAACCGTGACGGCCCGCATCGAAGACGGCTTTGCCCTGCCGCCGGTATCGGCCTTTGAAGCGGCCATTACTGAGCGTACGCGGGGCATCCTCCTCTGCCATCCGTCCAACCCCACGGGAACGGTGTACGACAGGGAAGAACTGCTGCAGCTTAAACGGCTGGTACTCAAGTACAATCTCTATCTTTTCTCCGATGAGGTGTACCGGGAATTCGTTTACAATGACGTGCCCTTCGTGAGCGCCCTGGCCCTGGACATCCCGGAGCATGTGGTGGTGCTGGATTCCGTAAGCAAGCGCTATTCGGCCTGCGGCATCCGTGTGGGCATGCTGGTAAGCCTTAATCCGGAGGTGCGCGCCGCCGTGATGAAACTCTGCCAGGCCCGCCTGAGCCCGCCCCTGCTGGGCCAGATAGTGGCCGAGGCCTCCATCGAGGGGACGGAAGACTATGCCCGGGCCTGCTATGAAGAGTACAAGGCCCGACGCGACTTCTTTATCGAAGGGCTCAACCAAATTCCGGACGTGTATTCTCCCATGCCCCAGGGGGCCTTCTATACGGTAGCCTCGCTGCCCGTTGAGGATGCCGAAGATTTTTGCCGATGGCTCCTGACAGATTTCCGCCAAAACGGAGAAACGGTGATGATGGCCCCCGCCGCCGGTTTTTATGCAACACCGGGAATGGGGCGCAATGAAGTGCGCCTTGCGTATGTACTCAAAAAACAAGACCTGGCCCGCGCCCTGGAACTGCTCCGCGCCTCCCTTGAAGCATACAACAAAAAATAACCGGATTCATAAGCGACCATTTGCCCGGACAGGGTCGCGAAGCGACAGGGAGCGTTGAAACTGGTTATTTTTTGAAAATGAAGAATGAATATGAGGTTTAGATATTTTTTTGTAACGGCTGCCCTTCTGGCGGCCTTTTGTGCGCAGGCACAGGTGCCCCGCTCTTATAAGTGGCTCAGTAACAAAGAAGTAGTGTTCTCCTACGACGGCACTTACCAAGACAGTTCCTGCTTCAAACTCACCGTTCCCTCCAAACTGAAAGGGACGCTGCCCGGGACCCCGGCCTCTGCGCCCGAAAAATACGCCGGCTTTCCGCTTGAGCCGGAAGGGGCAGTGAACCTCTGCTTTTCGCCCGATTCCACCCAGCTGGCCTTTACCCGTAACAATGATCTTTGGGTGGCCGATATTGCCAGCGGCGCCGAAACCCGCCTTACCTTCGACGGATCTGAGACCCTTATGAACGGCTATGCCTCCTGGGTGTACTATGAGGAGATTTTCGGCCGTCCGTCGCGCTACAGGGCATTTTGGTGGAGCCCGGACAGCCAGACCCTGGCCTTCTACCGCTTTGACGACACGGAGGTTCCCATGTTCCCCATCTATTCGCCATTCGGGCAGGACGGAACCCTTCGCCGCACGCATTATCCCAAGGCAGGGGAGCGCAATCCGGAGGTACGCATCGGCTTTGTGCAGCCGGCTTCCCCGCAGGTGGTGTGGGCCGATTTCAACCCCGCCGAGGACCAGTATTTTGGCATCCCTTTCTGGAGCGCCGACAGCCGGACCTTCTATGTAGCCCGGGAACCCCGCATTCAGAATACGCTTGATTTATACGCGGTTAACCCCAAGGACGGAAGCAAGAAAGCCATCTATCACGAAGAGGTACCCACCTGGCTGGACTGGATTGACGGGATGCTCTTTTCCGAAAAAGGCCTTTACATGGTCCGTGACTTTGAGACCCGCTGGCAACAAATCTATTTCCTGAGCTATGACGGCAGCACCCTGAAGCGCCTCACCGACGGTGCCAACTGGCGCGTGACCCTGGTCCGGGCCGAAAAAGACGGGACGGTGTTTTTTACCGCCGAGCGGGATTCCCACGTGCGCAAAGCCCTGTACAAGCTTTCGCCGAAGGGCGCAATATCGGCCCTTACCGATGTGGCCCAGAATGTCTTGAATGTGCGTTTTGCCCCCGACGGGAAGCATTTCCTGGCCCTGACTTCCAATTTGCAGACCCCCCCGCAGCTGCGCCTGTATGACCTGAAGGGAAATTCTGTCCTGGTGGCTGCGCAGGAGCCTGTGGAAGGTCCTGTGGGGGAAATGGTTTCCATTACCGTGGACGGGCTGGAACTGCCCGGAGTCATCTATTATCCGGAGAGCTTTGACCCTGCCAGGCAGTACCCCGTGCACGTGGATATTTATGGCGGCCCCGACACCCCCATGGTCCACGACCGCTGGGTGCACCCCGCCACCTATGCCTGGTATGCCCGAAACGGCATCATCCAGCTGGTGGCCGACTGCCGGGCCGCAGGCCATAACGGCCGCGAGGGCCTTGACGCCATTTACAAGCAGCTGGGCGTAACGGAGGTGGCCGATTTCGTGCAGTGGGCCCGCTGGCTGCAGAGCCTCCCTTATGTGAACCCGGCCAAGATTGGCGTGGAGGGCTTCAGCTTTGGCGGCACCATGACCACCCTTCTTGTGGCCGAAGCCTCCGACTACTACCATTACGGCGTTGCCGGCGGGGGCGTGTACGACTGGATGCTCTACGATTCGCATTACACGGAGCGCTTCATGTCCACACCTGAGGACAACCCCGAGGGCTACAAACGCACGGCCGTAGTGGGCCGCGTTCAGCAGTATCCGGTGGTGGCCGGAAAGGCCGATGGCAGCGTAATGCTCAAACTCACCCATGGCACCGGGGACGACAATGTCCATTTCCAGAACACCCTTCAACTCCTGGATGTGCTCCATCGGCAAAACGCGGGTTTTGAGTTCATGATTTATCCCGACGGCATGCACGGCTACCGCGGTTATCAGGGCCGGCACTTCCAGGAGGAGAATTACGCTTTCTGGAAAAAGTACTTGTTAGAGGAAAAATAGTTACCTTTGTACCATGGTACAAACGGACTATGTATGGGATCCCCTGCGGCGTAAAAGTGTAAAGAATACGCCGGAGGAGGCCGTGCGCCAGTGGTTCATCTCCGTGCTGCATGAGGGGATGCATGTCCCGGAGCACATGATGGGCTCGGAAGTGGCGTTCCGCCGCGGCGCCAAGGAGTACCGGGCCGACATTGTGGTGTATAGCCGCCAGGCCCGCCCCCTGATGCTGGTGGAGTGCAAGCGTCCGGAAGTAAGCCTGAGCCAGGAAGTGGTGGACCAGGCCATCCGCTATTGCAACGAACTGGAAGTTAAGTACATTGCCATTACAAACGGCGAAAAGACCTTCCTGTTCCAGCGCACGGAAGACGGCTGGCAGTTTATGCAGAAAGCCCCCCTGTGGGAAGAGATGATATGAGTACAATAACTGAAGGATATTTAGACCATCCGGTGTTTGCGCTGGTAAGCGAGACGGCCCGGGACCTGGGCGTCCGGGCTTTTGTGATTGGCGGATACGTGCGGGACTGCTTTCTGGGCCGTCCCAACACGGATATCGACATTGTGGTGGAGGGGAGTGGCATTGCTCTGGCCCAGGCGGTGGCTGCCAAGACCAAGGCCAAGGTGAGCGTATTCCGGAGTTTCGGGACGGCCATGCTCAAGTACCATGGCATGGAAGTGGAGTTTGTGGGGGCCCGCAAGGAGTCCTACCACCGCGAATCCCGCAAACCCATTGTGGAGGACGGCACCCTGGAAGAAGACCAGCTCAGGCGCGATTTTACCATCAACGCCATGGCCTTCAGCCTTCAGGAAGAAGACTACGGTGCCCTGGTAGACCCTTTCGGCGGCATCCGGGACCTGGCCGCCGGCATCATCCGCACACCGCTGGAGCCGGAACAGACTTACAGCGACGACCCCCTGCGCATGCTGCGCGCCATCCGCTTTGCAACGCGCCTGAGTACTCGGGAGCGCACTTTCACCATTGTGCCCGAATCGCTGGCCGCCATGAAAGCCATGGCCCCGCGCCTGCAGATTCTCTCCAAAGAGCGCATTGTGGAAGAGCTGAACAAGATGCTCCTTACCGAGCGCCCCTCCCAGGCTTTCTTCCTCTTGGAAGAAACCGGCCTCCTGAAGGAGTTCCTCCCGGAGCTGAGCCGCCTCAGGGGCGTGGAAACCGTAGACGGCAAAGGCCATAAGGAAAACTTCTCCCATAGCTTGCAGGTGGTGGACAATGTGGTGCGCTTTGAGGCCGAGGCCGGTAAGGATCCCAATCTCTGGCTGCACTGGGCGGCCCTTCTCCATGACATCGGCAAGCCCCAGAGCAAGCGTTATGTGCCCGGTCAGGGCTGGACCTTCCATGGTCATGAGGTAATTGGCGCCCGCATGGTCCCTAGGATTTTCCAGGCCCTCAAGATGCCCCTGAACGAGAAAATGAAATACGTCCAGAAACTGGTGGGACTGCATCTGAGGCCCATTGCGCTGGTAGACGACGAAGTGACGGACAGCGCTGTGCGCCGCCTCCTTTTCGATGCCGGCGACGATATCGACGACCTCATGCTCCTTTGCAATGCCGATATCACCTCCAAGAATCCGGCGAAGGTGGAGCGCCTGCGCCGCAACTTTGAGTTGGTGAAAGCCAAGATGGAGGAAGTGGAGGCCAAAGACAGCATCCGCAATTGGAAGAATCCCATCACCGGCGACTATATTATGCAGCTTTTCGGCCTGGAACCCTGCAATACCATCGGCCAGCTGAAGGAGATGGTGAAAAATGCCATCCTGGACGGCGAGATTCCCTATGATTTTGCCAGTGCCGATGCTTTTATGCGCGCGTGTGCTGCGGAAATGGGACTGTTCCCGGTAGATTCTTCGCTGCGCTCAGAATGACAAGGCTGCGCTCAGAATGACAAGGCTTCGCTCAGAATGACAAGTATTGATGCGTATATCAATTACTTACGTGATGTCCGGCGGTATTCTCCGCGGACACTGACGTTGTACCGTGAAGCCCTGGAGGACTTTGCCGTATGGGCAGAGCCCCCCGAACAGGTCGGGGGTGACGTCATGCCCGACTTGATCGGGCATCTTATCCCTTCCCGTATCCGGCAGTACGAGGCCACCCTCATTGAGCGGGGCATGAAGCCCCGGACGGTGCACCTGCACCTGAGCGCCCTCAGCGGCTTTTGCGCCTACCTCATGAAGCAGAGCCGCCTTCAGTCCAATCCTGTCCGGAGTGTCCGCCGGCCCAAAATGGAAAAACGCCTGCCGGAGTATTACTCGGAGCTTTCCATGGAGGAGTACCTGGAGCAGAGCGCTTATGCGGCATCGGCCGATGCCCTGGAGCTGCTGCACAGCACCGAAGCGGGCAGTAAGCTCTGTAAAGAGCTGTATAACAGGCGATTACGGCGTCTTATTGTGCATCTTTTGTACGTGAGCGGCATCCGCCGGGCCGAGCTTATCGGCCTCAGGGTGGCCAGCGTGGATTTTTCCCGCGGACATCTCCGCGTTTTGGGAAAAGGAGATAAAATGCGAGAAATTCCACTGATTCCTTCCATACTTGAAGAAATTTCATTATATTTGAATGCAGCTAGTTTTGTCACTGGCGGGGAAAGGTCGGCAGAAAGCCCTCTTCTCACAACGGACAAGGGAAAAGCCCTCTATCCGGAGTTCGTAGACAGGGCTGTGAAGGCAGAATTGGACGGCAGCAGCATTACCGGGAGGAAGTCCCCCCACGTACTCAGGCACTCGCTCGCAACGGCGCTTTTGCAGGAAGGAGCAGACCTGAATGCCATTAAAGAAATGCTGGGCCACTCTTCTCTGGCCGCCACGGAGGTCTATACCCACAACAGTGTACAGCGGCTGAGGACACAATACATGAACGCCCATCCAAGGGCAAAAAACACTGGTAGAGATGATTAATGTTAAGTCCCTCAAGTTCAATGCAGACCAGAAGCTGCTGGACTTTATTGACACCAAAGTTGGAAAAGTGGAAAAGTTCTTCGACAACATGAGTGACATCGATGTCACCCTGAGCCTGCTCCCGGACGCGGAGAACAAAAGTGTCAAACTTCAGACCCACATCCCTGGCGAGGACCTGATTATAGAGCGCCAGGCCCGCACTTTTGAAGAGGCAGTAACGGATGCCGCCGATGCCCTCAAAGAGCGCATTGTCCGCGCAAAGGAGAAGAAATTCTCCAAATAAAAGTGGCCGGTAAAAGTTACATAGAGACCCAAAAACAGGTGTCCCAGATCCTTGAAGATGTCCGCAGCGGCATCTTCAAGTCTGTATATTTACTTATGGGCGAAGAGCCTTATTACCCGGAGCTGGTGTGCAGCGGCATCATCGACAATTGCCTCCAGGACTGGGAAAAGGACTTCAACGAAACCATCTGTTACGGGGCCGATGTGGATGCCGACACCGTTATCACCGCCGCACGGCGCTTTCCCATGATGGCGGAGCGCCAGTTGGTGGTGGTGAAAGAGGCCCAGCAGATGAAGTCGCTGGAGGAACTGGCCCTCTACTGCCAGCAGCCCCTGGACAGCACCGTGCTGGTGATTCTAATGCACGGGGCATCGGCCGATAAACGCAAGGCCCTGTACAAGAACGTGCTCAAAACGGGCGTTGTGGTGGAGTCGCTGCCGCTCAGGGACTACGAAATGCCCCAGTGGATAGCCTCCTATTATGAAAGCAGGGGGCTGAAGATTCATCCCGAGGCCGCCCGTCTTTTGGCCGAAAGCGCCGGCACCGACCTTGGCAAAATAGCGGTAGAGACCGAGAAACTCCTGAAGAACCTTCCGGAAGGCACCCGGGAAATCTCGGTGGCCGATGTGGAGAAAAACGTGGGGGTGAGCCGCCAGTACAGCATTTTTGAGCTCACCAAGTGCCTCAGTTACCGGGAAAGTGCCAAAGCGCTGCAAATTGCCGCCCGCATTGGCGAAACGCCGCGTTTTGCCCTGCCCGCGGCCGTGGCTCCGCTGTTCAATCATTTTTACCGCATCCTCAAGTATCACGCCGGGGAAACGCCCAAGGTGAATCCTTACTTCCTCAAAGAGTACGATGCCGCCGCGCGCAATTACTCCCTGGCCCGGTGCCGCAGCGTGGTGTCGCTGCTGTGCGAGTATGACTACAAAGGCAAGGGCGGCGATGCCGGCGAAGCCTCGCAAGGGGATCTGCTTGTTGAATTGATTACAAAAATTATTGCAATTCGATAAGTATTTATTATATTTGCAGAAATCTATTGGCAATGGCAATTATAGAAGTAAAAAACGTTTCCAAGTCCTTCGGACCCAAAGTGGCACTGGACAATGTGTCGTTGGAGATACCGGAGGGCAAGATTTTCGGCCTGCTGGGCCCCAACGGAGCGGGGAAGAGCACCCTCATCCGCATTATCAACCGCATTACCATCGCCTCGACGGGCGAAGTCTGGTTCCAGGGACATCCCATCACGGAGGAAGACGTGGCCCGTATCGGCTACCTGCCGGAGGAGCGCGGCCTGTACCGCAAAATGAAGGTGGGGGACCAGGCCATGTACTTTGCCCAGCTCAAGGGCATGAGCGCCCACGATGCCGCCGTGGAACTGAAGAAATGGTTTGTCCGTTTTGAAATTCAGGACTGGTGGAACAAGAAGGTGGAAGAGCTTTCCAAAGGCATGGCCCAGAAGGTGCAGTTCATCACAACGGTGGTGCACAAACCTTCCCTCATGATTCTGGACGAGCCTTTTTCCGGCTTTGACCCGGTGAACGCGGAACTGATCCGTAAAGAAATCCTGCGCCTGAAGGAGGAGGGGGCTACCATCATCCTCTCCACCCACAACATGGAATCCGTGGAGGCGCTCTGTGACAACATTGCCCTTATCAATAAGGCCAAACTGGTGGTGACGGGCGGTACGGAGGAAATCCGCCGTCAGCACGGCGAAGACAATGTGGAGATTGAGTACACCGACCAGACCCTGGACCGCAGGACCCTGGTAGTGGCCCGTCCCCAGGTGAATGCCAAGCTGCACGAGCTCATTGCCCAGGACTATACCATCAACTCCTTCAAAGAGGTGATTCCGCGCATGAACGACATTTTCATTAAACTTGTAACGGAGGAGGAATAGACTATGAATTTCAAGAAGTTAGGTATTATTGTCCAGCGCGAGTATCTTAACAAGGTTAAGAAAAAGAGTTTCCTCCTCATCACTTTCCTGGCCCCGGTGCTCTTTGCCGGCATTGCCGTGCTCCCTTCCCTCATCATGCTGGGCGCCAAGGAAGAGGCCAAGAAAGTGGGCGTAATTGACCGCAGCGGCATTGTGATGCCGTATTTCACGGACAATGAGGTCACGCATTTCATCGACCTGGGCCCCGAGGCTTCCCCCGAGGCCGTGAAGGCCGATTTGAAAGCCTACGGAATTGATATCCTGGTGAACATTTCGGAGCTGGACAGCGAAAACCGTACGGTGAAGGCCGACAGCTACTCCGAGAAACCGCTGGGTCTGGATACCGGGGAAATCATCGAGAACCGCATCAACGACGCCGTGGAGGCCTACCGCATTGATTCTTACGGCATTGAGAACCTGGAAGAAATCATGGCCGGGGTCAAGTCCCATGTGAAGCTGCGCAGCTACACCATTGATGAAAGCGGCAAGGAAAGCATCTCCGAAAGCGGCATCTACATGGCCCTGTCCATGATTCTGGGCATGGCGCTGTACATGTTCATCGCCCTTTTCTCCGGCATGGTCATGAGCTCTGTCATTGAAGAGAAGAGCTCCCGCGTGGTGGAGGTCCTGATGTCTTCCGTGAAGGCCACGGAACTCATGTTTGGTAAAATCATCGGCGTGGCGCTGGTGGCCGTTACCCAGTTCTTCCTCTGGATTGTCCTTACCCTGGTGCTGGTGGCGGTTGCCATGGGCATCATCGGCAAAGACAGGATGATGGGCATGTTCAATGACGAATCCACCACGGAAATGGTGCAGCAGATGGCCACCCCGGAAGGTGTGCACGTGGGGGATATTTCCCTGGAAGAGGCCCTCTCCGCCGCTACGGACACCACTGCCGTGGCCGCCGGTGAGCCTGGCGGAATGGAGGTGGTGATGAGCACCCTCGGGAACCTGAACCTGGGGCAGATTCTGCTTTCCTTCCTCGTGTATTTCATCTTCGGTTACCTGCTGTATGCGTCACTTTTTGCCGCCATCGGCTCGGCCGTAGAAAACGAAGGCGACTCCACGCAGCTGCAGCTGCCCGTAACCATCCCGCTCATGCTGGGCTTCTTTATTGCCATCTACGCCTTCAAGGCACCGGACAGCGCGCTGGTGTTCTGGGGCTCCATGATTCCCTTCACCTCTCCCATTGTGATGCTCTCCCGCATTCCTTTCGGCGTGCCCACCTGGGAACTGCTTGTAAGCATGCTGGTGCTGGTGGCCACTTTCCTCGTGTGCGCCTGGGCATCGGCCAAGATTTACAAGGTGGGGATTCTCATGTACGGTAAAAAATCCACGTTTAAAGATTTGTGGAAATGGCTCAAACAAAAGTAAAAAACCAAAACCTCTGGTATCTGGCCTGGGCGCTGATTATCGTGGGGGCGCTTTTTGCCGCCCTCAATGCCGCCCGGAATAACGGAGCGAAAATCTCATGGCGGCCGGTACCCATGGACGGACACCGCATGCAATCTGTTCCCGTGAACAGCGAGAACATCGACCGGGCCCTGGGCGTCTTCGACGACGAAGGTTACGTAGCCCCTTCCGGCGTGCGTTATGCCGATGACAGCCCCGTAGCGGCCGTTGCTCAGGTGCTCATGGAGGCCCAGCAGCAGCTGGCACCCCTCAAAGCGGTCATCGGCCACAGCGATGCCATGCTCCTGAACCTCCGCACCGAGCCTGACCTTCCGCTGGGGAACCTTTTTGCCGATGCGCTCCGCACTTATGGCTCGGCCTATTTCAAGGTGCCCATGGACTTTGCCCTCACCAACTTCGGTGGCATCCGCGTGCCCCTGCCCAAGGGCGACATCACCCTGGAAGACATCACTTCCATGTTCCCCTTCCGGAATTATATGGTGTGGGCCAAGATGAAGGGCTCTTCCCTCCTGACGCTCTTTGACCAGTTGGCCGAAACAAAGGCTTTCCAGGCCACTTCCGGGGCAACCATCCGCGTGAAAAACCATGTGCTGGAGAGTGCGCTCATCGGCGGGCAGCCCATTGTCCCGGACAAAATTTACAATGTGATCACCATCGACTTCCTCCTGGACGGCGGAGACAAACTCAATATCGGCGCCCTGTCAGAGCATGTGGTACTCTCCGGGGTGCTGCTGCAGGATGTGATGCTGGATTATGTACGGGGCTGCGAGGCCCGTGGCGAACTTGTCCACGGCCAGGCGGACGGACGTGTAATTATGACGGAGGACTAGCGTATGGAACTGAAAGACAAAGTGGTCCGGATAGGACTGATAGTAGCGGGCTGCGCCGTGCTGGGCTACTGCATTGGCGTAGGAATGAAAGCCGGCAAGAAAGCCAGGCACGAACTCACCATCCTCCATGTGAACGATACGCACAGCCACAACGAGGCCGAGCGTTCCGGGGAATACATGGGCCGCGGCGGCGCCCTGGAGCGCGCTGCGTACATAGATTCCGTGCGCCAGGCCGACGGGCCGGAGAACGTGCTGCTGCTGCACGCCGGCGACTTCTGCCAGGGCACGTCCTATTTCTCCGAGTTCAAGGGGAAGGTGGAGGTGCAGCTGCTGAATGCCAACCGCTACGACGTGGTTACCCTTGGCAATCACGAGTTTGACAATGGCCTGGAGGCGATGGGAGACCTTCTGGAAAGCCTGGAATGCCCTGTCGTGGTGTGCAACTACGACTTTTCCCCCTTCAAGGCCGGGCAGTTCATCAAACCTTATGTGATTGTGGAGAAGGCCGGTCTCAAGATTGGCGTCATCGGCGTGCTCTGTGGCCTCAAGGACATGGTCGCCGGGGACGTTGCCAACCGTGTCCCGGAGTTCCCCATGGTGGAAAGCCTGCAAAAGTATGCCGATGAAATTGGGCCGCAGTGCGACCTGGTGATTGCCCTCACGCACATCGGCTACACGGAACACAATCCCGGGGACATCACCGATCCCATCCTCTGCGCCGCTACCAGGGGCATTGACCTTTTTGTGGGCGGCCACTCCCATACGTTCATGGAGGAGCCGGACTACGTGAAGAACCTGGACGGCAAGCCCATCCCCGTTGTCCAGACCGGCTGGATGGGGGTGAACATGGGCGAGTTCCATGTGAAACTGTAGTTTAATTCATCCTGTAGTATTCCAGACGCTGGAGGGTATTTCCCTCCGGCGCCTTTTCTCCGGCAGCCAGCGGAAGGAGCAGCACATAGTCTGTGGAGGCAATGCTGCCCACATCTACAGCGCTGTCCAGCAGGGCCTGGAGGCCGGCATTCTCCGCTTCTTTGGCCTGTACCATGGCCTGGAGGTCTTTGTCGCACTGATTCAGGGCCTTGGGGGCGTTTTTCACCACTTTGGGGAAGATAAAGAGGTTTTCTCCCTGCAGGGAAGCCAGGCCCAGGGTGGCCGAGGGAACGCCGATGAGGGCCCCGGCAATCTTGAGGCTGATGGCCGTGGTGGAAGATGCGGCGTCTTTGTTGAACTGCATCACTTCCTTGAAGCTCAGGCGCTGTCCGGCTGCATTCACCAGGGAAACCGCCTTGAAAATACGGCCGCTCTGGCTCTGGACATAGTCTTCGTTCACCCGGTAGCTCTGGTAATAGGCGCGGCTCAGGCAATCGGCCGTGAGGGCCCAGATTTCGTCGGTGTCGGCAATGAGCTGGTCAATGGCGGGGACGCGGGAGGAATGGCTGGGATGTTCCCATACAATGCGTTCCTTGGCTTTTTTCTCCTTCTTGCCCTTGATCTTGGCGGCCTTGGTGTTCACGGAGGCGGGACGCACCTCGTCGTCGTAGCTCTGCTCCAAGACATTGGCGCTCTGCTGCGTGGCAGCTGCCTGGGGCACGAATACAGGCGCATCTTTCAGGGGCGTTTTACTCACCGTCATGTCGTACAGCACATACTGGCCGCTGCGGGTTTCGCCGCATTCCAGCCAGAACACCAGCTGGGAGCAGCCGTAGATGGGCACGCTGTAGGTGGTGGCGCTCATGTTGTTGGAAAGCCAGAATTCGCCCACCTTGCGCATATCGGCAAACACATCCAGTTTCACGGGATTGTCCGGATTGAGCTTCTTGCCAAAGAGGTCTGTGTCTACGAAGGGGCTTTTGCAGTCTACGGTGAAGGTGAGGGTCTCGTATGCACCGAAGGGGTTGAAGGCGGCCACAGCACTCTGATGGCCCTTGTCCACCAGGTTCAGGGCGGAGTAACCGGCGGCCAGGGCACCTGCGAGACCTGCTCCGGCCGATACCCCTGTGGCGGCGGCCACATTGCTGGCGCTGATGCTGCTGCCGGCCCCTACCACAAAGAGGAAGATGGCTTCGTTCAGGGTAATGTCTTCGAAGGCCAGTGCCGGAGGTACATTGGTTTCCAGCATGATGCCCTTGTAAATCTGGCTGCCGTCCCGCATGGAGAAATACTGCTGGCGGCTGCTGCCGTTCTTGAAGCAGTCGTTGAAGTCAAAGTTGGTGAGGCTGGAAAGGTATCGGCCCACGTAATGGAAATACGGCTGCTCGCAAAGGTCAATGAGGTCTGCGGTTTCGGGAAGTTCCGGTTTGCGGTGATAGAAGAAGGGCGCGGTATCCTGTGGCTCTCCGCGGAACACCATCACGTCTCCCACACCTATGTAGGTCTGTTTGTCCTGGCCGGTGCCGGGTTTGGCGAATTTGAGGCGGCGGCATTTGTTCAGGGGAACGGTGAACTTCTGGTTGGGCCAGAGGCAGTGCACATCCACATCCAGCACCAGGTTGTCATCGGCATACACCATCAGGCGGTCTTCTCCCAGGACGCGGCGTTTACTGAGGGTGCCCACGGTGAAGGACAGCCAGTCGAATTCTCCGGCCAGGTCGTACTCAACGTAAGCGCTGATGTTACCGTCCATGAAGCTTTCTCCGGTGGCCAGGATGAAGCCTTCGTCAAACTGCTCGCCGCCCATGGAGAAGTGGTAATAGGAGGAGGCGCCGTTGAAATAGATGTCATCGTAGCGTGCTTTTCCGCGCACGGAGTAGGGTTCCAGGGAAGAGCACAGGCGGGTGGCATTGGGGAATTTGGAAATCTTGTCCTTGGCGGTATTGGCGATGCCCGGGGTAGGGATGCCGCTGACACCCTTCTTATAGGCGTAAATGTCCACTGCGCCAAAGTGCAGGCCGCCCAGGAAATCGCTCTTTTCGGGCTCTCCGCTGTGCATGGACAGCACATTGACGCCGGCAACGTCCAGCACTACATACTCTCCCAGGTCCTCCTGGGTGATGAGTTTTTCGTAAATGATTTTGCCATCGGCCATTACGGTGAACCAGCCTTGGGCATTGCGGCTGTTGGCATCTAAGGGGCCCAGGAGGAAGGATACTTTGTCAAACTGTTTCTGGAGCCAGAAATACACAAAGCCCTCGCTGATGCCGTGGCCGAATTCCTGGGAGCTCTGGAAGTCCATGCCGGAGTTGTAGTCGATGCGGTTCATCCGGACAGATTCCCGGGTGCCCACGCCGCCCCAGCTGCGTTTCACGGTGACGGGAACGGACCAGCCGCGGTGGCAGAGGAAATGGGGCTGGATGTCATCAATCAGGTTTACCTTGTCTTTCGCTATCTCTTTTGCCAGCGGATTGGCTACGGGCGTGGGCGTCTGGCCTTTTTTCCAGAGCTTCACCTCTGCAAAGCCCATGGTATAGAGGCCTTTGAGGTGGTCGAAGCGGAGCTCGTCCACGCCGCTGATGTCCAGCACCACCTCCCGCGGGGCGTGCCAGGAGCGCACCACTTCATCGAAGATGCGGCGGCCATCGGCCTTGATGGTGATGATGCTGGCATCTTCGTTGTCGGGGGCAAAGATGCCGCCGCGGTCGAATCCCAGGACGAAACTGATTTTTTCGTATTCCCCCTTGAGGGAGAAAACGGCATAGGCCCATTCCTTGGCCTGGTCGTGAAGGACGCCGTTTCTCAGGCCGAAGCCGTTGGTGTAGCGGAAACCGGCAATGGTCATGTGGTCTTCCTCATTGCTTACACCCGGGTAGTGCGGATTGTACTTCCGCATCTCTATGGGCTTGTAGGTCTTGGAAAGGTATACTTGGGCTCCGGCCGACAGATTTGCCGCCAGAAGGAGCAGGGAAAGGAGGGTTCGTTTCATACTACAGGTAATCTTCAAAATACTGGGTGACTTTGTCCATAAGGTGAATCCGGTTGCGCCCGAAGACATTATGCTCGGCTACCGGGTAGGGGAAGTAATCCACGGGGATTTCAAGGTCTATGCACTGCTGGATAAAACTGAGGCTGTGCTCCCAGACCACGGTGTTGTCCATAGCGCCCTGGCAGATGAGGAGCTTGCCCCGGAGGTCTTTGGCCTTGCCGATGAGGGAAGTTTCGGCGAAGCCTTCGGGGTTGGTGGCTTCGGTGTCCATGTAACGCTCTCCGTACATGATTTCGTACCACTTCCAGTCAATGACCGGGCCGCCGGCCACCCCCACCTTGAAGGTTTCCGGGAAGGTGGTCATGAGGCTGATGGTCATGAAGCCGCCATAGCTCCAGCCATGCACGCCAATGCGGCTTGCATCCACGTAGGGGAGTGTTTTGAGCCAATTAATGCCCACCATTTGGTCGGCCATTTCGGCCTGGCCGCAGCGGCGGTTGATGGCTTTTTCAAAGGCGGCGCCGCGGTTTTCGGTGCCCCGGTTGTCCTGGACATACACCAGGTAGCCTTTCTGGGCCATAAGCATTTCCCACATGCGGATGTTGCCCAGCCAGGTATCCTGTACCATCTGGCTGTGCGGCCCGCCGTACACGTACAGAATCACGGGATACTTTTGGGCGGGGTCAAAATCCTTGGGATAGATGAGGCGGTAGTAGTTTTCGTACAGGCCGTCGGCCGATGGAACCGTGCCCAGTTCCACGGTGCAGGAGGCATAGCCCTCCAGCGGGTCCGTGCCCTCGTAGAGGGTCTCGGCGGACTTGCCGTCGGTGCTGCGCCGCAGCACTTTCACCGGCGTGGAGGTGTTGGAGTAGCGGTCTATGAAACTCAGGAAGTCAGGGGCCATCTGGATGCTGTGCCAGCCTCTTTCGGGGGTGAGGGCCACGGGCTTGTTCTGCTTTTTCCCCTTGGGCAGTTTGATCTTGTACAGGCGATTCTCTGCCGGGGAAACTTCGGCCGAGGTGTAGAAGACGTGGGTGCCGTCGTTGCCCAGGTAGCGGACATCGGCCTGGACAGGGGTGAGGCGTTTTACATTCCCCAGGGTGTCCAGGAGGTACAGACTACGGTAACCGTCGCGGTTGTCGGTGCGGTAGATGTACAGGTCTGAGCGGCCTTTGACGGGCCAGATGGGGTCCAGGGGCTCTATCCAGGCGTCGTTGTCCTCTGTGAGGAGGGTCCTTATGAAGTTGCCCGTAGCGGCGCTGTACTGGTTCAGCTTCATGTGGTGCTGGGAGCGGTCTACAATCTGGGCAAAGAGGTATTTGCCCTCCGGGCTCCAGGAAAGGTTGGTGATGTAGCGCTCCGTTGTGAAGTCATCTACCTCAAGATAAACGGTTTGGGCACTTTTGAAATCGTACACGCCCACGGCCACTTCCTCGCTGTCCATGCCGTTCATGGGGTATTTGATTTGCTTGAGCTCTCCGGTGCGGGTAGTGATGTCCAGAAGGGGGAACCAGGTTACTTTGTTCTGGTCTTTGCGGTAAAAAGCCACTTTGGCGCTGTCCGGGGACATGAGCCAGCCGTCTTCAATCCCGAATTCATTGCGGCTCACCGTTTCTCCGTACACCAGGTTGGGGCCGTCGGAGGGGGCAATCACAAAGGCTTCTTCCCGCTCGTTGTCGCGGGCAAAGAGGCTGCCTTTATCAGTGAAAAGGGTGTACTTTTCCTTGGGGGCTTCGGGGCGGCCCTGGAGGCGGGTGCCATCGGCCTTGAAAAGGGGTGCCCTGGAATAGCCGATGCCTTTGTAGATGGCCTCTTCCATGGTGAGGTCTTTGCCCCCGTGGGCAGTCCGGGTGTCAATGACGCGGTTCTGTGCAAACACGGAGGCGCAGGCGAGTAGTACGCCTGCTATGCTAAGTGCGTGTTTCATAGGCTATTAAAGAAAAAAAGGCTCGTCCGGAACGGTGCTGCTGCCCAGGGGCTCTTCCTCCACCTTGTCCACGATGGCCCGTTCATAGCCGCGCCAGGGAAGGGTGCCTTTGTACTCTTTGTAGTGGACGGTGACCCTGAGGCCGGTCATTTGGGTGAGCTGCTGAGCCACTTCTTTATCGGCCACGGAGAACTTGAAAGTCTTGGACTGGACGGTTCCCTGTGCGTTTTTGTTGCCGTAGCCGGTGAGAATCATCTCTCCTTCGTAGGTTTTGAAAACGTAACCGGTGTAGGTGAGGGAGTTCAGTTCGCCGGTTTTGGTGCCGTCGCTGAAGACCCAGAGGAACTTGAAATATCCGAAGCCCAGCAGGGCCAGCAGTATCAGGAGGGCGGTGAGGCACCCGATGGTTTTTCCAGTCTTTGCCATAAGCGTTTATATTTTCCTCAAATATAGTGATTTTTTGTTTATCTTTGTGTGCACTAAAACGTTTTTTATGTATTCACTCGCAATCATTGGCGGCGGCCCTGCCGGATATGTGGCCGCCGAAAAGGCTGCCAAGGGCGGCATGTCTGTGGTCTTGTTTGAAGCTTCGGAACTGGGCGGGGTGTGCCTGAACGAGGGTTGTATCCCCACCAAAACGCTGCTGTATAGCGCTAAAATGCTGGATCAGGCGCGGCATGCCGACAGATATGGCATCACTGTTCCGGAAGCCACCGTGGATTTTGCCGCCGTTCAGAAGCGGAAGGATAAAGTGATGAAGAAGTTGGTAGGCGGCGTGCGGGTGCGGATGCGAAATGCCGGCGTGGAAGTGGTGAAGGCCCTGGCCACCCTTATCGGTGGAGCGGAGGGTGCTTTTGTTGTGGAGGCGGCGGGGGAGCGCTATGAAGCCGCGCGGATATTGGTCTGTACAGGCTCTGAACCGGCCGTTCCCCCCATTCCGGGGCTTGCCGATTCTGAGGCTGTTGTGGGCAGCCGGGGAATCCTGGGGCTCACTGCTGTGCCGTCCCGATTGGTCATTATCGGCGGGGGCGTCATTGGGATGGAATTTGCCAGCCTGTTTAACTCTCTGGGTACGGAAGTGACTGTCATTGAGATGCTTCCCAAGATTCTTGGCCCTATGGACGACGAACTGTCCTCCATGCTCCAGGCGCAGTATGCCAAAAAGGGCGTGCAGTTCTTCCTGGGCTGCAAGGTCACGGGCATCGAGGGCTCCGAGGTGGTGTATGAGACGGCCGATGGTTCCGTCTGCCGAGCTGCCGGGGACAAGATTCTTCTGAGCGTTGGCCGGCGGGCCCGTGTGCGGGGCTTTGGCCTTGAAAACATTGGCGTTGAGGTGCAGCGGGGCATCGTGGTGAACGCCCGCATGGAAACCTCCGTGCCGGGGGTGTATGCCGCTGGAGATGTGACGGGGTTCTCCATGTTGGCGCACACTGCATCCAAGGAGGCCGAGGTAGCGGTAGCCAATATGCTGGGACAGCCCGCCCAGATGTCCTATGACGCCATTCCGTCCATTGTGTACACCAATCCCGAGGTGGCCGGCGTAGGGCTCACCGAGCAGGAAGCGGCATCGGCCGGGCTGCTGGAAACGGGCGCTGTACGCATTGCAAAGCTGCCCATGGCCTACTCCGGCCGCTTTGTGGCAGAGAACGAGCGGGGCGAAGGCCTGTGCAAAGTGCTGGCCGAAGCCTCCGGCCGTGTGCTGGGCGTGCACCTTCTGGGGAACCCCGCCTCTGAAATCCTTCCCGCCGCCGCTCTGGCCATTTCCCGGCGCATGACCGTCTCTGAGATGCTCTCCGCGGTGTGGCCCCACCCCACTGTGGCAGAAGTTTTGAAGGAAACGCTGGAGACGGCGCTCTAATGCTCGCGAAGGTCCAAACGCTGGACTCTTACGCGCATTTTACCCCTGTTTTTGCTCTTGAAGGTCCAGCGCATGGACCCTTATGCACGCTTAGGCCTGAATGGGACCGGAGCCCTGCATTTCCTCTCCGTCGTACCAGACGCAGAACTGGCCGGGCGAGATGCCGCGTTGGGGCTCGTCAAAAAGAACGTACAGGCCCTCCGGGCGCATCAGAAGCGTGGCGCTCTGGAGCGGCTGACGGTAACGGATGCGCACCCGGCAGCGGCGAACGGCCCCAACGGGCATGGCAAGGTCCGGGCGTATCCAGTGCACTTCCGAAGCAGCAATCCTGAGGCAGAAGCGGCTGAGCCCCTTATGGTGATGCCCCTCGCCCACGTAAACGGTATTGGAAGAAGTATCCGTAGCAATGACAAAAACGGGCTCCGAGTGTCCTCCAATGCCCAATCCTTTCCGCTGGCCGATGGTATAGAACTGCGCACCTTCGTGCGTTCCCACAATGCGGCCGTGGGGATTCTCCTTATAGCGCGTCTTCTTGATATGGTGCTTTCCGGAGCGGTAAGTTTCCGTCTCAAAAGCAATATCGTACTTGACAGGCAGGGCCAGATGGTCCAGTTCCGCATCCCTAAGGGCCGCCACGGCCTCTTCCCGGAACGGACTTTCGCCCAAAGGTTTCCCATCGGATGTAAGGACTTTCTCTTCCGGGGCATACCGCACGGTGCGCTCCAGCGTTGCGCCCGGTTTCAAAATCCCTGTCAGGAAGCTTTGTTGCCACTGGTACAGCGGATTATCGGCATAATAGGCATCAAAAACTTCTACCACGGGGCCTTCCACAGACGTCAGTTTCTGCTTTAGGAAAGTGGGCAAATCCACCTTTCCCACAAAGCAGATGCCCTGCGAATCCTTCTTTTCGGCCGATGGCAGGTCGGCCTCCTTGGCAATGCGCCGCACCTCAGGTTTGGTCAGGTGGCCGATGGGGAAAAGCGCCTTGGAAAGCTGCTCCTGCGACAATTGACAGAGGAAATACGTCTGGTCTTTGTTAGGGTCCGTGCCCTCCATGATCCGATAAACCGCTTTGTCATCCTGAGCGGAGCGAAGGATCTCCTTCCGGCAATAGTGCCCCGTGGCCACATAATCGGCCCCATACTTGATCGCCACCTCAAGGAAGGCGTCGAACTTGATTTCTCGGTTGCACAGGACGTCCGGGTTGGGGGTGCGGCCCTTGGCGTATTCGTCAAACATGTAGTCCACCACCCGCTGACGATAGGTGCGCGAAAGGTCCACAAAATAGAAAGGAATGCCTATTTTGCGGGCCACCATTTCGGCCACAAAACGGTCTTCCTCCCACTCGCAGTCGCCATGGAGCGTTGCATCGGCCTCATGCCAGTTTTGCATGAACATGGCAAAAACGTCGTAGCCCTCTTTCTTGAGAAGGTACGCCGCCACCGACGAGTCTACCCCGCCGGAAAGCCCGATGCAAACTTTTATCTTTGACTTGTCCACGGTGCAAAATTACACATTTTTTGTCTATATTTACACCCTCTATGAAGTACATATTGAATGACCATACCGATGCCGCCTGGAACATGGCGCATGACGAATTCCTGCTGGAAGGCCTGCAGGAGCAGGTTTTCTGCCTTTGGAGGAATGCTCCGGCCGTGATTATCGGCCTCAATCAGAGTGCTTACGCGGAGGTGAATCTTCCGTATCTTGAGGCCCACGGCATCCAGCTGGCCCGGCGTGTAACCGGCGGCGGTGCGGTATACCACGACCTTCAAAACCTCAATTACAGCATTGCCGGGCCCATCCGGGAAATGGAAAACGCCTTTGAAACCATGCCCGCCGTGCTTCGGCAGCTGGGCGTTTCCGCCGAGCGCTCCGGCCGCAACGACATTCTGGTAGACGGCCACAAGTGCTCCGGCTATGCCAAGCGGCTCTCAAAAGACCGCATGATGATTCACGGCACGCTCATGTGGGACGTGGATATTGAGGTTCTTACGGAAGCACTGCGCGTTCCCGGCAGCAAGCTGGAAGCCGCCGGAATTGCCTCTGTACGCAGCCGGGTGGCCAATTTGCGCGACTATTTGCCCCAGTTCCCGGACATTTTGAGTTTCCGCGATGCCCTGCACGGGATTCTGGCCGATGGCTCCCCGCAGGTGTGCCTTACCCCGGACCAGCTGCGCTCCATCGACCGCCTTGCCGATGAGAGATTCCGCCAGTGGGAGTGGATTTACGGCCACTCGCCATCGGCCAGTTTCCAAAGCCGGCGGAAATTTGCCTGCGGAACGGTGGAAGTGCGCTACAGCCTTAATCACGGCGTGCTGGAAAACGTAGCGTTCGGCGGCGACTTCCTGGGCAACCGCCCCGCCTCGGACCTGGCCGCCCGCCTCAAAGGGTTGCGTCTGGAAGACCTGGCCGCCCTGGACGTCTCTCCCTACTTCGATGCCCTTACGCCAGCAGAATTCACATCCCTTTTCAGTTAAACGTACATTATGCACGCTCGCCGGGTTTCATCCAATACCGGACGGCACGGATCTCCTCATACGGAACGGCACCGCCCAGGGCTTCATAGCAGGGCGAGAGCATCGTCACCTCCGGATGCTGCGTAAAGTAGTCCACTACGGCCAGCAGATGCTCTTCCGGCACAAGGTCGTGGATGTCCACCTCTCCGCTTTCCACAAAGGACAGCAGGTGGCGGAAGATGGTTTCCTGGCTCAGTTCCCGGCGCCGGGCAATGGCACTGAGGTCCAGGCCTTCCCGGTACAGGGCCAGGGTCTGCTGCGTTGTGGGCACTTTCTCCGGCTTGGGCTCTTTGAGTTTCCGGGCTTGTTTCCGCGGGCCCGCTTCGCCCAGCAAGGCTTGCGTCCTGAGCTTCAAGTATTTGCCGGAGTCAAAACCGTTCGCCAGTACCTCCCGAAGTGTAAGCAGATGCATCTGCCACTGGGGGAGCAATTCGGCGCCCAGCCGCTGCACCCGTTTGCGCAGCTCGGCATTCCCGATTTCGGCCGAAAGCCAGGTGCGTACAGGAAGGCCCTCCAAGATGGGCAGGAAATAGGCCGCCGCCTTTTCCATCCTCTCTTTCAGGGCCGATGCTTGCGTGGAGAGCGCTGCCATCTGTTTGCGGAACCGGAGAGCAACTGACTCTGCCTCAATCACTTGTGAGCTTGCTTTTTCCAGGGTTTCCAAAAGCTCCGGATGCGCTTTTCCCAGATGCTCGCGCCAGAGTTTCCGAAGGGTGCAGAGCTGCTGCCGGAGCGCTTCGAAGGTGAAACAATCGGCCCTTAGGTCCTGGGCGTAGCGCTGTTGCCAGGAAGGAAGGGCTTCGGCTACTGAGTTTACGCTGGGGAAACCGGCGTGGAAGGCAGTGACATCGGCCTCCTGGAAAAGCACGGACGGCGTGATGGGACGCGAGAGCGAAATGCCTTCCAGCGAGCGGCAGCGGGACAGGGCCACGTACACCTGCCCGAAAGCGAAGGCGGCGCCGGCATCGATAATCACATGCTCGAAGGTAAGGCCCTGGCTCTTGTGAATGGTAATGGCCCAGGCAGGACGCAGCGGAAACTGGGAAAACGAGCCGATGGTTTTCTGCTCAATTTCTCCGTTTTCTTCATTCAGGCTATACTGCATGTTCTCCCAGGACATCCTGCTGACGGTGAGCTCTTTACCCTTATCATCGGTCACTTGAACCGCCTCCGGATGGATTTCAGAGACCGTGGCTATTTTGCCGTTGTAGAACTGGCCTTCCGGGTCATTGCGGAGGAACATCACCCGTGCTCCCACTTTCAGATGCAGCTGCGTTGCTGCGGGGTACAGGCTTTCGGGGTAGTCACCTTGAATGGAGGCCTCAAAGATGTGTTCCTTACTGGGAAGGGCGGCCATCTTTTCCTGGTTGATGCTGTCGGCCTGTACGTTGTGGGTGGTAAGGCGAATCCAGTCTTCACCGGCTGGAGCGCCCACGCGTGAATTGAGTTTCTGGAGCATTTCCCGGCTCAGACGTTGCTCCCGTACGGCGTTGAGAAGGTTAATAAAGGCCTGGTCTTCCTGACGGTAAATTGCTTGTAATTCAATAGTTACGTAATGGAGCCGCAGCAGCGCCTTGGAGTGGAAGAAATACGGCGAGGGGTACACTCTTTGGATGTACGGCCGCTCCTGTTCGGTGACCACTGGGGAAAGCTGCTGGGCATCGCCAATCATCAGAAGCTGGACTCCGCCAAAGGGCTTGTCCGAATGCCTCAGGCGCCTGAGGCTCATGTCCACGGCGTCCAGCAAATCGGCCCGGACCATGGAAATCTCGTCAATAATGAGAAGGTCCAAGGTTTTGATAATCCGTTCCTTATCGCGTTTTATGCGCCTGTAGCGCTCCGGCATCTGGTACTCCGTCTGGAGCTCCGGAACGTCTGGCAGGTAAGGGCACAGCGGCAGGCCGAAGAACGAATGGATGGTGCTTCCCTGGGCGTTCACGGCCGCCACGCCCGTGGGAGCCAGCACCACAGCCCGCTTGCACGTATGCTCCACGATGTACCGGAGGAACGTGGTCTTTCCCGTCCCCGCCTTTCCGGTAAGGAACACCGACACGCCCGTCTCATTCACGTATTTCTCCGCCAGCGCAAAAAGGCGGTCTTTCACAATTTCCATACTTATACTGTTTCCAGAAGATGACAGACCTCTTCATAATCTTTTCCGCATACGCGCGAGAGTTGGTGTACGTTGGAAGAAAAGCGGTATTTTACCTGCTTAAGAATCTCTGCCTGACCTTGCTCTGAGAGGGTATTGAAACTTGGCGTACCGAACAAGGTTGTGCATAGGTCTCCCAGAGCCGATGAAACCACCTGATCACGGAAAGCGGGAATGTCGGAGTCATTTTCCAGGCGCCGTTTGGCTTTGGAAGAGTTGAGGAGGAAAAAATTCATCCTTTTTGGGGTGCGGAAAACAGATTCTACCAGATGGATGTTAACATAACTGCGTGGATCAATATATCCTTCTGCTCCAATAATCAGCCTTTCCGAAACTGACTGCCGGCTGTGCAGAAGAGAGTACTGTTTCCGTTTGCTGAGTGATTCAAGCGGTGTGCCCATGAGTGGAGATGGGCGGAAAAAACAGCTTCCGCTACCCCAGGGATAGTCGGAGGCGGAGAGGCAGATGTTTGCGGCAACAGGGTTGGCCTGGACATAAGCGATAGCTCTCTCTAGCGATTCATTCTCCAGAGGTATTTCCCTGATATCCACACCATTTCTTCTAAGGAGTTCTTTCACGCCATATTTTTTGCTGTAGTAGCGTGAATACTGGCTCTTGTAGGACTCAATAAACAGGGCAGCTTTGCCTTTGCTGCATTGCAGTAAGAAATGAACATGGTTGGACATTAGAATAAAGGCCACTACACATACGTGCGCGACTGAAGCAATCAATGCTACAGCATTCATCCCCTGTTTAAAATCATCTTCATCCCTGAACCACAGTGTTGTTTCCAGGTGGTCGGTTGAAACCAGATAGAATTCGCTCTGACCCATCATATCCTCTTACTCCGTTAGAATGGAGTTCCTGTACAAAAATAGACATAGAATCAGTTATTTGCAAGGCTTTTTTGATAAAAATTTTGGTTCCGTGTGCATGTGGGTCCACGGTTTGGACCTTCACGAGCATTTTACCCCCATTTTTGCTCGCGAGGGTCCAAGCGATGGACCTTCATGCACACCTCGCAGTTTTTTCGTATCTTTGCAGGCGCTATGTCGAGTTATCTTCAGATTGAGAATATTTCCAAGAGTTACGGGCCCAAGGTGCTGTTCAGCGGGATTGGGTTCAATATCAATGAGGGCGACAAGGTGGCTCTCATAGCGCCCAACGGGACGGGGAAGACGTCGCTGCTGAAGATACTGGCGGGGAAGGACGCATCGGACAGCGGCGGGAAGGTGCTGTTTCTCAAAGACATACGCATTGCATTCCTGGAGCAGGAGTACGCTTACAATCCGAAGAACAGTATCTGGGAGCAGCTTATGGAGAGTTCCCGGCAGTGGACCCGGGGGCTCGATCCGGACCATCTGTGGCAGTATGAGTTAAAGGTGAAGCAGCTGCTGACCCAGTTCGGACTCACCGATGCGGACAAGCCCATGAGCGGCCTTTCCGGCGGGGAAGTGAAACGCGTGGCCCTCACCGCCATGCTCTCTTCCGAGGCCGATTTCTACATCATGGACGAGCCCACCAACCACTTGGACCTGGACGCCATCGAGTTTTTGGAAAGTCATCTCAGGCACAGCCGCTGCACCCTTTTCATGGTTACCCACGACCGCTATTTCCTGGACCGCGTGTGCAATACCGTGATGGAACTGGACCGGGGCAAGATTTACATCTATCGCGGCGACTACATGAACTTCCTGGAAAAGCGCCAGGAACGGATAGACAACTACAACGCTGAGACAGAGAAGGTTAGAAATCTCTACAGGCGGGAGCTGGAGTGGATGCACGCCAGCCCCTGCGCCCGCACCGGCAAAGCCAAATACCGCAAGCAGGCCTTCTGGGACATCAAGGATCGGGCCGATGACAGCTACGTCCAGAAGCAGGTGGACCTTTCCGAGACCCAGGCCAAAAGCACTTATCTGGGGAACAAGGTAATCAACTGCAAGGACGTGAGTTTCTGGTGGGAGAATCAGTGCTACCTGAGCCACTTCACCTACAATTTCCAGCGCTATGAGCGCGTGGGCATCGTGGGCCGGAATGCCAGCGGCAAGACCACCTTCCTGAACCTCATCACGGGCGGATGGACGCCGGAGCTGGGCGGAACGCTGGAAGGCGTGATAGACCTGGGGGAATCGCTGAAAATCGGCTATTATCACCAGGCCGGCATGCAGTTCAAACCCGGCCAGACGGTGCTCCAGACCGTGAATGACACCCATCTTCTGAGCCGCTTCCTGTTCCCGCACGACATGCTGCAAACGCCCGTAGAGCGGCTTTCCGGCGGGGAGAGAAGGCGGCTGTACCTGCTGACCATCCTTATGCGGCAGCCCAATTTCCTTATCCTGGACGAGCCCACCAACGACCTGGACATTGTGACGCTGGAAGTGCTGGAAGAGTACTTGCAGGAGTTCAAGGGCTCGCTCCTGATTGTCTCGCACGACCGTCACTTCCTGGACCGCCTGGTAGACCACCTCTTTGTGTTCTGCGGAGACGGCGTGGTGAAGGACTTCATCGGCAATTACACGGAGTACAGGACGTTCATCAAGGATTATGAGGCCGGGAAGAAGATGGCCGATCAGACCGGCCATGACGCTAAAAAGTCCAAACCCGTCATGCCCGGCAAGGGATCCGACATGCCCGGCACCGACCGGGCATCTTCCAGGCGCAAGCTCTCCTGGAAGGAGCAGCAGGAACTCAGGGCCCTGGAGGAAAAGCTGCCGGGGCTGGAAGCGGAAAAGGCCGAGTTGGAAACCCGACTCTGCAGCGGAACGCTCCAGGGGCAGGAGCTGCTGGAAGCATCGGCCCGCTATGGCACCCTGCAGGAAGAACTGGATGCCGCAGAGATGCGCTGGCTGGAATTGCAAGAAATTTAAACCGGAATTGGGAGTTTCATTAAAAAGTGTTATCTTTACAAACCCATGTTTGACACTTTGATTTAGTCAGGCAGGGCGAAAGATAAGGCCACAGACCGCTGTAGTGGGCGATTTGTGGCCTTGTTTTTTTTCTGACTTTGTAGTAATATGGAGGGGGGGTGAGGAAGGGAGATGAGGGGAAGG
>JAGBJY010000031.1 GCA_017934185.1 Bacteroidales bacterium | reverse complement strand
CTTAGCAACTAATTTCGCGCGTTTAACTTCGCGTGCTTTCATTGATTCCTTTGCCATGCTACTATATTAGTTATTGTGTTTCTTGAACGGGAGGCCGAAGGCTTTGAGGAGGGCGTGAGCCTCTTCGTCGGTCTTGGCGGTGGTCACAAAGGTAATCTCCACACCGTGGATGCGGGGGTTCTTGTCGATCTCGATTTCAGGGAAGATGATCTGTTCCTTGATGCCGAGGGTGTAGTTGCCCTGGCCGTCCATCTTCTCGGAGATACCGTTGAAGTCACGGATACGGGGAAGGGCCACACGGATGAGGCGCTCCAGGAATTCGTACATCTTCACGTCGCGCAGGGTAACTTTGGCGCCGATGGGCATGCCCTTACGGAGCTTGAAGTTTGAGATATCCTTGCGGGAAGAGGTGATGACGGCCTTCTGACCGGCGATGATGGAGAGTTCTTCTGCGGCTTCCTCTACCAGTTTCTTGTCCTGGGTGGCGTCGCCCACACCTTCATTGAGGGTGATTTTGACGAGCTTGGGAACCTGCATCACGGTGGTGTAAGAGAACTGCTTCACCAGTGCGGGAACGATTTCCTCTTTGTAAACCTTCTTGAGGTCGGGGGTATATCCCTTGGGAAGTGCCTGGACTTCTGCGGGTTTGTTTGCTTTCTTTGCCATAATTACTTAATCTCCTCTCCGGTTGTTTTAGCAATACGGACCTTCTTACCATCTACCTCCTTGTGGGCTACCTTGGTGGCCTTGCCGTTGCCGTCAACGAGGTTGACGTTGGAGATATGGATAGCGGCTTCTTGTTTGATGATACCGCCCTGGGGAGCCTTGGGATTGGGTTTGGTATGCTTGGATACCATGTTCACACCCTCAACGAGGACGCGGTCTTTGTCACGCAGCACCTCGAGGACCTTTCCGGTCTTGCCCTTGTCGTTACCGGCATTCACGATGACGGTATCGCCTTTCTTGATATTGAACTTTTTCATAACGCGCAATCTTTAGAGTACCTCGGGGGCCAGGGAAACGATTTTCATATAATTCTCGCGGAGTTCGCGGGCCACAGGGCCGAAGATACGGGTTCCGCGGAGTTCGCCGGCGCCGTTCAGGAGAACGCAAGCATTCTCGTCGAAACGGATATAGCTGCCGTCCGGACGACGGATTTCCTTCTTGGTGCGCACCACCACGGCCTTGGTCACGGTGCCCTTCTTGATGTCACCACCAGGGATGGCACTCTTTACAGTAACGACGATGGTCTCGCCGATGGTAGCATAACGGTGACGGGTACCGCCCAGCACACGGATGCAGAGGACTTCCTTAGCACCGCTGTTGTCGGCAACCGTTAAACGTGATTCCTGCTGTATCATAATTACTTGACTTTTTCTACGATTTCAACTAATCTCCAGTTCTTGGTCTTTGACAGGGGACGGGTCTCCATGATGCGGACGGTATCGCCCTCGGAGCACTCGTTCTTCTCGTCCTGTGCAACGAACTTGGTGGTCTTCTTTACGAACTTGCCGTAAATGGGGTGCTTCTCGTGTGTTTCAACAGCCACGACGATGGTCTTGTCCATCTTATTGCTGACCACGATACCTACTCTTTCTTTACGAAGATTTCTTTCCATAGGTCTACAGTTGCTTTAGTTCTGCTGTTTCTCTTTCTCCGCCAGAATGGTGATCATGCGGGCGATGTCCTGACGGGTCTTGCGAATCTTGGAGGTATCCTCCAGAGGAGAGATCGCGTGGTTGAGTTTCATGGTGTCAAGATTGTTCTTTTCCACCTCGATGCGGTCGCGGAGGTCGGCGACACTCATCTCACGTACTTCACTTACTTTCATTTCTTCTCTCTTGATTATTCTTCTACATAATCCCGGCGGACCACAAACTTGGTGGCAACGGGGAGCTTGTTGGCGGCAAGACGCATGGCCTCTTTGGCGACGGCGAGGGAAACGCCCTCGGCCTCGAAGAGGATACGGCCCGGAGTAATGGGAGCGACGAAGCCCTGGGGATCACCCTTACCTTTACCCATACGGGTATCCAGCGGCTTGGCGGTGAACGGCTTCACAGGGAAGACACGGATCCAGATCTGACCTTCACGGTTCATGCGACGGGAAATGGCCTGACGGGCAGCCTCGATCTGCTGAGCGGTGAGCCAGCAATTCTCAAGGTTCTTGAGGCCGAAAGAACCGAAAGCGAGCTGATTTCCACGACCGGAATTGCCCTTCATGCGGTTTTTCTGTTCCCTTCTGAATTTTGTTCTTTTAGGCTGTAACATTGCTTAAATGTTTTTAAATTTTCCTTATAAATCCCTAACTTATTGAAACTCAGCTGGTTGGGTGCATTTTGCTCCAATTTCGGGACTGCAAAGTTACAAAAAAATTCCGATTCACCAAATATTTTTGCTCGATTTTTAAAGATTTTCGACCGCGGTTTTCAACACTTAACTGGACGATTTTATCGGCACTTACAACTTTTGTTCAAAAAAACTTCCAGGCATTTTCGACCGGCGGTTTGAGATGGCCGATCAGGTCGGCCATGACGGGCGTTATGCCCGGCAACGAGCGTCATGCCCGGCAACGAGCGTCATGCCCGGCAACGACCGGGCATCTATATTTGGTAAGTTTTTTGCAAAAGCGTACCTTTGTCCCGATGAAAGGTTTCCGGCATATCGCCCTTCTGTGCCTTTTGCTGCTGCCGCTTACGGCGGGAGCGCAGGGCCACGTGCGCCGCGCCATGGAGCGGGCCCGGCAGCGGCAGGAGGAAATGGCCCGCCGGCAGGTAAACAGCGACTCCGCCGCCATCCCCCAGGGCAGCGGCTACATGCAAATGCTGGTTTCGGGCGGCGACACCACCTACCTTGACAAGCTGCCGCCCATCTGGATCATCGGCCGGAGGAATGCCAAGGACGACCGCGCCTGGCGCGAATACTACAAACTGGTGTGGCGCTTTGCGCGCGTGTACCCTTATGCACTGGCTTCCGGCGGGCTCAAACGCCAGGTAGACAGCACCCTCAACGCAGAGCATTACGGCCTCATCCGCAAAGACCGCTACATGTCCGCCATCCAGAAACAGCTGTTCAAGGACTTCGAGGGGGCCCTGCGCGACATGTCCATCCAGCAGGGCGCCGTCCTCCTCAAGCTCATCGGCCGGGAAACGGGGCTCACCCCCTACGACATCATCAAAAACTACAAAAGCGGCATTGCCGCCGGCTTCTGGCAGGGCATTGCCAAAATGTTCGAAAACGACCTCAAGAGCCAGTATGACCCCGACGGGGCCGACCGTCCGCTGGAAGAGCTGGTGCAAATCTGGCAGCGCGGCGAATTCCCCGCACTGTACTGGTCGGTTTTCTGGGAAGACCCGCCTAAGGTGTACGTTCCGGAATCTTACTTTGAATAAACCTCGTCCGCTGCGCTGTCGTAAACCAGCCAGTTGGGCGCGGTAATCCAGTCGCCGAGGATAAGGAGGCGGGCGCTATCCCCCACCTTCATGTCGGTGGGGCTGTGGTAATGGCCGAAGACAAAGCAGTCTACGGGCGCATCGGCCTGGAACTTTTCGCAGAATTTGTACAGGGGTTCATCGGCCCCCTTGAAGCGGTAGGTGATTTGCTTGCCCAGGCGCGAACGGCGGCTCCAGCCTTCGCCCAGCCGGAAGGCCAGCCAGGGATGCAGCGTGGAGAAGAGGCGCTGGAGGAGACGGTTGTGGAAGGCCGCCCGCATGAAGAGATAACCCTTGTCAACGGGGCCCAGGCCGTCCCCGTGCCCCAGGCAGAAGGTTTTGGGGCCGATGGCAACGCGGTAAGGCTGCTCCAGGCAGCGGATGCCCAGGTGCTCAAAGTAGGAATAGGCCCAGATGTCGTGGTTGCCGCGGAAAAAATACACTTTCACGCCCTTATCCAGAAGATCCAGGAGGGCCGAAAATACCCGCACATAGCCCCGGGGCACCACATCGCGGTATTCGTACCAGAAGTCCCAGATGTCGCCCAGAAGATACAGCGCCTCGGTCTTGACAGGGTCCAGCGCCTTCAGAAACTTGACGAAGGCGGCTTCCCGCGCGGCAGGGTCCCCTACCTGCAAACCCAGGTGCACGTCCGAAACGAAGTATGTGAGCGGCCTTTGCATGCGCTAGCCCAGGATAAAGATAAGGGCGGCCACCACCAGGCAATAAAGGGCGAACCAGAGGAGTTTGGCTTTCTTCACGATGGCAATCATGACCTTGCAGGCGAAAAGGCCGCTCACAAAGGCCGCCAGAAAGCCCAGGCACAGGGGCAGCACGCCCACGCCGGCGCCGAAGGTCTCGCTGCCCACGGCCACCTTCAGGAGGTCCAGGCTCTGCTCGCCGATGATGGGGATGAGCACCATGAGGAAGGAGAACTGCGCCATGGATTCACGCTTGACGCCCGTAAGAAGCCCCGTGGCGATGGTGCTTCCGCTGCGGGAAACCCCCGGAATCACGGCAAAAGCCTGCGCCAGGCCCACCACAAAGGCCTGCCAGTAGGAAATGCCGTTCCGCTGGTCCCGGGCCTCCGGCACCTTGAAGCGCTTGCCGGCGCTGTCGGAAATCCACAGCAGGGTGGCTGTAATACAAAGGCCCGCAGCCACTTGCTTGAGCGAGCCGCTGAACAGGGCGTCCACCTGGTCCTTGAGGAGGAAGCCAACCAGGGCCACCGGAATCAGGGACACCAGGATTTTGCACACGTAGTCCGTCTCGTCGTTGTACCTGAACTTGAAAAAGCCCTTGAGCAGCTGCCAGACAACACCCCAAAAAACCACCAGGGTGGCTATCACGGTGGCGAAATGCACCGTTACGGTAAAGTCCAGGAAGCCTTCCCCGTCCACGCCCAGCAGCTCCTTGAAAATCATCAGGTGACCGGAACTGGACACCGGTAAAAACTCCGTGAGGCCCTGCACAAGGCCCAAAATGATTGCCTGCCACCAGTCCATTACTTGTCCTCCTTAAACCGGCCCATGATGGCAATGACTTCCACCACAATACCGGCCACAATCACAATGGGGGCGGCCACCAGGCGGCGCCAGTCAAACATGGCATAATTAAAGACCTGAGGGTCGTCGGACCCGCCGCCGGAAAGCAGCAGGAAGCCGGACACCATTACCAGAAGCCCCGCTATCATCAGGCGGATGCCTTTTTGGGTGGTGGCCATCTGGGAGGAAGCCTGTTGAGGCTGAACTTTCTTCATAACTTAATACGCGTATACTTGATCACGGGAATAGCCCACCATGCGGCTCACCACCAGGAAGGTACCCAGCGTGCAGATGAGTACGCCAAAAACCACCATCACCCCAATGGTCACCAAGAGCGAATCCAGGGAGAAGAGCTGGAACAGCTGTGTGAATTCCCGCCGCAGGATGAACAGGGCGCCGATGAGCAGCAGCGCCCCCACCAGGGCGGCAATCAGGCCCTGCAGCGCCGCCCGGCCCACAAAAGGAGCCCGGATAAAGGAAGGGGTGGCGCCCACCAGGTGCATCGTGTGGATGGAGAAGCGGTGGGAATAAAGGTCTATGCGCACGGTATTGGCAATAAGCACGCCGGAAATGAACAGCAGCAGGGCCACCATCACCAGCATGGCCAGGGAAATGGTCTGGAGGTTCTGGTTCAGGGCCTCCACCAGTGAGGTCTGGTACACCACTTCTTCCACCAGGGGAGAGGAGGCCAGCTGGGCCTTTACCACTTCCAGGCTGTCGGCCGATACATACGCCGCCTCCAGGTTCACGTCAATGGAAATGGGCACGGGGGCCGTCTCAAACACATCCAGGAAGTCCTGCCCCAGCATCTTGGACATTTCCTGAATGCCCTGGTCCCGGGAGATGAACTGCGTGGAGTGCACATAGGGGAGCTTGGCCAGCTGCGCCTCATAGGAAAGCGCCTCTTCCTCCTGCACCTGCTCTTTCAGCAGCACCGAAACCTGAAGATGCTCTTTGAAATAGTCGGAAACTCCCTTGGCATTGATGAGCAGCAGGGTCCCCACCCCCACCAGCAGCAGCACGAGGGCCAGAGAAAGGACGGTGGAAATCCAGGCGCTCACCAGGCGCCGGCGGATGACAGTATTGCTTTTAGATGAAGCCATAGCAAGCCAATTTCGCTCCAAAGTTAGTTAAAGCCGGCAAAAAGTCAAAAAAAATTAGTAACTTTGTAAGCTAAAATAAAGTAAGATGGAAGATACCGCAAAGAAGATTCTGTTTGTCAATGCAGAGATGTTCCCCTATCTGCCCGAGAGCCCCATCGCCAACATTTGCCGCGAACTTCCCCAGGGCATTCAGGAAAGACATAAGGAAATCCGTGCGTTCATGCCGCGGTACGGATGCATCAACGAACGGAAAAACCAGCTGCACGAGGTTATCCGCCTCTCCGGAATGAACATCATCATCTCCGACGTAGACCGCCCGCTGGTCATCAAGGTAGCCTCCATATCGGCTGCCCGCATCCAGGTATACTTTATTGACAACGAGGACTATTTCCGCCGCAAACAGATTTACAGGGACGAGGAAGGAACTTTCTTTGCCGACAACGGCGAAAGAGCCATCTTCTTTGCCCGCGGCGTCCTGGAAACCGTGAAGAAACTGCGCTGGGCACCGGATGTAATCCACTGCTCCGGCTGGATTTCCCACGTACTTCCCCTCTACCTGAAAAAAGCCTACAAGGAAGACCCCATCTTCACCGGCGCCAAAGTGGTCCTGTCCCTGTTTGACGACACGCCCGCGGAAAAGTTCTCCCCGGACTTCCCCGCCAGCCTGCCTTTCGGCGCCGTGAAGCCGGAAGAGGTGGCCTCCGTAGACAGCGGCATGGAACTTGCTAAACTTGCCGTTCAGTACGCCGACGGTGTGATTCTGGGAAGCCCCAACGTGGCCCCCGCCCTTGTGGAACACGCCCGGCAGCTGGGCCTTCCGCTGCTGCCCTACAGCCAGGAGCACATTCAGGACGGCTCGTACATGGATGAGTACAATGCATTTTACGACAATCTGCTGAAATGAAAAAATTTCTAGCTATCTGTCTGGGAGCGGCCCTGGTAAGCATGGGCTGCGTCAAAGTAGATAACAGCCTGGGGCAAGGCCTCATAGACAAGAGCCTGCTCTTCGATACCTATACGGTAGAATTCCCGCTCACGGAAATCCAGCTCAAGAGCTCGGACGGCCTTTCCGGCTACTCGGATACCCGCCTTACCATCGGCGCCATCCGGGACGAGGTCTTCGGCCTCACCACCCGCGACGCCGCCTTCTGCCTGGTGCCGGCCCTGGATACCATCGACCTGGGCACCAATCCCGTGGCCGTGGGTTTCTCCCTCTATTTTGAGGCCGATACCATTTCCAGCACCAGCGAGGACCAGGCCCGTATTTTCCAGAACATCTACGTGACGGAGCTCACGGAGCGCCTGCCGCAGGAGGACACCCGCAACACCCGGGACATCCCGCACGGGGATGAACTTATTACCGACGGCCTTCCCATCTACAACGGCAGCGGCCCCCTCTCCTTTAAGTTCTCCCGGGAATTTGCCCAGAAATACGTGGACGCCGTCAAGGAACTGGGCCCCGTGCTGCGGGACCACGCCGCCGACACCGAGGAAGAACAAGGCCTGAGCCGCTACGACGACTTCCTGGAGCGCCTTCCCGGCATTTACCTGAGCACCGACAGCCCGGACGGCCTGGGCGGCCGCATCAACCTGTTCAATTTCTCCTGCCTCTCGGTGTCCAATAACTACTACACCCGCAACAACAACCTGGGCAGGCTCACCGTAAACAGCACCTGGAACGGGGTCCAGAAGGATTCCACCTTCCTCTTCATCCCCGGAGAACCGGAATTCTACGACGAGAATTATTATACCAACAACAACCTGAAGTTCTATCAGTACTGCTTCAACCGCACTTCCCAGAGCACCCAGCCCGGCCCTGCCACGGATAAGATTCTGGTGGAAGGCGGCGGCGGGCTCAAACCCGTCATCCTGGCCAGCGAACTGCAGGACAAGACCGTGGCCGCCATCCTGGAAAAGGGCGGAGACCCCGAGAAGGCGGTCATTATCAAGGCCACCATCGTCCTTCCCTATGAGCAGCCCCAGGACTACACCCGCATGAACTTCTTCCCCTCCGTGCTGTCCCCCACCCTCTGCATTGCCACTACCGACGAGGAAAGCGGCCAGGAATACCTCTCCTTCGCCGGCCTCACGGATGCCAGCGTACAAACCGAGAACCAGGGCAACATAGACCGTTCCAACCTCCGCTACTCCCCGGACATCACCTACCACATGCAGGAACTGCTGGGCAGGGAGGACCTGGATACCAAGACCGACGCCGACATCTGGCTCCTCACCATCCATTCGCAGCAGGTGGCCAATGCCAACGGCTCCCTTTACGATGACGACTATTACCGGCAGCTCATGTATGCCAGCTATTACAGCAGCCTGTATGGCGGCGGTTACGGCGGCTACGGCGGATATGGTTATGGCAGCTACGGCGGCTATGGCGGTTACGGTTACAGCAATTACTACAATTACATGATGCTGGCCCAGATGATGGCCGCTTCCCAGCAGCAAACCTATACCACCACCACGGAGCTGGACAAAGACCGCTATTACTGCGCCGTCCTCAACGGCCCCGACGATGAGCGCTGTCCCAAATTTGTGGTGACCTTCGCGGTACCCAAGGAATAAAAAATAACCTCCTGCGCAATCGCAGGAGGTTATTTTTTCTTATTTGCAAAATTACTCGCCCACTTTCTCGGCTACTTTTGCGATGGCGTCGCCCACAGTGGCGATACCGCTGGTTTCCTCATCGGGAATCTTGATACCGAACACGCGCTCAAACTCCATAAGAAGCTCTACAGTGTCCAGAGAATCGGCACCGAGGTCATTGGTGAAGCTGGCAGTTTCGGTGACTGCGCTTTCCTCGACACCAAGCTTGTCAACGATGATATCCTTGACCTGCTTTACGATTTCTTCCTTTGTCATAACGATTAGGTTTTAAGTTTATTATACGTTTTTTACTTTCTTTCAAAGCGAAATAACGTGCAAAGGTAATAAAAATTTCTTAATAACCAAAAGCTCCGCCTCTCCCGTCATTCTGAGCGAAGCGAAGAATCTTTAGACAGTTTGTACCAGATCCTGAGCCCATTCAGGGAATTCACGAAATAGAAGCAATACTTGATAAACATCACCACGGTGTAACTGGAGGCTGCGCTGGAGAGCATGGTGCTGCCCCAAAGGAAGATGGAAGCCACATTCACCAGTATCCACAGATACCACTGCTCGTAGAAGGCCAGGGACATGAGCACCTGCCCGGCGATATTGAAGGTAGTGCGGGCAGCATCGGAAAAAACCTGCGTGCGGTTTATCTCGGAGGGAGACACCGTGTGCAGCTTGACGGCAAAGAGAATTCCGTACACGGCGGCAAGGCCCGCGAGGGTTGCACCGACAAGGACACAACGCTGCTTTCCCGTAAGCCTTCTGGCTTTCACTTCGGTCTTAGCCCCGGAAGCCCCGCGCTTGCGCCACTGCCGGATGCCGAGAATCTGCATGGGCAGGAGATAGAACAGGTGCATGGAAAAGTCGCCCCAGATGCCGTTGTCGGCATCCACCACAAGGCAGCAGGCAATGTCCATGAGACCGAAGACAAAGGTCCAGATGAGCCCGTTAGCGCTCATCACCGACGAGGCGACGCCCATGGCCGACCCCAGCGCCGCCACCAAGATGAAGAAGGTGCGCGCCTGCGGCTCCTGGAGCTTGAAAACGGTGGTAATGGCAATGGCCACCACCATGAGGGTCATCAGAACTGCGCTGAACCACTTGTTGAATTTCTTGTCGTTCATGAGTGCGAAGATACGCATTCTTCCCATAATCACAAACAAAAAAGCACCTATCGAAACACCTGTTCGCCGTAAACGGATATGGTGAATACCTCTTCCTCTTTTCCCCGGGTCAAATCATGCAGGCGAAGCAGCGCACCCGATGGCACACCCGTGAAAACCAAGATGGTATCGGACGCCACCTGTGTTCCTACACATTTCCAGCCGTGTCGCCCATCCTGATACAACAATTCATACTTGTCCCCATGCCGAATGAAATTGTCATCGTTCCGTGGGACCCATTCTATTACGGAAACCCGTTGTGGCTTCCCAAGGTCCAGAATAACGGGAGTGTCTTCGTTCCCCGCCAGATAATAGGAGAGTTCATCATCATCGGTCATAAGGTACGACTCTTCCGGGCCCAATATTCGGCAGGCGCGGACAGTATCCCGGCACTGCATGTCGGCAAACAACCTTACCTCAGCCATCTGGAGAACAGACCCCGGCTGTGGGCTGATTCTGAGAAAACGGAAAGGAATGGTATCAGAGACGGAAATATAGTTATAATTACCTTGTGGAGCCTTGCAGATTCCTATAGTTCGGGAACAATGGATATCAGGGTTGTCCGCCACATCAAAAGTAACCCCTATGCTTTCGGACATCATACGGACTATCCGTTCCCGCAAACGTGTTTTTCTGGATACCTTTACTTCAGTAAGGTGACGATGGTCTGGAACAAAACGCAAGGACTTACCACCCCTTGCCTCCAAAGCGACTGGATAGCCAGCCACTTTCCCTCCAGCCATGGGTATAAAAGCTAGTCCGGGTTCTACATCGGAAAAGACCGCCAGGGAGCCTATGCTTTTAACCCGCTCAGCCGGGAACCACTCCGACTGCGAAAAAAGGGCCATCCATACCGGCGTCTTCCCTTTGAAAGGAACAAGAAGGCGGGACCGACCAAAATAATCTGCCGAAACATCCTTTTTGTATGGTCTCGCAAAAGTACTTCTGTACACTTTCCCTTTAATCCGTCCATCATCACCCCCACGGGATATTCTCGTTCCTTTATACTGGTCCATCCAGAAAAGTTCGTATTTCCCCGTAGTATCCGATACCGTATTCCATGAATGGACCGAACGCATGGCATTGTTATCCGTTGCAACGGGAATGCCCAAAGCTCGCATGACGTATAACGTGAATTCACAGATTTCCTTACACACTCCTATACGAGTGTTCATCAGAAAATCCGGTCCCAAACTAGGTGGCTGGAAGTATGTGTTGTACTGAAAATAGTCGCCTTCGATTTGTGAATGAATGGCATCTATAGCACCGACGACATCTTTCCCCGTATATAGAGAATCCAAAACCCATGCATATCGTTGTTGATAGAGACGTCGCCAATCTATTCCCAAGGGTTCATCCCCCACCCGGTACGGAAGAATCAGTTCATAAAAGTCGTTCTCACTAAGATTCCGGTTCCATGGACGGACATCCAAGGCTTCAAAAGCCTGATCAATGTTGGAAATCAAGAAAGACGATGTTATGACTTTTGAATCATACTTCTTCTGGTAACCCCGCATATCGACATCTTGCCATCGATGAATCCGTTCCATGGGAACATTCTTTCCGGCTTTCAAATCGGCGAGCACCGCTTTGACGCTATCCAGTCCTTCAAAAGGGGCATAACCGTAATGGCCTGGCATATTCCGCACAAGCCATTCAGCCGCCCTCAACTTACGTTTATCTCCACGATAATGATAAAGGACTGCTTCAAGTGCACCACGGTTGTCTCCTGCATAAACCAATGCCTTCTCCAACGCACGATCCTTTTTTCGCAAAACAGCATTTCTGCGCGGCCAAACAACTCGTCCGACAACGAAAGATTTGGGAATCAAGCCGATATAACGACTGTCCCTAGAATTCTGTACATTGTCACCGCCGAAAAAATACCAGTCGCTCGTGAATGTGTACTCCTCGCCGGGAAGGGGCCAGCGTCCACTTTCAAACTCAATGGCCTTTGCGTACACGCGACAGGTGAGAGAATCTAACCGAAGTGAGCACCCCGCACGGGGAACGAGCATCGGCCCGAAATCCCGGATGCTCCATCCCGTGGCCGGAAGTGCAGGCATCCAAACACCCCTTTCCGCCAGCAGGCTGTCCGGAGTCAGCGAGAGAAGGGCCTGTCCATCCGGAGGCATCAGCAGGCGGCCCGGCAGAGATGCATTGTAATAAAAACCATTCTTGATTCCCACGGTGTCACCGGGGACACCGATGCACCGCTTGGTATAGACATAGTTTCTTCTTGAGCGGATAACTTCGCGTCCTGCTCCTTCCGGACTGTGAAAGACGGCAATGTCCCCGGGAGAGAGTCTTCCGGTCAGACGGTCCACCCACAAACGCTCCCCGGCATACAGACTTGGTTCCATAGAATTTCCTCCCACATAAAACTTCCCGGCAAACAGCCGCAGGAAACAAACGGCAACGAGAGCGGCGAAAAGCAGAATAACGATTGACCGAACCTGTTTCAAAACTGATTTCATCATTTTCTTCTAATGGCAAAGACTGGAAGATAAAAAACGAGCGCCAGGACTGAGAAGAGGAGTCCGCCGATGGATCCGAGGGCAAAATCAAACCAAAAAACCACCTCCGGGCCATCCGTCAGAAAAGGAATCAGACCCAGGGCCGTAGAGAGGACGGTTAGCAGAATGGGGGTTATTTTATGATTGAAGGCCTTGACATAGATTCGAATCCTATTTGCTTGGCCTCTGGCAGAAAAACCGCCGAACTTCCCGAAAGCAGAAAGCATGTAGATACCTGCATTCACCACAATCCCGCAGAGCATCACAAAGGACGCAAATCCTCCCTGATCAAATGCCGCCCCCGACAAACCGAACACCAGAAAAAGGCCAATAAAGGAAACCGGTATCATGAAGATGATTGAAAGCGGAAGGCGAAGCGAATCGAAGGACATGGACAGCAGAACGAAGATAATGCCGATAATAAGCAACAGGAGCCACAAATAGCGCTCCTTATGTTGCTGAAACCAGCCCGTCTGCGGATTCTCGGCCTTATATCCTATCGGAAGCACTTCCCCGTTCATGTAATCCACCGCTTCCGTAATGGCCTGTCTGGCAAGCGGATAACTCCCCACGAAATCAAAGCACACGTCCACCAGATAAGACTGATTTACTCTCCGGATGTCAATACCGGAACGCTTCTTGGCAATACTTCCCACAGAAGAGAGCGCCACCTGGTGCGAATCCGCCTGAACGGGCTCATGCAGTACATGCCAGAGATCGAAAGAATCGGCCTCAGAAGAGTGCAGAACGACGTCAGCGGTCGTTCCGTCTATCAGAACGGTACCGATGTTCTGATCACACAGGCGGGATGACAGCACGCCATAATAGTGATACGGATTGATTCCTGCCGCCATCATGGCCCCGAAATCATAATCCAGGTTATACTCTGTATCCGGCCCACCTTCATAGCCTGCGCTCCAGATTTCCGGTCCGGACACCCGTCGGTTCGTAGACAGGTGGTCAACAAGGATTTGAGAATAACGGAGCAGGTCATGAAAGTTATATCCTGTCAAAGAAATCCGGTGCGCCTTGTAAAATGATACGATATTGTTGTCAAAGCCCTGTTCGTCCAATCCATAAACGCTCCAGTTTGCACCTCCGAAATGGATGGCCATGGCTGTCACCTGCGACTTCAACCGCAGCGGAAAAACATCCTGCTCATATTCTGGTTTGAAATACACGACGATGGTGGCGTTGTCATAACTATAGATACTGGTCGTAAAAGACTGTATTTCATCGAACCCTGTCAGGAATTTCTCCATGGACTTTACCACCTCATTGAGCTGGTTTACAGTGCATCCCTCCGGCATGCCCGCTCGAATGTACAATTGCTTACGCTCCGGAACTGCATAGAAATTCGCATGTTCTACAGACCTGAAAAAAAGGCCAAAAGAGGCTCCTGTCCACTTGTCAATGACTGCACGGTTTTTCTTATACGGTTCCCAGTTGACTGTATCCGGAATGAGGCAAGTCGGAAGTCCGAATACCAACACAAAAAGGACAAGCAGCACCCAACGGTGACTGATACCCCACCGGATATACCGCCGATGCAGCAGATTCCCCCGCACGGCAATCCTACCGTGCTTGACAGAGACCTTGCGAGTGCCATTCACTGGTAGATAGTACATGAGTGAGGGGATGAACAGTGCCGCCACAAGCAAGGATAGTGAAAGATTGAGTGCAATAACCCAAATGAAATCCGTCAGGTTGGCCCGTTCGCTTTCGGGTAACAGAAATAGCGCCAAAAGAGCACAAACCGTCGTTACAGTCGCCGCCAAAAGTGCCGGAAACACCCCTCTGTCCTTCCAATACCCAAAATGGTCAGCCATCACGATAGATGTGTCAATGACCATTCCCAGTGAAACCGTGATACCAGCAAGCGTATAGACATGAATGGGAATTCCCGCCAGGGCATAGATGGCAAGGGACGATAAAATATTGACGGCCAGCGTCGATGCAATGATAAGCAAATAGCGCCAGGACCTTGTCACAAGAAAGACAAACAGCAGCAGAATGACCAGGCAAAGTCCTGTGCGAAAATAAATCTTTCTCAGTTCTTCGCGCACATACTCGGAAGCATCATATGCAGTACTCGCCGATATTTCTTCGGGAAAAGAGGCCCTCAGACGCAACATCTCTTCATGCACAGACCGGGCCGTGGAGATAAGATTGGCATTTTCAGCCACCGAGACAGCGACTGTAATGGTGTTGAGTCCATTTACCCTGAAATAAGAACGGGGAAGGGACTCTTCATAACGCCAGGTGGCAATGTCGCGAAGAAAAACAGTCCGGCCGCCCACCTTCTTGATGAAAACCCCGCCGAAATCTGGCTCCCTGCTTCCTGACAACCGGACCACCATGTCTCCGTCAGGGGTGTCGGCCATACCCAACACCCGAACGAAAAAAGCATTGTCAAACGCTGAAACGATGTCACTAGCCGAAATGCCAAGCGACGTGGCTCTGGCCGCATCAAAAGTGATGACCCAGTGATAGGGTGTGGCTCCGCTGAGCGAAACGCTCTCCACACCTCCGATACGGGAAACGGCTGGCAGGATATGTTCCCTGGCATAGCTTTCTATTTCCTGCGAAGGCAGGGGACCCTTGAGAAAGAAGGAAATATCTGCCGCACCTCGATTTCCTCCAGAGGAAAGCCGTATGGTGGGGTAGCTCATTTCCCGGGGCAGCGAAGGATATATATTCCGAATAGCAGAGGCAACCTCAAAGCGGGCCGCATCCATATCCGTTCCCTTCTGGAATGACACCGCGACACTCCCAGACCCCTTTTTTGAGACAGAGGCCACTCCGGTCGTCCCCCGGATGAGGGAAAGGATGCCCTCAATGCGGGATGTAGCCTCCGCTTCTATGATTTCGGGAGACGCATCGGACAACGTATAGGCCACCGTAATACTGCGTCCGGGAGCGGACGGTGCATACTGGACTTTCAGCATGGGCAAGCAGGCTATGCCCACTATCGACATAGCCACCATTACCAGCACTACCGAAAACGGGGAAAGCCGGAATCTATGTATACCGCCTCTTTCCATGAATAGAATAATACAGCGACGGCACAATAAAGAGGCTCACCAGCGTTCCAACGGACATGCCGACGATAATGACCAGCGACAAAGGGTACTGGAGATCGGCCCCCATGGAGCCGCGAGAAAGGAAAGGCGCAACCGCAAGAATTGTGGTGAGAGAAGTCATAACGATGGCCTTGAACCGACGTCGGGAGGCCATCAGAACCGCCCTGCGCAATTCCATGCCGCCGCTTTCCAAGCGATTGATGGTGTCAATTTTCAGAATGGAATCGTTGATGACAATTCCTGTCACCACCACAAGACCGATGAGCGACATCAGATTCAAACTGACATCCATCACCCACAGTACCAGCAGTGCACCAAAAATATCTACGACAATTTCCAACAGGATGATTACCGGCTGCAAAAGGGACTCGAACTGTGCGGACAAAATCAAATAGAGAAGGGCGACGGCCACCAGCAGCACCATGAACAAATCCCAGGCCATCTGCCGGTTGGAAAACCACGAACCATCGAAACTCACGTCGTAAGCACCGTCCTCGCGTATGACCTCCCGCAAAGCATTCATCACACGAACGGCATTCCGTCCGTCCACCTGAAGAGGGAGCGGATAGTAATTTCCGTCAGACCCGGATACAATGGTTTTCAAGTCTTCAGTAAAATCTTGCCGCATGAGGACAGAAACGGGAATTTGGCGCTTGTCACTTTCAATAAAAGTCTCCGAAAGGATACGGGACAGGTCTTCCCGGCCAACGCCCGTCACTACGGGCAGAATCCGGGTCCCTTGCACGACATCAAATATCCTGTTCTCGTTGAGGGCTGTTCTGAGAGCCAGAACCAGGTCGTTGTACGAAATGTCGTAGAGGGCCATCTTTTCGGGGTCGGCCGTAAAAAGGATATCCGTTCGGGCGGAAACTGGCGGCACAGACAGCTGCGGAATACGCTCCCGAACGGAAGCCACTATCGGACGCAAGGTTTCCAGACGAACCTCAGGATTCTTTACGGGACGGAGTTTTGCCACTATGGGTGCCTCCGTTCGGGCAAAGACCTGATCAAAAATATTTCCAGCCGGTTCAAAGTGCCATATTGCATCCGGAGCATGTGCGTTTAGATAAGCAGAGAGACCAGATTGAACTACTTCCAAAGACTTACCGTCCGGACAGCGGAAATATACCTGCGTCTCCGAGCCCCCTTGTTCTCCGCTGTGCCGCAGCACGAACTGCTGCTCCCCAACCAAGGAAGAAAATTGTAACGCATCCTCTTTCAGAAGATTCTCCAATACAGCCGTGCGCCGTTCGTTCTCCTCGAAGGAAAGACGGTCGTTCCAATCTACTTTCAGAATGCTTTCCGTCGCACGAAGGTCGGGAAGACGTTGCCTTTCCATCCCAACAAAACAAGATATCGCCCCTACAGCAGAAACGCCAATCAGCAGCCATGCCACATTGCCGTGGTCCAGCCACCAGTTTATCCGCCGTTCATCCCAGCGCAATAGCGGACCTTCCAAGGAAAAGCGTCCCATGAAGGACATGGCATGAAAGGCAGATTCGGATTTATACCACCAGTAATAGTAAACCGGAATAACGATTACCGTCACCAAATAGGAACTGCCCAGAACAAGAGTAATGGCCATGGCCTCTTCATAAAAAAGCGCTCCAGCCATTCCACGCACAAAAATAAGAGGCATAAAAACGGCGCAGGTTGTGAGAACGGAGCTGAGCATCGGTCCCATCACCTCCCATGTTCCCTCAAGGACGGCATCCCGAAGATTCTCTTTCCGTTGCCATCTGGCCGTGATATTGTCTATGAGGATAATGGAATTATCTGCCATCATCCCCACGCCAAGCAAGAGACCCGAGAGAGAGATGATGTTCAAGGACAGGCCGACAAGACGGAACAGCAACATGGAAAATACCAGGGCGGTTGGCATGGTCAGAAATACCAGAGCCGAATTCCGGATATTTTTCAGGAAGAGAAAGATTACGATACCTGCCAGCAATATACCCAGAATAATATTATAGAACAGATTCCGGATGGTAAAAGCCAGAAGCGCTGTCTGATCGCGGGTAAGCTTGAAAGACAACTGCGGGTAATCCTGCTCGAACTGGTTCAGAAGGTCTCCGATGGCCTCTTTGAGGCGCGACATCCGGGTCTCGCTCTGTTTAATCACCGCCAACGTCACCGCCGCTTCTCCGTTCGAGCGGACTCCACCCGTGCGCTTGATGCCCGTTACGGTGACATCGGCCAGGTCTCCCACCTGCAAAAGCCGGTCGCCACATTTGAGCCAGATGGCAGCGATATCTTCCGGGCCGCCTATACGGGCATCAAACTTCACCTGATAGCGATAGGCACCGTCGCGGATTGTTAGTGCCCCAATACGTATATTAGCCGAAGCGATAGCGTCCTCAAACTGCCGCAAAGTCATCCCGGCCTGGAAGAGTTTGTCCTCACGGGGAAGTACCAGAATCTGTTCTTCCACCGTTCCGCTGATGTCCGCCATGGCTACCTCTGGTAACTGCTCGATTCGTCTTGCAATGACCTCGCGGCAAAACCGGCTCAACTGCAGGAAATCACCGCCGTCGGAGCGTGTCACATCCACGAAGAAGGTAGGCAGGTCCCCCGCTCCCGCCCTGAACACCCGCGGACGGTCTATCCGGGGAAGTGCCGCCATTGCCCGGTCAATCTTTTCATTTACCTCGATAAAGACAAAGTCCATGTCGGCACCGTGCGGAAAACTGAGCCGGATGACTCCGCTACCATCCTTGGATTCGGCCACAAGGTCTTCCAACCCGTTCACCTGTATTAGTTGCTCACGAAGCGGCTTCACCACGCTTTCTTCGATTTCCCTGGCCGACAACGATACCGCCGCGGCCTGCACGGTAATGTAGGGAATATCCACCTCAGGAATCAAGGAAACAGGGAGCTGGCGCAGGGATACAAGGCCAAGGATGAGCACCACGAGTACGCCCATGGTAACAGCTACCGGTCTGTCCAAAAGCCTTCTTAACATAGTAACTATTTAAGCGTAACGGACGATCCGTCAGCCAAATTCAAGTTTCCGCTCACGATTACCCTGTCACCTTCCAACAGCTGGGCACCCCGGTCTGTATTGGCCTCAACCACATGACTTTCACCATTGGAAGCAAGGATATTGACATAGATCCAGTGAGCTTTTCCGTCATCAGAATACGTAAACAGGACGTCCAGATTGTCGCGAATGACAACGGCACTGCGGGGAACAACAAGCTGTCCGGGCATTTTTTGCTCCACACAAATGCGCACATTCATCCCGTCAATAAGCCCGGCCGAGCCCTTGATCCGGGCACGAACCATTATCTGGCCATAGCTGTCCACTGTTGGGCTCACTGCCGTTATCTGCCCCATATACACCTGTGCGTCTCCGGCAAAGGGCGTTACCTTTACGGAAAGTCCCTCGCGGACGAATCCGTACTCGGATTCCATGATACTGAAATCCACATCGAATGCGCTGTCATCAACCAGCGTACAGAAAGAATCGCTTCCCGCAAGGTCGTAGCGGCGCAGCCGAATATCGGCCACCCGACCGCTGAAAGGAGCCTTGAGAACCGTGCCGTTCAAGTCAAACTCGGCACGGGCAAGAGCATTTCGTGCGACACTGTAGCCGCTGCGCATCTTTGCCATGGCAAGGAGGTCCCCCGGAATGGAAGAGGTATCCCTGGCCGGATATCCCTGCCCCACCAGATAATCATAGAGGTCCATTTCGGCCTTCTGCAGGGCAATGCGGGCCGACTCTACGGCCAATGCCAAGTCCTCCCGGGAAACCTTTGCCAGCACATCTCCGGCCTTTACGCGCTGCCCATTGCGGACATTGACCGTCTGTAGCGTACCGCCGGAACGAAACGCAAGACAGGCCTTGGCTGCAGCAGAGAGTTTACCGTTAGACAACACCTGGCGGGAGAAATCGGCTCGTTGCAGTGTTATCACTTCCACCTTGTTAACCTCTGGCAACTGCTGAAGGCGTGCATTGTTTTCTTCCGTTTTCTTTCCGGTACCGGCACAGGCCGAAAGAAGCAACAACGAAGCCAGGAATATGGATGGGTTGAGTGTCATTTTCCAATCAATTCTTCTTCATTGACAGCAAGGTCCTCCCCCGAAATAAGGTCAAAGAGAGCACATTGTCTGAGCGTGTAATAATAATTCCAGAAATTGCCGATGTCGGTGATATACTGCCGCCGGGCAGCATCGCTTTCGGCACGTGCTGTGTTAAGTTCCAGAACCGATGCCGTTCCGCCACGAAACTTGTCCATGACCAGCTCATGCCGCTCACGGGCAATAATGGCCGCGCGACGCGAAACGGAGCATTGCTGGCTCTGCTTGTTGAACTGGCCCACCACTGAAAAAATTTGCCTGCGGAAATCGTTCTCGCTCTGCCGCACCTGAGCCTTGGCCACTTCCTCGGCTGCTCGGGCTTTTTCTATCCGGCCACGCGCCTGTCCCCAGTCAAAAATAGGAATGGAGAAACTCAGACCGAACACTTCCTGATCCAACGGATTGGCATAGGCCTCGGGAAATGTAATTCCGGACTTGGACAGACCGAAACGGGCATTCAACGACATAGAAATACCCCCTTCCGCTTTAGCTTTCTCCACGGCCGATCGGGCGTTCAGTAGGTTAATTTCATTGTCAATTTTGAAACGGGAATTGGACAAGGCCTTGTCCAGCACCTGTTCAAAGTCGGCCTGACATGTCGGCAGCGTTTCTTCCAACACGGGGATTATCTGGCGGGATTCATCGTAACCCAATAGGGAATTCAGCATCATCTGCGCCTCCCGCACACGGGTAGCGCACTCATTGATGGCAATGCTGTCATTGAGCACCCGAAGTTCTATCTGAAGATATTCATCCCGCGTAACCGATCCTAACCGCAGCCGCTCACGGGCAATTTCGCACATACGTCCGGTACTCTCATAATTCTCCCGTGCTGTCCTCTCGTCCTCGAAAGCCGTCAAAAGCGAAAAGAAAGCAGCGGCAGCATCAACGCTTATCTGTTCCATGGCATCAATATATGCCCTTCGCCCTTTTTCATATTCCTTAGGTTCAATGAGTTTATCCCATTTGAACGGGTTGTATGCGAAAAGCGGCTGACGATAAGACAGGGTTATGGGCTGGCTGTACCAGGTAATTCCCTTGACGGCCCCGAACTGGTCTATCCGGTTCAAGTCCGTATAGATATCCAGTGTTCCGCCCGTAGCAACTATGTTTTGGCGGGCCTGCAAGCCAACTCCATTCTGGAGATTGTTAGTGCTCACATACTTCATGGTCCCGTCTTCAGGATTTTGCAGCAATGTGAGGGAGCGGTTGAAATTGCCAAGGTTGCCATACAGATATAAAGCAGGCAGACGGCTGGCCCTGTATGCCCGCCATGCCCAATACGATGATATGAATGCCTGCCTAGCCTCAAGCGCCGCTACGGAACCGGCCCTCGCCTGTGCCACGGCCTGGTTCAGGGTCATCTCCTGGGCGGAAATCCGGCCAGTCAACATGATTCCGAGGATTAAAATAACTGTATGGCGTATGATCATGCGATATTCAGCCCCATTTACATAACAAAATCTGCTCTGTTTCCTCATCAACAAGATAAAGCATTCGGTTACTATAATCTATATCAAAACTGAGAGCCCTTATCGGCAACCGTATCCTTGCTATCGGTTCTCCCGTCCAAGAAAACACATGCACTTCTGGGTTTGGAAAATCATTCTCGTCGATTTGTTCATTCGTGCAGTTTAAGAACAAGCCGGCAAAACCCTCCTCAAACTGCTTTGCATCATAGTAGTACCGCTTTCGAATAGTGCCATCGTTACTTTCTATATTAGAAATTTCTGCGTATTCTCCTATGTGCAACGATTTTGCATAACTTCCATGTATTGAATAAAGGTGAATTACAGGAAGGCCCGATCCTAATTCCACAATTCGGTTAGCCTTTTCATTGACCATTATCAGAGTGGATAAATCATTGGGAAAAGAAGATGAGAAACGATTCAAGTCTTCCATGGAAGGATGCGACATTCGCTCTCCACGTTTATCAGTGATAAAACGAACATACCCCGTTCCTTTATCATTACTTTTACGACAAAGCAATGAGTCTGCATTAATTCTAAAATATCGTGCCCCGGATGATACCGATAACGATGCCACCTTTTGTTCCCCTATCATTGATCCGGCCGCAAGGGATGCTGGAATATTACACTCAAAATAGCCTCCTTTAAAGTCGTAAAAACCCATACATTGCGTCGTATCTCCAAGGCTGTAAAACGAAAGCCAGGAAATATAAGGAGTATAGAGAACCTCCCCCGGCCCCCTCCCCGTTGCCAGAAAAGACTTTAAATACTTTTCGCCACTGAATAAGTAAGCCGATATGCACTGTTCCTTGTCTCTACTGCTTATCAGTAATATATCATTCAGTATTTTGACCCCTAGCACGCCGGTCGCATCTATGTCAAGCACTGAAATGCCGCTCTCTGGAATCTCTTTTATCTCTACAGGAAACGTCTTAATCAGAGTTGAATTCTCAAAAGAGAACCGGGACACCTGTTCACAACTTGCACCTGAAAGTAAAATCAAAACAGCAAACCCGCCGAATATAGACTTAAAGGACATCTATTCTATTTTTTGTTTTTGCAATTGCTCATCGCACCAACGAAACGTCCCGGTATTTCAGTACACGTTCCACAATATAATACGGTGTCCGCAGGGTCACTATTAATAATCTCCCAACAGCGGACATATTTGCCATGTTCCACGTCCGCCAAGGCTTCAACATTAGCAGAAAGAAAACCGTCAGACAATTCGTTAGAGAACTTTGACCTCCAAAAAAGGATAGCACTAATAGCCGTAATAACTATGAAAACCAGAAGTCTAACTTTCATTTCACTACCTATTTATTGTTACAGATGCTGCGCCCTGACGCTCTGCCTGGGAGCATCGCGCAAGTCCCACAATAGATATCTTGATAAGCCGGGTCAGAACGAAAACGCGTATAACAATCCTGCCATTTCCCCGATTCAGTGTCGGCCAAAGCTTCAATATTTGTATTAAACCACTTTTCCCCGGTGCGAGGTTTATCACCCTGCTTGGTGACCCATACAGACGACGCCAATAGCAATGATAACGCGATAAATACGATAAACTTTTTTCTCATATAATTCTAAAAGTTGTGTTTTTAACTATCGCTTAAGTGCTTGACAAAAAACGTTCATCAAAGACTCGCTGGCGAGAGGATCACCAACGAATATCGGGCGACGCATTGTGTCAAGAAGAAACGTATGCATCCGCCGGTCTTTGGGGATAACATTCTGCAACTCAAACGTTCCGTTGACATCCAGATATACCGGATGATGGAAGCGCGCTTCCATCAAGTTCTCTTTAACCTGAATCAAATCTTCAAAAGGGGGAGACAAAATAATCATGTACTGGAATAGACCTGATTCTTCAGCCATTCTGAATAGAGTATCCTCTTCCATCAGGTGGGTTATTTGACAATTGGAGCATTCCTCCGCACCGACATACCGAATCAAGATGGGAATATCTGTCGGATTTGTCATCTCCGACATCTTCCCATCTTGAATAACACCCATATCGGAAGGAAGCGCAATGATTGTCTGCTCGAATGCTTGTAATGCTTGTTTAATATTGCGCTTTTTTAGGTCACACCCGCCAGACACAAGCATTGAAAGAATAAAAATCGCCGCGCATGTGAATGTTTGTGATAATTTTTTTCCGCTTGACATTGGCATGTTCATTACCTGTAAGTGTATTCCTGACAAAGATAAGGTTTTTTCTTGAAAGCCTCTTATTTTCAATATTTTTATCGTCTTCTCTTATGATTTACACCGGTGAAATCTCAAGGTAAACGAAGCCCGCTATATTTCAGAATTATCGGATTTGCTTGATGTTCATATATTTTTTTCAGTCTTGCTTTATTCTCTTCATCCAAAATTTCAGAACAAACAAATTCATCGAGAGATTCGGGGTCTGTAAGCAGATACAAAGCATTATTGTATCCTGTCATAAATTTAAATCGGACACCCTCCGTAAAATAATGCACAAGACAAGACTTACCTGTTGACAAATCATAAAATAAACTATGCTCACTGTTGTGATATAGGACATTTGCAACCATAACGGATTCTGTCCACGTAAGATTCAAAAATGGATAGATGCAGTTATAAAAGTCTCCCTTTAACGTAGCAAAAAAATCTTCTCGGTTTTTTTTAAGTTTGGATATCTTCGCAGTGTGTTCGCCAAAGTCCCAAGAATAAACAGCTTTGGCCATGTTGTCCGTAAGGTTCAAAGCAAAAATCTTACCGGTTGCTCCCTCATAATAATACATATTGCCCTCATGCTCAATAAATGGATAAGGCGCATTGAATTGATTTTTAAGGTCGAAAGGTGCTTTGTATTTTATGTTTGACAATTCCCCGTTCTCCCATTTGCTTAGGTTCTCTTTAGACGAGGCCGAGAAAAGAACAATAGCATCTTTCTGTTCGCAAAAACCATGGACAGCAACGACGCCTTCGATATGTTCTTTCCCTACAAACTCGCCATTTATTCCATATCTATACAGAGTGGACCTTGGGTCAAGAATAGTCATTATTCCACTTGACTCATTAACATCAACTCCATAAGCCAGGCTATATTCGTTTTCCGCCCGGCCTCGTCTTGATATTTCGCCAAGGTACAGTCCCTCAGGGTCGAAAGAATAGGACGTTCCATCCCTCTCGTCTAATATGATGAAACCTCCATTCCAGACAGACAAGTACTGTGGTTCACTAAATTGCCCGTTGGCAGTCAAACAGGAATCTTCAAGGATAATTATCTCAACCTTCTCAAAAAAATCATGGAAAGAATACGTGTCGAGAGCATCATCCAGAATTTCTACGCGGAGAACATCTGTCTTCTCTTTTCGTTGGCAAGAGAATAAACAAAACAGAAAAGCGAGAACCAACAACAATTGCTTCATCATACCGGGATTTGTCCAACTTTATCACAATCACAATAATCGGTTTGATCACCGGACCAGAGGCAACGATAATAGGGCCACGCATGCTTCACATAGAAACATCTCCCACAGAACCCTTTCGAACAAATAATGATTGCACCAGCCTCATCATCAGCCAATGCCTCAATATTAGCATCAAACAACTCATTAGCATTCTTTTGTGCAATGACACGTTTGACTCCCACAACGGATAAAGCCAATAGTAATATGGCGGCAAATACGATAAACTTTTTTCTCATATTGTTTACTTTGTTTAATACTGTGTCTTTTCCAATCACAAGCTCCTAACACAAACAATGAAAGGCACATGCCTCAAAAAAATGTACTTATATTCCCCTTGATATGTTCATTAGCATCATACCGAAAATCAATTTCCTATTCATAATCAATCAGTGTTATTTTTTCAAAGATAATGTTTTTTGTGGAAACACCCTCTTTTTTAATAATTTTCAATATCCTTTCCTTGTGTTTTCCGCCAATTTCCATCCGCTCGCCTTGATAGTTCTTTCATCGTATTCATATGCTGATTTACCGGCATCCTCCCAATCTTTGCATATACAGCATCGGCACGAACCGTATCTCCTTGAGCGAGATAAAGTTCCTGTAGCAATACAAGAGGATACAGGCGGCTCGGAACCATATAGTGGGCTTGCCAATACTCGGCCTCGGCTTCCCCATATCGTCCCAGTGCCTCCTGGCAACGCCCCATGATGTTATGGAACATAGGGTCTGAGGACATTCTGGCCCCCTGCTCCAAAATGGGTAACGCCGCTTCGCTCGCTCCGTCAAGGAACAAAGTATGTCCTTGAGCGAACAACTGCCGTGCATTCTCTTTTTCAGGCGTATTTTTTCTGTAAATGAAAACAAAAGCCACCACAACAGCCAAGACAAGGAACGACAGATGGCCCCGACGTTTGATAAGTGCTTCCAAAGAAGCAGCGATAAATATACCTCCAAGCAACTGAAACTGCCAGAGACTCAAAGGATATGAGAAGAACGCAAAGACTGAAAAGACAACACAGCCACACCCGAGAGGATGATTCCGCTTTGTCAAAACAACGCAGCAAACCACCGCCAATACCACCGCTAAAAGAAGGCCGGCGATGCCAAATTCTACGCCTGCCCCAAGGTATTCATTGAATGCGTATTCAGGACATCCCGCTAACCGAACTGCTAATTCCGATCGCTCTGCTTCACGGAAAAAATCAGCTTGCGCCTGCCCGTATGCATAAGCAAAGTTTCCGTGTCCAACCCCTGTCCACGGATGATCAGCTATGATTCGACATTCCATATGCCATATATGCAGGCGACCTAAGGCCGATTCCCGTTTTAGGAAAAACATTCCGGCACATACGGTCAGAAAGACAAGCAACAATACAGGTAAACACCAGAGGTGTTTCTGCATCCATACTTGCACAACTTCCTGACAAACAGCAGATAAAACACCCGCAACAAGCAATCCCAGCCATGCAGCCCGACTCATAGATGCCGGAAGGACCAGAAAACCAAGCACTGTGGCAACTCCAATAAGCAAACGAAACTTATTATCCTCTCTTTTGCTCAAGAAGCATTCAGAAAAGCAAATAGCTACAAGAGTAGCTATAAAGCCACCATATGGACCAGGATTATTGAAATGTCCCGTGAGAGGAAACAGAGCGTGATGAGATTTTGCCAGCCCCAGTACTTGGCCGATTCCCAATCCCGACTCCAGAATCAACCATAACGACAAGGCCACCATCAGCACGGCGCTGAACCTTATGTTTAATTTCTTGTCGTTCATATGTGGTGATAAAAGATTCTTCGCATCGCTCAGAATGACAGGGGTGTCATCTTATTCATTCAAATAATCGTGTATCTTCATGGCCAGATCGGCCCCTACCAGGGCGCTGAGCTCCTCCAGCGGGGCATCGGCAATGCGGGCCACGGAGCCGTAGCGCAAAAGGAGGCGCTGCTCCGTTTTCTCGCCCACGCCGCTGATTTCCCTGAGGGCGCTCTGGATGGCCGCCTTGGAGCGCAGGTTGCGGTGGAAGGTGATGCCAAAGCGGTGGGCTTCGTCGCGGATGCGCTGGAGCACTTTCAGGGCCTGGGAGTTGCGGTCGATAAAGAGCGGATACGGGTCTCCCACCCGAATCACCTCTTCCAGGCGCTTGGCAAGGCCCACCACCGTTACGCGGTCCAGGATGCCCAGCTCCGCAAGGGCCTCATGGGCAAATTCCAGCTACCCTTTGCCGCCGTCGATGACGATGAGCTGCGGAAGGTCGTCGGGGGCCTCGGCCAGCATCCGGGAATAGCGGCGGTTCACCACTTCCTTCATGGAAGCAAAGTCGTTGGCGCCAATCACCGTCTTAATCTTGAAGCGCCTGTAATCTTTCTTGGAAGGCTCCCCGTCGCGGAACACCACGCAGGAAGCCACAGGGTTGGTGCCCTGAATGTTGGAGTTGTCAAAGCACTCCATGTGCCGGGGCAATTCCTTCATGCCCAGGGCCTTCTGCAGGTCCTGCATCACGCTCATGCGGAAGGCGTCGGGGTCGGTATGCTCCCGCTGCTTGATGGAATTGAAATGGAATTCCTTGGCGTTTTTGGCGCTCAGCTCCAGCAGGGCCAGTTTGTCCCCGCGCTGGGGAACCCTGAACTGCACGCCTTCAATCTCCACATCCGGCAGGAAGGGCACAATCACCTCTTTGGAAAGCGCCCCGAATTTGTCTTCTATTTCGCCGATAAAGGTGGCGAGCATGGTGGCCGGCTCCTCCTCTATCTGGCTCCGGAATCCCAGGTTCAGGCTCTGCACGATGGCACCGCCGCGGATGCGGAGGAAGTTGCCGAAGGCCTCGGCCCCGTCCAGCACCAGGGAGAAGACGTCGGCGTCGGTATCGGCCGCCTGGGTGATGATGCTTTTGGCGTAGTGTTTTTCCAAGGTGCGGAGTTTCTCCTTGTACGCCTGGGCCTCCTCGAAGGCCAGCCTTTCGGCCGCCTGGGCCATGAGGGCCTTGTAGTGGCGGATAACCTCGGAGCCCCGGCCGCTGAGGATGCGCACTATCTCGTCGATGTAGCCGGCATACTCCTCCTTGGACACATTGCCGATGCAGGGAGCCTTGCATCGGCCCAGGTGGAATTCCAGGCAAGGACGGAATTTGCGGCGCAGGATGGCCTCGGAGGTGATTTTCAGGTTGCAGGTGCGCAAGGGGTAGATTTCCCGAAAGAACTCCACCAGGTTCCGCGCATGCATCACGCTGCTGTAGGGCCCGAAGTAATGGTTGCCCTTTTCCACCCTCCTGGTGATGAACACCTTGGGGAATTCGTCGCCGGTGACGCAAATCCAGGGATAGGTCTTGGAATCCTTCAGGAGGATGTTGTACTTGGGCTTGTACTGTTTGATGAGGTTGTTCTCCAGCAGAAGGGCATCGGCCTCACTGTTCACCACGGAGAACTGGGCATCGGCAATTTTCGATACCAGGATGCGGGTTTTGGTGTTCAGGCGCTCCGGCGGCACAAAATACTGCGCCACACGCTTGTGGAGGTCCTTGGCCTTCCCCACATAAATTACCTTTCCCTCGGCGTCATAGTAGCGGTAGACGCCGGGGGAATTGGGAAAGAGGGCTATTTTTTCTTTTACGGTCATCGGGCTGCGGCCCATTCTTCGGGAAGGAGCGGCCAAGCCGGATCGGGAACGTGAGCCTCCTGCATAATAGCCTGGAGCTCAGCCACTTTTTCAGGGTTATCGGCAAGGATGTCCTGCGTTTCACCGGGGTCGACGTCCAGGTTGTAAAGCTCATAGCGGGCGTTTTCGCTGCGCACGTTCATGTGCACCAGCTTCCACGGGCCCTTGCGCACGGCCTGACGGCCGCCGGCTTCCTGGAACTCGAAGTACAGGTACTCGTGCTGCTTCTGCTTGTCCTCGCGGCCTTCCAGCAGCGGGAGGAGGCTTACGCCGTCCATGCCCTCGGCCGAAGCCACGCCGGTGAGTTCCCTAAGGGTGGGCATCATGTCCCAGAAAGAGCACATGAAGTCCGTCTGCCCGCCTTCCACAATGTGGCCGGGCCAGGAGATAATCATGGGAACGCGGATGCCGCCTTCGTACACATCGCGCTTGTAACCGCGCCAGGGGCCGTTGCTGTTGAAGAAGTCAGGGTCGGCCCCGCCTTCCAGATGGGGTCCGTTGTCGCTGGCGAAGATAATGACGGTGTTCTCATACAGGCCCTCCGCCTTGAGCTTGGCCACCAGTTCGCCCACATACTTGTCCAGCCGGCCAACCATGGCGGCGAAAGTGGCGTGCGGGTACTCCTGCGAGACATATCCGCCCTTGCGGAAGCCGGGCATGCCCTGGTCTATGCCATGATAGGGCGTCTCCGGGTAGCGGCCGCGATACTTCTGGATAATCTCGTCCTCCGGCACAATGAGTTCGGCGTGCGGAATAATGGTGGGATACCACAGGAAGAAGGGCTTGTCACTGCCGGACTGCTGCTCCAGGAACTCCAGGGCTTTCCCGTGGATGAGGTCCTGGGAATAGGTGCCCTGGCCGTAAGGAACGGCGTCGCAGTTGTCTTCCAGCTCAACGCGGGTGCTGTTGTCCCAGAGGTGGTCCGGGTAATAGCTGTGGGCCAGCAGCTGGCAATTGTAGCCGTAGAAGCGGTCTACGCCCTGCTTCTGGGGGTCTCCGGTAGAGCCGATATACCCCAGGCCCCACTTGCCGAAGGCGGCGGTGGTGTACCCGGCGGCCTTGAGGTCCCGGAACAGGGTCTGGGAACCTTCCGGCAGCGGATACTGCCCTTCGGGCTCCAGCTCGCGGTTGCCGCGCACGGCCGTGTGGCCGCTGTGGGTGCCGGTAATGAGGCAGGAGCGCGACGGGGCGCTCACGGTGGTACCGGAATAGCACTGGGTAAAACGGAGGCCCCGGGCAGCCAGTGCATCAATGTTGGGGGTCTCGAACAGCTGCTGTCCATAGCAGCCCAAGTCTCCCCAGCCCAGGTCATCGGCCAGCACAAAAACTACGTTGGGCAGCTTCTGCGGGGCCTTTTCGTTAGTAGAGCAGGAGGCCGCCATTGCGGCGCCTCCTGCTAACATAAGGGCATTAGTGAGTTTCATTGTTAGGTGTTACTTTCCAAGGGCTTCGGCCACGGCGGCGCGGATGTCTTCGCCGCGGAGGCCCCGCTTCACGATGGTTCCGTCCGGGCCGAAGAGGATGATGTGCGGAATGCCCTCAATGCCGTAGATGTCGGTGGGAATCTGCTGGGCGTTCACCATCTGGTTCCAGGCAATCTTCTCTTCCTCGGCGGCCTTGGCGGTGTCTTCCGGCTTGTCCCAAACGGCCACGGAGAGCATGTCAAAGTCGGGGCCGTGGAAATCCTCGTACACGGAACGGAGGTTGGGCATCTCGCGGCGGCAGGGCCCGCACCAGGACGCCCAGAAATCTACCAGCACATACTTGCCTTTGCCAATGAAGTCGGAGAACTTGACGCCGTCCACCTCGAAATCGGTGAACATCTGGCCTTCGGCCGTGACCTTGAGGGCCTGGGCGCTCTTGAGGAGCGTGGCAAAGAAGGCGGAATCCTGGCCGTGCACCGGAGCCGTGATCTGCTCAATGTAGGCCACCACCTCATCGGTCTCCAGCAGGCCATAGAGGTTCTGGACAGCGGCCACAGCCACCTTGTTGTCCAAATTGGCCTCCACAGCGGCCTTGTTGTATTCCAGATACGCGTTGATGGCAGAATCGGCATACGCCTCCAGGGCCTCCTGGTCATCGGCCAGTTCTACGGCCTTGGCCTGGTACTCCGACATGAAGGTTTCGTTCCACTGGGTGTATTCGGCCAGCTTTTCTTCTTCACTTTTGCTTTTGCAACTGACTGCGAGGGCCAGTACGGCGGCCGCAATCCACAGAATGTTCGTTTTCATTTTCACTTCGTTTCAATTTTTACAAATATAAATATTTTTGCCGAATAACAAAAGGTTCGTGGCGTGCAGCCGTGTTGACAAAAGGAAAGCACAAAATACAGATTCCGCGTCAACACGGCAAAGAAATCGGCCTTTCTGCCAGTTGCAGCGGCCGTGTTGACAAAGGGAACCCACAGAACGCCGATTCTGCGTCAACACGGCAAAGAAATCGGCCTTTCTGCCAGTTGCAGCGGCCGTGTTGACAAAAGGAGCGCACAGAACGCCGATTCTGCGTCAACACGGCAAAGAAATCGGCCTTTCTGCCAGTTGCAGCGGCCGTGTTGACAAAAGGAGCGCACAGAACGCCGATTCCGCGTCAACACGGCAAAAGTTAGGATGCCGTGGCGCTTAAGTTCCGTATTCTCTGCCACTTAACACAATGGACGGGTGTCTTTCCAACACCCGTCCACAAGGTTAAAAGCATGTTTGTCAGCGCATTATGCGCCACAGGGGTAAACTACTCGTAGGTAATGGTGAATACCAGAATGTCGGCCTCCTGGCTGGTGGCCCTTGTGAAGGTCACGCTGCTGGTAGCCTCAGTGGCCTCCCAGCTGTGCTTGCCTCCGTCCCTGGTATAATTCCCCTTGTCCACAGTGAAATCACCGTTTTGTCCGTAGGTGGGCGTGAAGGTCACCGCATCAATCTGGTAATCGTCCGGAACGCTGATGGTGAAGGATTGCCCATTGGGAATTTCCATACCGTAACGGGTGCTGAAATAGTAGCAGCCCGAAGAGAAGGTAAAGGTAATCTCCCCGCTGGTATAGTTCACCGAATTGGGCCTAACCTCTACCGTCTTCACTTCGCGCTTGACATTGAGGTCGGCGGAAGCAGAGAACTCTCCGGCCTTCACAATCACGTGGGTGTCACCGGCGGCAAGGCCTTTCACCAAGCCGTTGGCATCTACGGAAGCCAGGGTGGGATCTTCCACGCTCCATTCGAAGGCAAGTTCCTCCGTGCAGTCCTCGGGCAGGAGGGCGGCTTCAAACTGGAGGGTCTTGTTCACGTTCACCTGGGCCGTGGCAGGAGTAATGACCACACCGGTGGGATAGCAATGGGAGAAGAACTCACAGACATCGGTGACGCCGTTCACGCTCACCACAACGGAAGCCTGGCCACCGCCCACGGCGGTAACCACTCCTTCCTCGTCCACGGTGAGCACACTCTCGTCGGTGGAAGTCCACGTGACGGTGAGCGGAACATTCACATCTTCAGGGCCGATGACATAAGTCAGCTCCCGGGTGTCACCCTTGTCAAAATCCACGTCGTGCTCATTGAGCGTAACCGTGGTCACAAGGGCCGATACCTGCACGTCGCAAGTGAGGGTCTGCGAGCCGTAGGAGGCGCTCACAACAGCCTCGCCACCGCCCACGGCGGTAACCAGACCGTCTTCCACCGTAACCACGCTGGCATCGCTGGTGCTCCAGGTCACCGTGCCGGCGCCCTTAGGGGTGATGGTGGCGGTAAGCGACTCGCTGGTGCCTTTGTTCAGGGCCAGCTGCGTGCGGTTCAGGAAGAAACCGGGCTTGTCATTGGTGCCCACAATCTCTTCCTTCTTGCTGCAGGAAGCGAAGGCCGCCGCTACAGCGGCCATCGCAAGGATATATTTTACAGCTTTCATGATTAACTATTTAACGACAATCTCGGCAGAAGGGTTCTTGGTCACCTCCACAGTCTCAGACTGGGCCTGAGTCATGTAGATGGTGCGCAGAGGGCCTTCAGAACTGTTATATTGGCGCTGGGCATTCAGCGTGGCAAGCTTGGGGCAGCCCGTGACATCCAGGGTGGCCAACTTGTCATAACCGTACATGATATACCAGCTGGAGCAAGGTACCGCAATGGAGGTGACATTGTCTCCGGAGATGGTAAGTTCCGTGCTGGTGAAATAGTGGTTGCTGCTCAGGGTTATGGCGCTCACCTTGCTGGCTCCCGTTGCAATGTGGGTCAGAGCACGGCAGCTGGTGCCAATGGTGAGGGTGGCCAATTCCGGGAATGCGCCAAGACCGGTAAGCTTGACAACCGAGTTATTGTTTACACTCAGGGAGGTTCCGGTGAGACCGGCTTCCAGAATCTCGCATTTGCCGGTTTCGGGGTCCTTCAGGATCCAGCCGGAGCTTTCCAGGACGGAGGCCAGGGCGTCATCCTCAATCTCTGCAAACACAGGATTGGGATTCTGCTGCTTCACATACACGGAGCCGATGGTAGCGGAGCCGCTGCGGAAACTCACCGTAGCACCACGGGTGCCGCCGCAGGCATCGGCATGAACCTGAATGGTGTGCGTGGAAAGTCCGTCGGAGTCCTTCTCGGTGTCGGAGGCCGATGTCTCGCTGAGCCAGGAAGGCAGGCTGTAGCTGAGGTTTTCCACATTGGTGCGGATCTGGAGGGTCTGGTCAAAGGCGGCCAGGTCCTTTTCAATCTTGGCACCTTCCACCACAAAAGCGGTGTCACGCTGGGCCTGGGTGACGGTCACCTCAACAGGCTCAACATCACTGCCGGAGAAGGTAATCTTCCCTTCACGGGCCTTGAAGGCCTGGGAACGCGCCACATTGAACTGGTAGAGAATCTTGCCGAAAGCGGTGGACACACGCTCCAGGCTCAGCCAATCGGCATCCAGGGCATACTCAAGGCTGGCGTTGGAAACAACGGAGACCACAATGGTATTGGCATTGGAATTCACCGCCACTTCGCTGTCACTTACCAGCGAGAGCTCGAAGCTGGGGTTGGAAACCACCACCAGCGTCTGTGCGGCACTGCCGGCAAACACCTTGAAACTTGCCGTCTTGGACTGGGTGTCTTCATTGGCGTCCACGGTGAGTTTCAGGGCGCTGCCGCTCTGGCCCTCAGCCGTTTCTACCTTCACCCACTCGGCGAAACCGGCTACACGCCAGGGCTCGGAGGATGTGACGGTCACTTCAAAAGCGCCGCCTTCGGGTCCGGCGGTGATGCTTTCCTGGGAAAGTTTCACCTCGGAAGCCTTCTCCCCTTCAGAGGAAGGGTTCTGCTTTCCGTTGCAGGCCACAAGGGTAAGTGCGGCCGCTGCCAGGATATATACAATCTTTTTCATACGCTTTACCATTCAATAGGTTGGGTAGCAAGAGACTTGGTCTCGGGATAGTAGAACGCAGGCTTCTTGAGCGGAGAACCCAGCACCGCCTGGGACAGGATGTTCATGTAATCCCAGTCGGACTTGCGTCCCTGGGCATTCCACAAAGAGAAGGTCATCCAGAACCCGTAGTCGGAATTCACGAAAGCCTCTGCCTCTGATGTCGTGGGAAGCGAGTTGTTCCGTGCAAATTCAGTAGACTGATACGAGCAGGAGGCCAGGCTGGAATTGCCATAAGGAACGGCACGGCGGCCATAGTCCCCGTTGAAGATATCCATGTACTCGGAAGGGTCAATCCCGTCCACGGGAGCATTGCCCAGGGCGCTGCCGTACTGATAAGAAACCATCTCCTTGTCGGGCAGGAGCTTCTTGGTCTCAAAGTACAGACGGTTGCCCTGTGTCTGGGACCTGGGAGCGAACAAAGGATTGCTCAGGTCCGGGGCGTTGGAGTACTCATCGTCGTAGTTCACACCGTCAAAGCCATAGGCATTGACAATGGCGGCCACTTTGCGGGCGAATTCACGGCAGCCCAGGTCGCTCAGCTGCGCAAGGCCGGACTCGTCGTGGTTCCCCAGGATGGACATAATCACCTTGATGCCACGCTCACGCAGCGGCTTCACAACTTCGTCGTAATGGTCCAGGATGTACTGGCACTGCGGGTTGGAGAACACATACACCTCACCGGTTTCGCGGTTATAGTTGATGTTGTAGGCAAACAAGACCACATAGTCCGTGAGCAGACGGCCGTCTTCGGTCTCGAACTGCAACATGTTCAGGGGGTTGGTGTTGTTCACCTCAATCCAGGAGATAATCTTCTTTTCCCCTTCCTTGCGCACAACGGAGGCCTGCCAGCTCATGTTCTTCACCAGATACACCAGGTGATCCTGCTCGGAAACCTTCACACCGTCGGTTGTGGTGGAGAGTTTCAGGGGCAGCACATAGGTGGCTTCCTCCTTGTCGTCGAAGGGTTCCAGGGTGAGCCCCAGCTGATAAGAGCCGGTCTCGTCCGGAGCCATCACAATGACACCGTCATTCTGCAGGGAAACTTTGGACTGCGGGAAAAGCTTGTACTCGGTTTCATGCTGGGCATTGAAAACCTCCAGATAAGCAGCATCATAGCTGAGGGTGAAATCCACGCCCTTCTTGGGGGCACGGGGCAGCGTCACAGCCACGGTGGTCTGGAAAGGGTCCTGACGCATTTCCACAACGGAGGTGGTCCTCCGGGTAGGAACGTCCCGGAGCGTAGCGGTGAGCGTTGTCACATTGGCATAGTCCCCTTCGTTCACACGGTCCACCACGATGGGCTTTTCGCAGGAGAACAGGACCATTCCAGCAGCGAGCATGCATACGATATTGTTACGATTTTTCATCTTTGTTCCTCCTTCTTAATTGGTTTCGGGAAGAGCCACCTTGGGCCAGCGGGTCTCGTTGTCCAGGGTAAGGTCGTTGCCGTTGGGGCTGGAGTCTTTCAGGGTGGTACCGGCACCGTCATCCATCTTCCAGTAGGCAATAAGGCCTTCGGAAGCGGGGTCTACAAAGTAGAAATGGTTGGGGGCCAGGATCTCTTCCTGCGTGAGGCAATGATCCCAGATACGCACCTCGGAGAGTTCGCCGTCCAGATAACGGTCGCCGGCGTAAGAATAACCCAGCCAGAAATAACGTCCGCCGGTTTCGCCCTTGTCACTGCCATAGGCACCCCAGGTAACGCTGCTGCGTCCGCAGTTGGCGGCATCCAGCACCTTCCGGCCATCAAAGTACACCGTTACCAGTCCGCCGTCAAATACGCAGGCCATGTGGGTCCATTTGCCCAGCTGGAACTGCATGTTGGAGTTGGTCTGGTTGGAAGAAGAAGCCACCTGCAGCTGATTGTCCGGAACACCGGAATCGCCGATACGCAGAAGGAAGTGGCCTTCCACACCCATGACGGTAGAAATGAGGCGGCCGGCCACATTCTGACGGATCAGGGCCTCGGCCGTGAAGTGGGTCATGTTGGTGAATTTCTCCGGCGTGGCCCAGGACTGGGCTGCGGCACGGTTCTCACTCATGTTGCACACCACATTGATGAGGGCGGCACCCTTGAAGACATAGTACACAGCCGTCTTGGGAGCAATGACGTTAATGTCCGTCACGTTCTTCAGGACGATGGGCATCACGTACACAATGTCGCGGTCCAGGCTGCTGAGGCCGATGAAATTCACCGTAGCACTGGCCGATACATTGGCGCCTGCTGCAATGGTCACCTCGGGGTTCTCAATGACGCAGTTCGCATAAGGGAGCGGCTCAACGGCAGGTTCGCCGTAGATGGTCTTGTAGTTTTCCACATAAGCCTGGTCGGCCACAAAGACACCGCTCACGGCCTGCTCCATGGGTTTGGGCGTGCCGATGGACAGGGTACGCACCAGGTCCGGATCGCCGGCCTTCACCAGGATTTCCTCACTGGCCACACCCGTGTTGATATAGAGTTTGTTGCTGAAGGGATGCTGTTCCATAGCCTCTTTCTCCGTCTGGCAGGAAGCCACGGCGAAAAGGGCGGAGAGCAGCGCGACAGCGTAAAAGATCTTTTTCATATTCCTTATTTTACAGGTGAAGGATTCATAATGGAAATCGCCTCGTTTATCTGGGAATAAACATGGGTGATGTCAAAGTAGTCAAACTGGGCATGGTCCACACAAATGCCAGCCTTGGTATAGGTGCTGGCGGGAGTCACAGCCCACTGGGCAGCGCCCACAATGGCGGTACCCTCGGTGAAAGTACCGTTGGTGTTGGCGGGGTCGGTAATGTCAATGGCCGTTACGCCGATGACGATGCGGTCGGTGGGGACACCCTCGCCCAGAGAAACTTCCACGGCATAATTGAAGGCCGTCTGGTTCAGGGCAGCCAAAGCCGGGATAATGATGTAGGCGGCGTCCGTCACCACCGAAGTAGCAGCCAGCACATAGGCAGGGGTTCCTTCAAAGAACACAAGGGCGTCGGGATGGCCGGCCTTCCACTCGTTCACCAGGGTGAAGAAAGGCTCCTGAAGCGCCGTCTCAGCCTCTTTCTTTTCCGCAGTCAGGGCAACAGGATTCATACCGTTGAAAACGACATTGATCCCGTCTACGCCGCTGCTTTCAACAAGGGCCAGCGCTTTCAGGGTGAGGTCTTTCGCGAGGGTCTGGAAATTCTCCTGGGACTGAACTTCGGCCTTACGGGCGTCAAACTCCTCCTGGCGGGCAGCCTGGGCTTCCTCTTCCAGAGCGGCAAATTCGGCATCAATAGCCTCAACAGCCTGGGCGATGGTGCTTTCCACAGAACTGCGAACAGCGTCGTAGCTCACGTTCACCAGGGAGCGTATTCCTTTTTCCTCACGAATCTGCTTCACCTCTTCCAGGAGGACCTTGTTCAGGATGGCAGGGTTGTTCACAATCACATAGTCCACACTGTCGGGCAGGCAGGTCAGATGCTCGGCGCGGCCGGCAGGAGCTGCCTCCTTATTGTCGAACTTGGCAATAAGCACCTGGTGCTCAGTGGCATGGTAGGCACGCACAGAAGCAAGATAGGCCTCATACAGCTGGGGATTCTTGCTCTGGAGCGTAGCATATTCAAAGGGAATGGATTCGGTCTCGGTCCATTTTGCGCAGGAAACCATGAGAAGGCTGCCGGCGGCAAGAACAATCAGGGATTTAAAAAGCTTGTTCATACGGGCTCCTCCTATTTATTTTTGCAGTCAAACCAGGTACGGGTAGCCATCTCATCGGGTCCCTTGAGCAGGGCGACGGCGGCAGCCATATTGGTGCTGTTGTTAACATATTCATCTGAAGGATATTTCAGACGGCGGGCACCCAGCTCGGAGTCCACCAGGCCGTTGGACATATTGCCGGCCTCGGTAGCGGGCAGGATGTGCGGATAACCGGTACGGCGGATGTCGGCCCAGCTCTCATGACCCAGCAGCCAGTTGGCAATCCACTTCTGAATCAGGATTTTTTCCTGTTTCTGCTCGGTGGAAGCGCTTTCGTCCCAGGCGATGGTCATGGTGGAAAGGGTTCCATTGTAGGTGTTGGAGCCGATAGGGTCTATGTAGGAAGCCGGCTTGCTCACGGCATCCTGCAGATAAGCATCGGCACCGCTAACGCCCCACTGGTCAAAGGACAGGCGGACGCCTTCCTCATAGAAATCCTTGGCGCTGCCGCCCATGTCAAAGCCGAATACGGCCACAGCCTCGGCCTTCAGGAAGGCCACCTCGGCGGCGTTCAGCCACACGAAAGGACTGCTCATGGAGATGTTGATGGCCGAATACTGGTGCATCACGTCATTGGCAGGCATCACGATACCGTGGCGCAGGCCCACATACTCGTAACCGGCGAACTTGCTGGGCTGGAAGTAAGCGCTGCGGCGGGGATCGTTGTAACCGTTCATGTAGCAGATGATATCGGCAGCGGCCATGGAGTCACCGCCGTTGTATTCTACCTGAACCACATAGAAAGGATTCTTGGCACTGGCGTTGAAATTGTCGTAAATGGCATTCTCGGCGTTGGAAGAGATGGCGCCCACTTCGCTGGCAGCCACTTCTTCGGCGGCTTTCTTGGCGGTAGCGGCATCGGCATATACCATGCGCATGGCAAGGCGCAGCTTGAGGGAGTTGGCAAACTTGGCCCACTTCTCCACATTGCCCTGGTACACCACGTCGGAAGAGGCGTTGATGTTATTGCCGCGGTTGGCCGTCAGCACCTCAATGGCGGCATCCAGATCGGCCAGCATGGCTTTGTAAGCCTCTTCCTGGCTGTCGTAGGGAACCTGAATCTTGCCGCCCACACCAATCTGGGTGTACGGGATGGGACCGTAGGTATCGGCCACACGGTGCATCACGGCCACTTTCAGCACATCGGCGATGGACAGGATAACAGGGTCGTCGGTCATGTTCTTCAGATCACCGTAATTGGCGAAGAAGGTAGGGATGACCCGGCTGCTGGCCAGCAGTACGTTGGTCCAGTTGTCTGTAGGGTTATAATTGGAAACGGTATTCTTGAAACCCTGGTTGGAGTCGGCCAGATAACCGGCCATGGGACCTCCCTGAAGGCATTCGGTGAACTGGGTGGTGTTCACGTCGGTGGAAATGACGGCGCTGGCCATGCCGCTGATGGAAGCACGGAGCGCGTAACCGTCACGGAGCATTTCGCTGTTGGTAACACCGTAGGGATTGCTGTTGTACTGCTCAAAATTGCGGGTGCAGGAGAACAGGGTGACGGTGGAAACCAATAGAATTGTAATGTATTTTCTCATAGTCGTTTGCATCATTATTTGTTAACGATACTGACTGTTACGCGGCGGTTGGCTTCCGGGGATTGGGAGGCATCCCAGTCGCCGGTACCTACGTTCACCTTGATGCGGGAGGCGGGAATTCCGGCTTCCTGCAGCTTCTTGGAGACGTTTGCTACACGTTCAGAAGAGAGACGGCGGTTGATGTCGGCCGTACCGGTGGCAGTGTCTGCGTAACCGGTGATTTCGATGGTGGCGTCCGGATAGGCGTCCAGCGTCTGGAAGATGCGGCCCAGTTTGAAGGCCTCATCGGGACGGATTTCGGCTTTGCCAATGAGGAACTGGATGTCTTCCTGGTAAACGCTGCCCTTGGGGGCCACGACGATTTCCTTCACCACTTCCACGGGAACTTCTTTCACCACTTCGCGGACAACTTCTTTCTCAACCACTTTTTCCTGCACGTAAGGATCTACATAGGCAGGAGCGGCTTCCTTCACGGCCTTGCGGCTGGAACCGGCGAAGTTGATGCGCACATTGAAGCCCACATTGCGGGTAGAAGGCATCATGAAATAGTCAATGCCCTGGTAGTAATTGTTGGTGGTGGTAGCGGTGGCCTCGGGATCGAACGGCGCTTTGCAGTAGATCATGAGGAGGTTGCGGCCCACCACCTGCAGGGTGAGGTCAAACAGGTCGCCAAAACACTTGCGCGGGAAGGTGTAGCCGATGGCGGCTTCGCTCAGGCGCACGTTGGTGGCATCGTAAACATAGTACTGGGGAACCGTGTCACCGCCGCCGATGGCAGAATACCAGCGGTTGGCGTCAATGAGGTCGGTGCCATTCACCGTTACGCCGCCGTTGTCGCGGGCCAGGGCCGATGCCTCGGACACGCCGTAGCGGTCCATCATGGCCTGGGTGCGGGAGAACACGATACCGCCCAGACGGGCCTGTACCAGGGCAGAAAGGCTCAAGTTGCCGAATCTGAACTCGTTGCGCCAGCCCATGTTGGCCTTGGGAAGGACACTGCCCAGCTTGATGTAATCGGCAAAGTCGGTGTAAGCCTGGGTGGCAATACCGCCTTCCACGTCTACGTAAACGCTGCCATTGTTGTCGCGCACCAGGTCGGCGCGGGAATAGATGTCACCCAGGGTGCCGCCCTTCTGCAGGATGAAGCGGGCATTGCCCAGGCCACCCATGTTCAGGTTGGACACGCTGAAAGTTTCACCGGTGACGGGGTTCACCACATCGTCGGCCAGGGAAACAATCTTGTTGGCGTTGGTGGAGAAGGTGTAGTTGGTGTTCCAGCTGAACTTGCCCCAGGTATGCGCATAGCCAAGGGAAAGCTCGATACCGCTGTTGCGCACGTCACCGGACTGGATGTAAATGTCGGAGTAACCGGAACCGGAAGAGATGCCCGGGTTGAAGGTCTGGTTGCGGGTATGGGTGAGATACCAGGACAGATCCAGGCTGAAGCCGCCCTGGAAACGGGCCTGAATACCGGCTTCCCAGGAAGTGGTCATTTCGGGCTGGAGGTTGGACACCGGGTAAGCGGTCTGAGTGGTCCAGGACTGCTGGCTGTTGTCCCAGCTGTGCAGCGGGTTGGCAATCCAGCGCTCGTAGGAAGCACCTACCTGGGCGAAGGAGCCGCGCACCTTCAGGAGTTCAATGGAGCGGGGCATATTGAAAGCCTGGTTCAGCACGCCGGAAATACCCACGGAAGGATAGAAGAAGGATTTCTTCACGGAACCGGGGCCGAACAAACGGGAATCCCAGTCGTTACGGGCGGTGAGGGTGAGGTACCAGGCACTCATCAGGCCCAGTTCGGCGCTGGCAAAAATGCTCTGGGTCTGGTCGTGGTAGCCGCTCTGGCCCGGGATGGGATTGCCGATGGCATAGACGTTAAAGACGTTGGGCAGGTTTTCGGCACCATTTTCACCGTTGCCGATACCGCCGCCCACAGAGCTCACTTCGTTGGTATTGTCTACCAGAATACCACCCACGTTGGCCTGGAGGCTGAAGATTTCGCCGAAGGTCTTGTGGATGTCCAGCATAGCATCGGCATAAATCTGGCGGTCCAGCTGTGTGTTGGTGCCATAATAACCCTTGTCAGAGCCGGTGAGCGTATTGTTGGTGGTGGCAAAGTACTTTTCTTCGTACTTGTTCACGCTGTTGTCCATGCGTACGCGGCCGGAAGCACTGATCCAGGGGGCGATGGTCCAGTTGAGGCCGGCCGAAGCCATGTAGCGGTCTTTCTTGTTGGTGCGAAGGTCGCGGTAGTTGATCCAGTAAGGATTCTGCATCACGATACCCGCATCGCCGGAGGGCCAGTACTGCGTGTAAATCTGACGGCTGTTGTCCCAGCGCTCGAACATGGAAACATCTTCCCAGGAATTACCACGCGGGAAAAGGTAGGCACCCACCAGCGGGTTGTTGTACAGACCCTGGTTGGTCATGTTGCGGTCGTTCTGCTTCACGTACTGGAAACTCAGGTCAACGGTGAGTTTGTCGTTAAAGAAGTTTGCCGTGTTGCGGAAAGAGAAGTTGTAACGGTTGTAAGCGTTGTTGGGAATGACACCGCGGGAGTTGACGGCGGCGGCACTCAGGTAGGTCTGGTTCTTGTCCGTTCCGGTAGAGAAGGACACGCTTTCGGTAGCGGTGACACCGGTCTGGAAATAATCCTTGGCCGGCTCATAACCCATGTAGGACAGCTCGTTGAGGGCTCGTCCCCAGCTATACACCGGAGAGCCTTCGGCAGAGAGATAATCGCCCGTGCCATAACGGTTCTGGAACTTGGGAAGGAAGGTTGCCCGGGAAATTTCCGTGTTGCTGGCGATGGTGAGCGTTGTCCGGTCCTTGGCGCCCTTCTTGGTGGTAACCACAATGGCACCGTTGGCGGCATCCTGGCCGTACAGGGCGGCAGCGGCCGCACCGGTCAGCACCGACATGGACTCAATGTCCTCGGGGTTGATATCGGCAATGGGATCCGTGTAAGCACTGGAGCCGAACTCAGTGCCGGCGCTGCGGTTGAGGGCGTACATGGGCACACCGTCAATCACGTACAGGGCGTTGGAGTTCTTGCTGATGGACTTGGCGCCGCGGATGACCGCCTTGGTAGCGCCGCCCACACCGGCCGATGATGCGTTGATCACCAAACCGGCCACCTTGCCGTTCAGGGAATTGATGAAGTTGGCGTCCTTGGTGGCAAGAATCTCATCACTCTTGATTTCCTGCACATTGTAGGACAGGGCTTTCTGGGCACGGCGGATACCGAGGGCCGTCACTACAGTTCCTTCCAGGAGCGTAGATTCTTCCAGAAGAACCAGGTCATAGTAACTGCGGCCGTCGATGGGAACCACCAGCGTGGTATAGCCCAGGGCCGATACTTCCAAAGAGGCCTTTTCATAGCCTGCGGGAAGCTGGAAAACGAAGGCACCGTCCAGATCGGTGCTTGTGCCAAGCGTGGTTCCGGCAATGACTACCGCCGAGCCAATCACTGGCTGGCCGCCCGTGTCAAGGACGCGTCCCCGTATTTCAGCGTTTACGGGGGGGGTAGAAAGCGCCGTTTGCCCGCTTGCCGATGTCGTGTTGGCCTGGGCAAACACCGGGGCCGATGCTGCCAGGGCCAGTAACATCACCATGAAGCTTTGGCAAATTACTGCTTTTCTCATGATTGAAATTTAAAAATAAAACTGTTAGGTTATTGGTTTGGTTTTAGCCGCAAAAAGCCCACAAAGATAACAAATTGAAAGGACACTGGCAAATATTCGTCAAATATCAAAGCAAAACAGCCCTCACCTTCGCGGCGGCCGTGTTGACAAAGGGAACGCACAAAACACAGATTCCGCGTCAACACGGCAAGGAAAGCGCCCCTGTTTTCGTCAATGAGGCACCCGCTTTTTATTCGGGCGGACAGATGAGGTCGTAGACCTGCTGTTGCTCGGCATCCATCCGGAGCAAAACGGACATTTGTTTGCGCGTATTGGGCGACACATAGTTCAATCGATACATG
>JAGBJY010000030.1 GCA_017934185.1 Bacteroidales bacterium | reverse complement strand
CTTGTCAAGTACGGTCTGAACTTCATCGCTGACGCTCTCTTCAATCCTTTCAGACCATCGAAAATCAATGTGTTTGATTTTTTGTCATGTACTTAGCAGTCTCTTACAAATTTCGTGAGAAAAAGTGTTTCTTCCAAATCTTTGCAAACTTTGCAAAAATTTGGATTTGTTGATTGTTTTGCTTATAGGCTACTCCATCTCCTGCAGCTTTCCCTCCAGATTCGGGTTGAATTAGAGTAGTCGGTGAGATGGTTGGGCATGGAGTTACTGGTTCTTGTCGTAGTGTGCGCGGAACTTGCAGTTCTCGCAGGGGTAGGATGTCTGTGCCATAGGGTTAGCGCTTATAGGTGTTTGTTCATAAATTCAGTCATCAGGGCGTTGACCGTCCGGGATTCCGGAAGGGCTGGATTGGAAACGTTATGGACATGTCCGACTTTCTTGTCTTTCGACTGAATGTCCACAAACTCAATGGTTCGTCCAAGAGAATCGCAGTCAGCTTTAAGCTTCAAAGACTCACTGCGGATGAAATCATTCGTGCAGGTTGAAACCAGCAGCGGGCCGGTATAACTACCAATATAGGTGCGCGGAGACACGGATGCCCTCCACTGCTCATCATCCCACTTTGGGCCGATGAACCAGGCAAGGGCCTCTTCCGTATATGCTTCCGCATTGGCAAACGATGCGAAATCGTAGGCCGGGCAGTTCAGCAGGACCGCTTTGGGTGTGACGCGCTTCTCCGCCAGAAACAGAGCCAAGTGCCCTCCGGCTGAATCGCCGGTGAGAAACACCCTGTCCTTGTTAATTCCAAGTTCCGAAGCAGGAATACCACGCTTCAGCATTTCTTCCTTGAAATGATGGAAACTCATGTGGCAAGCGCCACAGGTGGTATGGGCGACCACCATGATTTCGGTTACACCGAGTTCATACACAGCAACAATGAGGCTCCGCATAGCCGAATCCCAGGGCGTGGGAATCACGGCACCAGCATTCTTGATGACTTTGGCATCGCCGTTCTTGAGGCCGAGGGCTTCCTGCAGCAGTACGGAAAGGCGCGTGTCCATACAGCTGAGTACGGCCAGTTTCTTGTCCGGGAACTTGTCGGTGATGTGTTTCGGCTCACCTTAATAATCCGGATTTCAATTACCTCGAATTCGAGGCAATTGAGCAGGAAGCCGGTTTGAACAGTTTTGTCCTGACTCCGAAAAGATGGGTAGAGCAGCGCCGATCGGGCTGTGCGCCTAAACAAAATGGCGATAGAGCAACTTCGTGTCCTGAACGAGTCTGACGAAAGGAAACTCCTACAAGGATAGAATCAACATGGCGATAATCTATATCATCCCCACAGAACAGTTACCTCCAGATACAGGCTATCTAGAGATTATGGCAATGACCGAAGAACAAATAGTCGGCCTTGCTCACTCTTCCATGTCGTTGGAGGAATTCGAAAATGAATGGAATGACGACCTGGAGGGTCGCTTTGACAGTACAAAGCAGTTTGTTAGGATATTTGACCATTAGCAGCACGATGGCATCAACATTATTGTATAAAGGGAGGTCAAATCAGCCTCCCAACCTCCTCCTGCTTATCTTCTGAGATAAACTGCACGGTCATTAGGGACTCGACATTCTGTTTCCAGGGACCTTTCAGAGCAGAATCAAACATATAGTGAATCTACTCTTAAGTCTGAGCTCAATAATCTCTGACGTATCTTGATAAGCGTGAAGGCCTATGCCCTTCGGACGGCGTAGCCGCCCGTGGCTTCGTGAACGGGAGGGGCCCGCGGCCGCAGGCCGTGGGAGGGATAGGGCCGCAGGCCCGTACCGGTCCGAAGGGCATAGGCCTTCACGCTGGGAGAAAGAGAGATTGCCGGTCAAGCAGGCAATGACGCGAGATCAGGTCAGGGATGACGAGAGGTCAGAGCCGGGCATGACAGAGCGTTACCTCAACTATGGAGCTACTGCTGCAGGGGGAGCTTCCTCGGCGGGTGGGCATGTCGTGCGGTAGGGACGGCCGTAACCCGGGGCGTCGGGCCGGCCTCCTTGATGACAATATTCCCCGTAAGGATGTTCATGATATGTGTGCAGGGTTTGGGTTACAAATTTATAAATTTTGCCTGCGCTGTGCAATATAATTTCGCAGAGTGTTGATAACTTTTTATGGCAATCGGCCTCCCAGGGTGCTGGAAGGCCGAAGGTGTTGGAGCTGCAGGGATTCGAATTGTTGAGCCCCGGCTACTCGTCGGGGAATATTCTGCCAGCCAGACGATTCACTTCGTTGATATTCAAGATAGGCAGGTCAATATCCTCGACGCCGTCGAATTCCAGGAAGAAGCCCATATAAGATGGAACGGTGAGAGTGGCTCCGTCACGTCCAACATTATAGTCTCCAAATTTCAGGGCTTGGGTGATGTGGTATTTCTCGGGATGGGCAAGCACCGTTTTCACGCTCTTGGCCTTGTTGGAGGTGGACTTGACTTCGCAAGGGACACATTCTCCCTTTTGCCGGATGAGGAAATCCAGCTCCAGGCCGCCGTCTTTGTGGTAATAGTACAGATTCTGGCCTTTCTTGTGGAGGAAATCGGCCATAATGCCTTCGAAAATAGCTCCTTTGTATCCGTAAAGGTTCCCTTGCAGGACATCGGCACGGGTGCCGGGATCAAACATGGCCATCAGGATGCCAATGTCTGTGGGGTAAACCTTGAATACTTCGCTCTTGGCATTTCCGTCCAGCGGCAATTCGGGGATTTCGGTGTTGTAGCAGCGGTGGATGATGCCGGCGTCTTCCAGCCATTGGAGGCTTCCCAGATACTGGGATGCGCGTGCGCCTTTCTTGATGGTGGCGTACTGGAACTTCTTATTCTCCTTGGCAAGTTGGGCCGGGATGGACTCGAAGCATTCGCGGATGTGAGGTTTGTCGGCATCGTCGGCATATTTTACCATGTCGTCCTCGTATTCGTCGATGATGGATTTTAAGACAGCGGCCACTTCGCCCATGTGGTTGGTTTCAAGGAAGGTGTTGATGGCTGCGGGCAGACCGCCAACAGCGATGTAGCGATAGAAGAGTTGCTGGAAGGCATAGTGGACTCCTTCTGGGACGGGGACCTCCCGCTGGAAGCATTTGCGGACAGCATCTATGGCTTCCGGCCGGATGCCGTTTGCCCAAAGGAATTCTTCAAAGTCCAGCGGGCACATGGAGATGATGGTCTCATAACCTACGGGGACGGAGTTCTTTCCCCGCTTTTTATTTTTCTTCTTTTTCTGTTTGTCTCCGTAGCCTTTGACGCCCAGGAGGGAGCCGGTGGCGATGATGTCAAAGCGGCCATCGGTCTTGAAGGATTTGAGGGAGGTGCGGGCATCCGGGCAGTCTTGGATTTCGTCCAGGATGATGCAGGTTTTACCGGGGATAAACTTGGCGTCAGGCATCAAGGTGGAGAGGCCCAGGAGAATGGTGTCTACATCCTTATTGCCTTGGAAGGCGGTGGCTTTGTCGGCTTCCAGGACAAAATTTATGTACACGACTGATTCGTAGTGCTGCTGGGCAAACTGCTGCACGATGAAGGTTTTTCCGCACTGGCGGACTCCTTTTATGACCAGCGGAAGATGATTGGGCATGTTCTTCCACTGTAGCAGGGTATCTTCTATTTTTCTTTTTAACATGGGCGGTCCTTTTTGGTTCCGAAGGCAAATTTACACTTTTTTGGACGAATATTTCAGAATCGTTACACTTTTTAGGGCGAATAATTTGCGCTCGCTACATTTTTATTCTCCGTCCCAGAGTTTTTCCAGCTTTGCGATGGCGTCGCGCTTGGCGGATTCGGTGATGTCGATGTAGGGTTTCATGGATTTGTAGTCGGAGTGGCCGGTGAATTTCATGACAACGTCCGGCGGGACGCCGTTACTGAGGGCGAAGCAGATGAAGGTTTTTCGGCCTGCGTGGGTGCCGATTTGGGTCCATTTGGGATAGATGTCGTCGTGGCGGGTGCCGTTGCGGTAGAGGGTGATGTGGACGGGGGTGTTGAATTCGCAGATTTCGCAGAGGTCTTTGAGGCAGCGGTTCATCTGCTGGTTGGTGAGGTACGGGAGGGCTTTGCCGCCGGGGAAATCGGCCTCTTTGTATTTGTCCAGGATGGCGAGGGCGTTTTTGTGGAGGACGATGGGCAGGCGGTCGTGGGTTTTCTGGGTGGTGATGTGCATGACGCCGTCGACTATGTCTGTCTTGCGGACTTCTACGACATCTTGTCCATGGAGATATGATGTTTTTACAAAGATACTTTATTTATGTGAATGTTCCGCCAAAATTGCTCAAAAAATCAAAGTTTGGCGGAACATTCATGCGTTCAATTTTTGATTATTCCGCTAATTATAAATAAGATAGCTTATTTACCAAGCGCTTTTTCCATGGCATCCATGGGTAAGCGTCTCCGCGGTCACGTCTTGACATGTTATCAATTCAGGCATACCTTTGCGTTTTCAAAAGGAGAATGCAATGGAAACGCAAGAGAATGATATCCCCGTACGCGCCAGCGAGTTGTACCTGAGGACATGGCAACG
>JAGBJY010000029.1 GCA_017934185.1 Bacteroidales bacterium | reverse complement strand
ATGTATCGATTGAACTATGTGTCGCCCAATACGCGCAAACAAATGTCCGTTTTGCTCCGGATGGATGCCGAGCAACAGCAGGTCTACGACCTCATCTGTCCGCCCGAATAAAAAGCGGGTGCCTCATTGACGAAAACAGGAAATAGGTGTAAAATAACGGCCGTTTTATCTTAAGCAACTATTCCGCGGTATAATTGTTCGACAGGAAAGACCATATCCCAGTTCTTTCCCCATACTATGTTACCATGCTCTATTGTGAATTTCTTGAAGTACCGTGGTTGGATATAACGGTCATATTGAGGATGAGGATGCGCAAGGATGAAGTGTGCAAAATCTACTGTTTTTGACGTTCCGTCGCTGAAATAGATACGTAGCGTTAAGTCCCCGACATATTCTGCCCGGACAACGTATAGTGTTTGGTTATTTCTGCTTTTCATTTTACTCTTTTTGTGATTTGAGTACAACGAACCTTTTTCTTAAGCACAAAGAAGTTCATCCACTTCTCTACAATGTTGCGATAATAAGCGCGTATGAAAGCTTCTGCTGCCTTTGCGTCTTTATCGTTCAAGAGTTCATATCCATGCTCCGGACGGCGTTTGATTTCTATCAACTCTCCGTTCATCAATATAAGATCAAATACTGTTTGGTATCCATTTTTTATCACATGAACATGAATGGGTTCATGTTCGTTCGAGAAAAAGAAGAAAATAAAACCAAAGTACTCGTAAATCTTAGGCATAAATCAACGTACAATAATCGTTCCTCACAAAGATGCAAAGAAAAACTGTAATCTCCAAGAAGAAAATGAGTCTTGTGAAAATAGGTGTAAAATAAGAGGCTTTTACTTCCGCTGAAATGGCTCTTTCTTTGAGAAGAAACGGCCACTGAATGCGTTCTATGGCACTTTTAGAAAAGAAAAAGGATGACTTAAAAAGTCATCCTTTGTGCGCGAAATCAGAGTCGAACTGACACGTCCTTTCGGACACTACCTCCTGAGAGTAGCGCGTCTACCAATTCCGCCATCCGCGCATCAATTTTGGGACTGCAAATATACACTCTTTTTTCGAATCTGCAAAAATTATTTTAAATAACTATAGTCAACGGCACCGTGGTGGACCAGCGGTCCAGGGTGAAGGTGATGGAGGTAACGGAAAGGTCTATCCGGAGTGCAACGTCTTTAAGATCAGTGGCGGTCCAGTCGAAACCGGCCTGTTCCAGGTAGGTTCCCAGGGCAAACGAGCGCAGGACGCCTTCCGGCATGGTGATATCCAGCCACAGTTCTTCTCCGGGCGCCTGGCGGGGAAGCCGGCAGGTCTCGCCGGGGGCCAGGCTGTAGGAAAAAGGACCTTCTACGGGGCTTCCGTCCGGATACAGCCCTTGCACCCGGCCGCGGATGTTCACCGAGAAAGGCTCTCCCCATCCGGGTGGCCCGTCAAAGCTGATGCCCAGGGTACAGAAGTGTTTGTGCAGCCGAAGCTTGCACTGGGCAGTATCCCGTACTGTGGCAACCGTATGGGACGCCAGGAACACTTCCGGGCAGTCGCTGCCTGAGGGGATGGAAACATAACCGGCCTCATTCAAAACCCCGCCGGCAATGCCCAGCACCTGCGCGCTGCGTTCCTTCACCAGCACCCGGACGCTGGTATCCCGGTCCCAACTATCCCGGAAGCAGAGTTCTTCGGCATATACCCTGACCTCTACAGGGGCTTCGGGCAAGGCGGCCAGGCTTACAAAGAGCGAGCAGGGGCAGTCTGTCCGGTCTTCCTTGACGGCGGCGCAGGATGCCAAGAACAATGTCAGGACCAAAGCACCGGCAAACCAGCGCCCTATTCTCTTGAAAGCACTCATTTTCACTGGTTTTCATAGCTTTTGAATACTTGTCGGATGAGCTCTTCCCGGCTTGGATAGCGGCTGATGAGCTCGTCTTCCAGGTCTTCCATGCTGCACACTTCCTTCTTCAGGGCCTTGAAAATCTCTCCCCGGGACATGCCTCTTTCGTACAGGTAGGTGAAGATGTCCGGCTTGAACCAGAACTGGTTGCCATAGCTGTTGAGGGTTCCGCCGTAACGGTCTTTGTACAGGGTCTCCTGCATGAAATAGGCCCACATTTCCCCTACAGCGCAGTAGCCGGCATTGGCCGCGGTTCCGGTCCCGTAGACCGCCTGCCCTTCTGTGACGAAGGAGCGGATGATATACTCTACATAAGGGGTCCAGAAAGCCGTTCCCACCTGCTGGAAATGACTGGCATGGGACAGTTCATGGGTTACCAGCTTGTAGATGCCGGCATAATCCTGCTCCTGGGTGCCCAGGGTAAGATCCGGAAGGAAGACTTGGATGAGCGGAATCCATACGCCCAGGTAGGCGATCAGCAGCGTGTTGTCCATAAAGGCTCCATGGTGGAGCATACAGGCGCTGGACACCTTGAGGAAGGGGAAAATCCAGATGCGCAGGTCTTCCGGCGGGGCCATCACGTCCAGGTCTGTTTCCGTGCAGCGGGAATAGTAATCATAAGCCGCGTTGTTCACCGCACAGCGCCGGAAGAGGGAATTGTCGCTTTCCGTGGTCACATGCAGGTCTATCCCTTCATTGGTTCCCGTTCCCAGGGTACTCACAGAGGCGGGAATCAGAATGAAATTGAAGCCAATCTTGAAGCCTTTTTCATTCTGGAAGGAGATCCGGTAGCGGGGATTGCCCCGGAACGTCTTATCCATCTGATAGTAGCCGTCGCGGTTGGTGTAGGCCGTGGCCACTTTTACAAAGATATTGGCCGCCACCTTTACCCCGGCCACACCAAACGGTTTGCCGCCGCTGAAGCCGGGGTCTTCGATGGTAATTCGGCCCGCCGGAGCCACTGCTCCTCCTGCTTTGGAAACAGGACTCAGTAAATCGGCGTTGCCACTGAGCCGGAATGCCTCTTCTTCTACCAAGTTCCAGTCAATGTCGGCGGCAGCGCGGGTTACGGGGTCATGTTCGGAAATATAGCATTCGTCCAACACCTCATAGTGGATGCCGGCGGGGAAAGTGAAGTCATGCGGAACTACGGCGTACTGCCAGGTGATGGCCTCTTCCCCCACTTCCGGATCCTGATAGTAATCTCCCTCCTGCACAATCCGGTAATCCATGGGGTGGTCCAGCAGGTAGAGGCCCAGCTCCTGCAAAGTCCTCAGTTCTGCCTCGTCCTTGGGCAGAAACCGGGCATACAGGTCTGTCACACTGATGTCCACCCTGTCGGCCTTGGTGGGGTACACCTTGGTAAGCGCGTTGCGCATATTCTCCACTGTATAAGGATCTTCCAGCTTCTCTCCCAGCTGAATCATCCCGTGTTCAACTTTTTCCAGGGGACCCCGCAAAGGGCCTCCTTCCGGGCTGCTGACAGGCTCGCAGGAAAGGACGAGGCTCAGCAGACAAATCATGGGTACAGTTCTTTTGCTCATAGCTCTTCAGTTTTTTCTCCCTGCAAAGCTGGGCAAACTTATCCGTGTAAGCAAAAGAGAAACGTTTAAGTTTAAAATCGGCCTCCCACTGCTGCGGAAGGCCGATTTTCGGACTTTGTGAAACGGGTAAATGTTGCAAACATGGCGCTTTTATCGGTAAAAAAGGCCCTGGAAGGCCATGGGAGGCCGAAAAGCCGTTTCAAAAACGGGGCCTTTTTTGTGCCAGTCTTGAGCACACCTCACCTACGGGCATTTCCCTCTTTCCGAAATTATCCGTATATTTGTAAGATTTATTGAAAATAAGCAGTTACGCTATGCAGGACATCAGAAATATCGCCATTATCGCACATGTAGACCACGGCAAAACCACCCTGGTGGACCGGATGATTTATCAGGCCAACCTGGTACGGCGCCCCGAAGACCTGGGAAACCTTATCCTGGACAACAACGACCTTGAGCGGGAGAGGGGCATCACCATCCTGGCCAAAAATGTTTCCGTGACTTATAAGGGTGTGAAAATCAACATTATAGACACTCCCGGCCACAGTGACTTTGGCGGGGAAGTGGAGAGGGTCCTCAACATGGCCGATGGCGTTCTGCTGCTGGTAGACGCCTTTGAAGGCTGCATGCCGCAAACCCGCTTTGTCCTGAACAAGGCCATCGACATGGGCAAGAAGCCTATCGTGGTGATTAACAAGGTGGACAAGCCCAACTGCCGTCCCGACGAAGTGCAGGAAGAGGTGTTTGAACTCATGTTCAACCTGGGCGCCAACGACGACCAGCTGGAGTTCAAGACCGTCTACGGCAGTGCCAAGCAGGGCTGGATGTCCACGGACTGGAAACAGCCCACGCAGGACATCACCGCCCTTTTGGACACCATCCTGGAAGAAATTCCCGCCCCGGCCGTGGTGGAAGGAACGCCCCAGATGCTGGTCTCCTCCCTGGAGTATTCCCCTTATGTGGGCCGCATCGCCGTGGGCCGCATTACCCGCGGAACCCTCAAGACAGGCATGCCGGTGAGCCTTTGCAAGCGTTACGACATCATTGAAAAGAGCAAAATCAAGCAGCTGATGGTCTTCGAAGGCCTGGGCAAGGCCAATGTGGACGAAGTCCAGTGCGGTGACATTTGCGCCGTGGTGGGCATCGAAGGCTTTGAAATCGGCGACACCATTGCCGATATCGAGAATCCCGAAGCCCTGCCGCCCATCGCCGTGGACGAGCCCACCATGTCGATGCTCTTCATGATTAACAATTCGCCGTTCTTTGGCAAAGACGGCAAGTTTGTGACCTCCCGTCACCTCAAGGACCGCCTGGAAAAAGAGTTGGAAAAGAACCTTGCCCTCCGCGTAAAGCCCGGTGTAAATGCCGATAGCTTTGTGGTTTACGGCCGAGGCGTGCTGCACCTGAGCGTCCTTATCGAGACCATGCGCCGCGAAGGTTTTGAATTGCAGGTAGGCCAGCCCAAGGTGCTGGACAAAACCATCGGCGGAAAGCGCTGCGAGCCCATTGAGGAGCTTTCCATTGAGGTGCCGGAGCAGTTTGTGGGCGCCGCCATTGAGCTGAGCACCCGCCGCAAGGGAGCCCTCATCCGGATGGAACCCCGCGGAGACCGGACGCTGCTGGAGTTTGAGATTCCCACCCGCGGCCTGATGGGCCTTAGGAGCAACCTTCTCACCGCCACCCAGGGTGAGGCTGTGGTAGCCCACCGTTACAAAGAGTATCAGCCCTACAAGGGTGACATTGAGATGCGTACCAACGGCTCTCTGGTCTCTCTGGAAACCGGCGAGGCCATTGCCTACTCCATGAACAAACTGCTGGACCGCGGCCGATTCTTTGTAGAGCCCGGTGAGGAAATCTACGGTGGACAGGTGGTAGGGGAGCACACGCGTGACCGTGACCTCAATATCAACATCTGCAAGACCAAGAAGCTCACCAACGTGCGTGCCAGCGGCTCGGACGAAAAAGTGGTGCTGCCTCCGGCCATCAAGTTCTCCCTGGAAGAAGCCCTGGAATACATCCAGGAAGACGAGCTGGTGGAAATAACGCCCAATCACATGCGTATGCGTAAAGTGCAGCTGGATCCGCTGGACCGCAAGAGAAATTCCCCTTCGGAGGACGCTTAGCCTCTCCCGCAATGAAACGCCTTTGTCTCACTGTCTTACTGCTCCTCATGGTTTTTCCCCTTGGGGCATCGGACAGTGAGATGCTTTTCAGGCGCCTGTCTGTTGCCGACGGCCTTTCCCAGAATACCGTTCGCTCCATTGCGCAGGACGCTCTGGGCAATATCTGGATGGGCACCCAAAACGGGCTCAACCGTTATGACGGCTACGGTTTCCTGTCCTATTATGCCAACCCGGCCGATTCTACGGCACTGGCCGACAATGCCATTTACTCCCTGCTCACAGATTCCCGGCATCGGCTGTGGATAGGCACCGCCTCCACGCTTTCTTATCTGGCTTTTTCCGAGAACCGTTTTTATAATTATCCTTCTCCCGGCGGAAAGCACATCTACTGTATGCTGGAGGACGAAGGGATGATTCTGGTGGGCAGTGATGAGGGGCTTTGGTATTTTGACCCTCAGACCCGTCGTTTTGAGCAGGAGCAGTCGCTTGTAAATGTCCAGGTCCGTTCTGTCTGCAAATCGGACGATGCTCTGCTGGTAGCTACGAAAAGCGGCCTGGTGCGCCTTGAAAAACGGGGGGAGGCGCATTGGCAGGAGGATTTTCTGGGGATGGATGTATCGGCTGTGGCCCAGATTGGAGGAACGGGATGGTGGATTGGGACGCATGGCTCCGGGCTTTTCCGGACCGACAGCAATTTCCGGACGGTCCGGCATTTCGGCGTGGATGCCGGATCGCTGCCGTCCAATTATATCCGTGTGCTCAGAACCGATGCCTACGGACGCCTCTGGGTGGGCACTTACGACGGCCTGGCCGTTTTCAATGACCTTTCAGGGAGCTTCGATTTTTATTATCACAACCAGGCCCCCACTTCCCTGGCCCATGACTCCATCTGGTCTCTGTTCGTTGACCGGCAGAAGGGCGTGTGGGTTGGAACCTGGTTTGGCGGAGCCAATTACTGGAACCGGCAGCAGGATAAAATGAGAACCTTGTCCCTGGCCTCCCCGGGCGTTTATGGCTTTGTCAGCTGCCTGGCGTCGGACCCTCAGTCTGAGGGGCTTTGGATAGGGACCAATGACGATGGCGTCTTTCACTATGATGCGCAGCTTGGGCAATTTTCCAGGATTGCAACCCCGGGCGTTCCCGGCAATATCAAGTGTATTTTGCCGGATGGGAACGAGCGGCTCTTTGTGGGCACGCATCTGGGCGGATTGGCCCAAGTGGATATTGCCAATGGAAAGGTACTGCATAGCTGGAATGTAAATCCGGAAACGCCCATCTATAATGGCTGTTACAGTCTTCTGGCCGATAGGGACAGTACCCTGTGGACAGGAACGCCGGACGGTTTGCTGCGCTTTGATCTCAAAACCCGCACTTTTTCTCCGCATCCCGCCACCCGGCTGGACTCCAGGCTCTCGCATCTGCTGGTGAGCCAGCTGCTGAGGGACCGGCAGGACCGGGTTTGGATAGGGACCGATGCGGGGCTCTTCCGCGTTGAGGCCGACAGAAAATATGTCTTCTTCTTTGAGGGGATGGCCGGCGGTGCCGATTGTTCGGTAAATGCTATCAGGGAAGCCTCTGACGGCGTCATCTGGGTGGCTACCAGCAGGGGTCTCTTCCGCATTGTGGACGACTCGTTCACCCATTATACGGTGCAGGAGGGGTTGCCCAATGATTACGTTTGCGGCATCCTGGAAGACTCGTCCCGCCGGCTGTGGTTGTCAACCGGAGGCGGAATCTGTTCCATGGATCCGGAAGGGGAAAGCTTTAAGCTGCTGCATGATGCCCAGGCCAATGAGTATACCGTGGGCTCCTGTTGTGCCGGGCAGGACGGCACCTTCTACTTTGGAGGACTCGCCGGCATTACGGCATTCCGCCCTCTGGAACAGGGAGCCAATCCTTATGCCCTGGTCCCTTATGTCCAGGACATCCGGACAGAACGGAATGAGTATTGTACGCGTACGCTGGGGCCTGACGGCGACCTGGCCGAGGCCGTTCTCTCTCCCGAAGCCAATCTGGTGACCATCTTTTTCTCGGCTGTAGATCCTCTTTCCACGGACAACCGTTTCAGCTATCGGCTGGAGGGTTTTGACGATCAGTGGTACGATACTTCGGCCCGTTCCGTGCGCTATTCCAACCTTTCTCCGGGCCGGTATGTCTTCCGCCTGAGGGTAGAAAACTGCGATGGCGTTCCCGGCCGTCAAGAAGCGGAGTTTACGCTGCGGATCCGGCCGCACTGGTGGCAGACCGTCCTGGCGCGGCTTTTCCTGATACTGCTGTCCCTGGGAATCACCGGGCTTCTGGTATGGGCTTTTATCAGCCGCAGCAAAATGAAAATCCAGCTGCAAGTAGAGCGCCTTGAGCGCCAGCAGGTGGAGACCAGCCTGATGCGCACCCGCGAGATGCTCATGAATACCTATTCTTCTGCCGATACAGAAGGCGCCAATCTGGCCCCCACTGCCGACGAAGAGTTCTTGCGCCGGGCCATGCAGGTGGTGGAAGCGAACCTGGACAACGAGCAATTCTCGTCCCAGGATTTTGCGGATCAGATGCATATGAGCCGTTCCAACCTGTACCTTCGTATCACCTCTGTAACCGGCGAATCGGCCAATCAGTTTGTCCGCCGTATCAGGCTCACACGGGCCTGTCAGCTGCTTCTGGAACGTCGGTACAGCATTGCGGAAATATCGGCCAAGGTGGGATTCAGTTCTCCTTCCTATTTTGCCACGGCCTTCAAGAAGTACATCGGCTGCCCTCCCGCCGAATACGGGAAGACGGTCAAGACCTAGGATTCTACCCAAATGGGGGAGCTGAAGCCCCACTGACCATTCCGCTGACGTACCCTCACGTAGTAATAATCGCTGCTTCGCTCCGGGGTGCTGTCGGTAAACAGGGTGCCCGCCAGAAAGGCTTCTTCGGGGGCTGCGCGGTTAAACTGGATGGCTTCGGACAGCCATCCCCTCATGAAATGGGCTTTGGACCCGCTCAATAGCTCTTCCAGGGTATGGCTGAAATGCTGCCCGTTGAAATGGGTGGAGACCGCTCCGTCCAACGGCATTTCCACATCCAGGACAATCCCCTGGGTGGCAGGGGTCATGGTGTTGGGATTCTTGGAAGAATACAGGTCCAGTTCCACCGCTGTTTCACTTTGGGAAAGGATGCGGTTCACCCGGGTTTTGAAAGCGCTTTCTCCTGGCTGCGGAGAGGTAAAGGCGGCTCCTCTGAAACAGGGCTGGACGCCAAGGATTCTGCCTTCCGACAATTGAATGTTTCCTTGCCAGTGCACATATTCTTCTTCCCGGTTCCATTCCCGCATGGTTTGGACATACTTTTCGTAGCCGCCTTCCCTCAGGCGTTTGAAGGCATCCAGATGATAGCCGATGACCCACTGCATCCCTTTGTCTGTGAAGCTGGGAATGTCTGGCCACATGGCGTGGGGAGTCACGGAGCAGAAGTCCAGTTGCTCCCTTGCTGCCGCCAGGGCATCCGTGAGGTCTCCGTGGCCATACGTGACATTGCAGTGGTTATGGAGGTCGCCCCACCAGAAACGCAGCTCGCGCAGCCTCTGGAGTCGCCGGCTCACCTGAGCCGGCACACCGTCATTCTTAGGTGACCCGCAGGTGATGACCCCTCCTGTGGCTGCCAGGCCCAGGACGGACCAGCCGGCGGTCTTGACGAAATTTCTTCTATCCATCTTACTTTGGTTTTACTGTGACGAAAGCGTTTCTCCGGGAATGTCGGAGATGTTGGGGCGGGTGGGATGCACCCGATGCAGCCGGAACCACTGCGCCAGGAGCTTACGCATGTGCTGAAGTTGCTCTTTGTGCCGGGGAGAGCCGGCAAGGTTGTGGCATTCAAGGGAATCGGCAGCTATTTCAAACAGCTGTTCCCGGTTTTTCCCTTTATCGTAGAGTACATATTTGTAGCGCGGGGTGCGCAGCATCCAGCCCCGGGTGACACCCCCGTCAAAGGTGGTTTCCGTGACGATAAGCGGCTGCCCCGGAGCGTCGGCCTCAATCATCGGCCGCAGCGAAATGCCGTCTCCGGTCACGGCAACGCCTGCCCAGTCGCAGATGCTGGCATAGAGGTCAATGCCGCTGCTCACCAGCTGTGTCCTTGTTTGCCCGGCACATTGTTTCCCGGGAAGCGAAACGATGAGCGGGACATGCACCACCTCTTCATATAGGGCCGATTTCTGGTTCCAGTGGTGGGCTCCGTTTCCGTCGCCATGGTCGCTGGTGAAAATGACAAGGGTATTCTCCCATAGTCCCAGTTCCTCAATGGTGTCCAGAATGAGCCCTATCTGGGCATCTACTTTTTCAACGAGCCTGAAGTATGCGTTGCGGTACTGCCGCCAGTCGTCCTCCGTGAAGCGTACGGTGGGATAGGCTGAATAATTGGCCCCCTGTTCGGCCAGCAGGACATCGGCGTCGTCCGGATTGCGTTCAAAATTGGGCGGAAGGGGAGGACAGCCGGCAAGCGGGGTATCCGGCAGATTGCCGTAAGGAAGGTTCTGGAAGCGCGCCCATTCACAGATATTGTGGGGGTTGACAAAAGAGGCAACCAGGAAAAAGGGTTTTTCGTGCGGGCGCTTCAGCCAGGCCGATGCCGCCTGGGCCAAGCCCGGATCTCCATTGGGATGGATGCGCTCAAAACCGGCCCACTGAGGAACGCTCAGCTCCGGCCCCACGTGCCATTTCCCGCCGTAGGCACAGTCATAGCCGGTATCGGAGAGCTTTCTCCCCAGGGTGGCTTCCTGTAAAGCCTCCGGAAAGGGGGCGCCGTTCCGGATAAGGCCGATGCCGTCCGGATAAAAGCCCGTAAACAGGGCAGCCCTGGAGGGACCGCTCACCGGTGCCGTGCAGTAGGCCGATGTCATGCTTACCCCGGCGTCGGCAAGGCGGTCCATATTGGGCGTGTGCAGGTAGGGATTTCCGCTGCAGGACATGGCCCCGGCCGTTTGCTGGTCGGTCATGATAAGAATGATATTGGGCAGCTGCCGCTCCGGGGGCAGGGCCGACAACAAAGCGCAGGTTATGGCGGGGAGCATCATGGGAGAGGGTCGATGAGGGTGACAAAGCGTATGGTCTCCCCTGCTTTCTTGTAGGTGGAGAAACGATAGCGGGGACGTTCCTGATAGTGCTTGTAGGTGTAGGAAATCCGTCCTTCCAGCCGCTCCATGGTAATGTAGGAAGGGCTTAGCACACAGATGCTTACATTGTTTCCGTCCGGGAAAACCGTTTGCACCCGGTGACTAAGGTAATCTTCTTCGGGTTCGCAGGGAAGCAGGTTGTAACTGAGGGCCACAACACCGGCGGCCTCTCCCGATGCCACATCTTCTATCCTTACCGTGCCATCGGCCCTGAAAAAGACGCTTCTGCGGTGCATGAGCCCTTCATAGGAGGGATTCTCCACGCAGAGGTGTGTCCCCGTGGAGTCGCTGCTCCAGCTCACAAGGCGGGAATCCGTGCGCTCCAAGTTCCTCCCGTCCAGGGTGATGGTGTTGTGTACCGCTGTCTGCCGGAACCATTCGCGCTGGGCCAGGATGCCGGCATCTCCGCCGTAGACGTATCCGCCGCTGTCGGGAAGGAAGTTCCGGCCTTTGCGCCAATACTCGAAGGTCCCGTTGTCGGGCTGACAGTGCCAGAAAGCCGGCGGGCCGGCCTTGAGCACCAGGACGGTACTTTCCTCGTCCCATCCGTTGCGAAGGCAATAGTAGCCTCCCCGGGAGAATGCCCGGGAAAGATAAGAGGGAACTTGGCCCTCCTCTCCTTCGCCGGAGAGCCACGCTATCATCTTGTCTTCCGGGAAGATTTTCTGCCATTGCCGGTACAGCGGCGGCATCTGCGCCTGGCCATGGAAGTCGGAGAACATGGGATTGCAGTAGTCCGGGAAAGAGTAATTGTAAATGGCCTGGATCATCAGGTGCAGGCGCTCTTTGAAGGCGGGCGGAAAAACATCGGCCCTTCCTGCCGCTTCACAGATGGAGAGCGCCTTGGCAAAAATCTTGACACATTCCAGATGGTAGTGGGGATCCAGTTCGTACTGGATGCCGTCGGGATAGACTTGCCGGTCCATCTCTTTCCCCAGAATCTCAATGCACTGCTGCTGCCACGTGGCCGATTCCCGCATCTCGGGAAAGAATACGGTGGCCATCAGCAGGCGCTGGGCTTCAAACAGCCGATGGTTTCCGCTGGGGGCAAAATGGGCCGACAGGTGGGCGCAGTGCCGATGGTAATTGACCAGGAAGCGGGTCAGGAAGGCTCCGTCGAAGGGCCGGGAAGGAAGCAGCAGGAGGAACTGCTCCAACTGGTGCTCCAGCCGGTCACTGACTTCCAGAGGACGCCAGGCGAAATACATATTGTCGGCCGTAAGCAGGTCTCCAATGGCGTTTTCGTCGTAATTCCCCAGTGGATTCTTCTGAATCCAGTCCAGGTATTCGGCCACCCATTCCCGGGCGTATTTGTCGTCGCCGCTGGCGCGCCATGCCTTTCCCAGCGGGACCCACCATTTGGTGCGGTGCAGCTGCCAGCGCAGCTCGTTGTCTTTTACCGGCCAGTAGGTCCAGTCGATGTCCTGGCCATAGAAGAAGGAGGGTTGGTATCCTGTGTGGACAAAGAAACGGTGTTCCAGGGCTTCGTCGGCCCATTTCTGCTCCTGCGCTGTAAGCGGGGCATCCGGTGAAGCCAAGGGAAGGTTCACGGGGGAGCGGTCCTTAAAATAGCGGAGCAGGGCATCGGCTGCCGCCGGGATGTTTCCGGCATGATAGGAGGCCGATACTTCTTCCAGCCCGGGCCGGGAAAGATCCAGCAGGCGGAAGGCTTCAGGGTCGGGCGTGACCGCCCGTCCCTGGAAGCACAAAAGGAGCGTCAGAAGCCCTGTAAACAAACGTTTCATGGGTTTATTCGTTATAGGTAGGGTCAATCCAGATCACAAACGGCCAGGTTTCGGCCTGCTGGTTGGCAATGGGGTTAAGGCCGGCGCTGTTGGCGTTGACGGTGCCGATGAATACCCCCTCGCTGTAGATGTCGGCGGTATCCTTGAACTTTTGGGGGTTCACCACCACCTTGAGGCCGTTTGCATTGTCAATGTATGCGCCGGTGGTGGCCAGTTTACCCTCTACTTCGGAGTTTTTGTCGTTGAAGTAGGACACAGGGGTACAGCTGCCGTAGTTTACGGCGGCGCCGTTCTCCGTGAAGTAGGAGGTCCAGACACCATTGAGATAGTGGCTTGAGGCATTGGTTGCGTTGAGGGCGTCCTTAAGGTTGTGGGCCGATTCTCCGTTAAACTTGAAGAAGAAGAAGTTGCGGCGGTAGTCAAGGCGTATCTGGGCGGGGTCGCCGGTGGTTTCTGCGGTAATCACGGGCCCGGCTCCTTCGCCGCCGGTCTTGGGATTCACGCGAATAGCAAAGGGGGTGTAGCTAATCAGGAATTTGTCGTCCCCGATGGTCTTGTAGCCGGACTGGTCGATGAAGATGGGGATGACGCGGGTGTAGGGGACATCGGCGTCACCGCCCAAGCCGCTCACGGTTACGGTGACGGCGGCTACATGCACGCGGGGCGAGTTCGGGGTGGTGGTATATTTGAGCTTGAAGCTGCCGTTGACGCCCTCGGCACCGGGTTTCACGAAGCCGGAGATACCGTCGTTGTTGTTGGAGTTGTTGGTGAGTTTCCAGTTGGAGGAACCGCTCACGCTTCCGTTGTTATAGGAAACGGTGGCTCCTGCGGGAATGTCGCTCTGCAGGGGAACCAGGGTAATTTCGCTGTCTTCGGGTTTCATACGAATCTGGTTGCCGTATTTCACCAGCGGGGTAAGGCCCATGTTGTTGCCCACGAATTGGCCTTCCACACCCCAGAGCACATAGGTGAAGGTATTGGGGTTGTAATTGGGGTCGCCGTCCTGGCTGATGAGCACCTTCAGCGGATTGCCGGAGGCAGGCACGATGGAAACCTCTGCGCTGCGGGCGGCCTTGGTATTGGCCTCCACAAGGAGCTGGACGGTTTCGCGGGTGGTGGCTTTGGTGCCGGGGGCTTTGCTAATCCAGTCGCATCCGTCAGGGATGCTTACGGTATAGTCCAGGTTGGTGTCGAAGACCACTTCTACGGTACCGCCTTCCGCGGGTGCCGTGTGTGCCGTGGATACCAGGGTGAGGATGCCGGAGGTGAAGGTCACGTACTGGGCCTGCACCTCGCCGGTGGAGTTCTTGACTGCGGTGACCACCACATAGCCGTCGGCCATCGGGTCGGGGGCGGTGATGGATACCTGCTTGTTCTCCGTGTCCACGCTGCCGGTGAAGCCACCGGTGGCACGCACATCGAAGCGGACGCTTTCATCGGCCTGTTTGAGGGTGTAGCCAATCTTGAGGGTTTCTCCGGCCGAAATCATGACATCGGATACTTTCTCCATCACGAAGGAGAATCCGCCGCCTTTGGCCAGGGCGAAGGGCGGATCTGTGCCGAAGGTGAAATAAACAAAGTCGTCATCCTCGGTGATGACCAGTCTGTTGGAAGTGTCATAGGCCGGTGCTATCTCGGTCCAGGTGGTTCCGCCATCATAGCTGATGACCCACTTGTTGTCCCGAATTTCCAGTTTGGGCGTAATGCCGAGGGCGCTTACCGGCTCACCGCCTACCAGCACGGTTTCCCCGTTGACGGTCCAGACAACGTCTCCGTTTTCCAGCTGCTTGAGGCCGATGGACGGCGCACTGCCCTGGGGACCGGTCTCGCCCGGATCGCCCTTTTCGCCCTTATTGCCTTTTTCCCCGTTCTTGAGGGAGTAACGCTGTCCGTCAGAGAAGGTAATGACAAAACCGTCGCTTACCTCGGCTACGGAAGTGACAAAAAGGTCGTTCTTGTGTGCTGAAACAAAGGCCTGGAGGGTGGTCACGTTCGCGTTCATCTCCTTGCAGAGGTCTTCCAGGTAGGTGACGCGGTCCTCAAGGTTCCCGAGGCGGCCTTCTATTTCATCCAGATTGTTGCACCCCACCGCCAAAAGGGCGAGGCTGCAGAGTCCAAGAAGAAATCTTTTCATAATAGATTGGTTTTAAGGGTGTTATAATTTATATGATAATGCATGTTCACTCCCGTCAATGCTCACCTTCACAGTGCAGCCTTCGGGATGGAAAGTACCTTCGGTACCGGGCGTGTTGTCGGTGAAGGAAGCCTTGATGTCGGGGACTTCCGCAGTAATGGGATAGAGCACCGTAATGAAACGGGCCGCTTTTTCGGCATCCTTGGTGAGGGTGACGCGGTAAAACCGGCGGGAATAGCGCTCGTCAATCTCGTCGGACACCCAGGAAGTGCCGTTCTCGGCCGTGAAGCCGTCGGTGGTTTCACAGAAGGTCCTGTAGGCAAAATTGTTGCCGTCGGTATAAACGGTATGGGCTCCGTAAGCGTGGGATGCCGACAAATCGTCAATGACGGAGGCCGCTTCTCCCAGGCTGCCTTTGGTGTCGGCACTCAGGTGCCACTGCACATTCACGGGGGCCGCTGCTTTTCCGTACCCTTCGTCCACAATCACATAGAAGCTCTTGTTCACCATAAATACGGCGCGCCTGTGCGTGAGGTCCCCATAGGAAGGATTCTCGGTGACCACCACTTCGTAACTGTCAGTGCTCTGATGCGCAAGGAACTTGCCCAGCATGGCACCCGATGCAAGGGTGCCCTTGTTTTTGGTGAGGGTGTTGTGGTTGGCCGTAGCGGCAAAACTGTTCCGGGTAGAACCGTTGGTGTAGGTGAAAACACCCCCGTCCGGCAGGAAGCGGCGTCCTTTTTTCCACAGGGCCACCGTCCCGTTGTCCGGCTGGCAGTGCCAGGCATTGGTGGGGTTGTAATTGTTCTTGAGGATGAGCATCATGGCCGATGAACTCCAGCCCTCACGCAGCATGTAATAGCCGGAGACGGGATACTTCTGCACCAGGGAAGTGGGCTCTGTGCCCTGCGTTCTGTCGGTGGAGGCCCAGAGCAGTTCCCCGTCTTCGGGGAACATGGCCGAGTAATTGCGCAAATTCCTCAGTGTCACGTTCTTGGAGGAATGGGAAGAGCGGCTGTCATTGAAATTCTCAAAGGTGTAATCGGGGTAGACAATATCCATCATAAAACGGCAGGAGCCTTTGAGGCGGTCTGTGTAGTCATCGGGGAACTGACCGCTGCGCTTGTTGGCTACGGCAAATTCCTGGATGGCCTGGAAATTGGCCACTACGCCCAGATGGTAGCTGGGGTCCAACTCGTTCTGGACGCCGTCCTCGTTAAACTGATCGGATAATTGGCTGGATACCAGGGAAATACCGTCATCAAACCATTCCTGCCCCTTCTTGTATTCCGGGAAGAAAATGGCATTCTCGATGAGGGCCTGTACCTGGGAGAAATAGATGTTGCTGGAAGAAGGCGTATACCAGGTATTGCGCAGGCATTCCAGGGCATCGTGGGTGAAAACCAGCATCTTGGCCATCCACTGCGGGGTTACGGAGGGCGAGGAGACAATGTACGGAAGGATGTCCAGCCAGTTGAGCAGCCTCACGGAAATCTGAAGACCGGTCCAGGGCGTTCCGCTTCCTTTTCCGGAGGGAACGGGATACTTTTCCAGATAGCTGTCATACACTTCCATGATGCTTTGTACATAGCGCTCGTCACCGGTGGCGTTGTAGGCCTGTGCCTGGTAGGGCATCCACATGAGGCGGTGAATCTGCTTGATGTACTCGGTTTTGTCGCTTACGCCGGCAGGGGCGTTTACCCAGTCAATCTGGCCGTTGGCGTCGTTGTTGTCAAAGAAGGCGCGCTGTCCGTCTTCTCCGGTTCCCTGATCGTAGGAGATGGTGTAGAAACGGTGCTGCAGGGCCTGGTCGGCAATGCTTTTTCCGCTGGCCGAGATGTATTTGTCCGCAAGGTCGATGCCCGGATTCACGATGTCACGGGTTTTGAAGTAGTCGATGAGCGCCTGCGTGGCACCGACCATATCCTTCTGCTCAATCTGGGCCTTTGCCGCTTCCAGTCCGGGGGCGTCAAAGTTGATGAGCTCGAACAGACGGGGCTCTATGCCTTGATAATCCACAGGGTCCGTGGGAAGGGGATCGTCAGGGTCCACCTCCTCTTCTTCCGGTTTCTGTCCGGGACGGTTGGCTTCTTTGCTGAATTCGGTTTCGGCGGGAATGCAGGCATACATTCCGGTAAGCATCATCAGCAGGAATAATCTCTTTTTCATAAGCATTACCATTTAGGATTCTGGTTGAAACCGCTCAAATCAATGTCGTGCAGGGGAATGGGCAGGAGCTCATTCTTCCCTTCTATGGTATACTGGGCGCCCACAAAGTAATTGGGAGCCTGTTCGTGCCAGTCCATGAGCCCTTCATAGGTTTTCCGGATGGTCTGGGCGTAAATGCCCCAGCGCACAAGATCCTGGCGGCGGTGTCCTTCAAAGGCCAGCTCGTAGGAACGCTCGTCCCGGATGGCCTGACGGAATTCTTCCTGGTCCATACCGCGCCGGAGGTCGGCTTTGGAGGAGTAGGTGTTCACATCGGAGCCGAATCCGCGCCGGCGCACCTGATTGATGGCCAGATAGGCCTCGGAAGTGGGGCCGCCGTTCACTTCGTTCAGGGCTTCGGCGTAAAGCAGCAGCACGTCGGCGTAGCGGAGAACATACCAGTTTACGTTGGAATAGTTGTTGTCGGCTATCTGGTTGGCGTCATCCACGTATTTCACGATATCCCACTTGGCCGGAACCAGCTGCCAGCAGAAATTCCTGCGCCAGCCTGCGGCCCAGCCCTCGGTTCCTTCGTCAATGGCCATTTCCAGGCTGATGTTGGTGGTTTTTCCGTTAACCGTGGCGGTCTGGATGGCTTCTTTTCCGTTCAGAGTATATTTATAATCGGCAAAAGTGAGTTTCCAGCGCAGGTCGTCCTGGCGTTTGGCCCAGGCGGCGGCGAAGGTGGGATGCACCTTGTACATGGCGCTGTTGTAATTGCCTTTGATGGAGCCCTGGGCGGCGCTCACGCCGTTCCATTTGCCCACACGGCCGCTGGAAGAGGCATTGGACTGGGGCGCATAGAACGATACCTCAATGAGGCTTTCCTGAGGGGCCCACACGTTGTTTGCGCAGTTTTTCCAAAGCTGCTCATAGTCGCTCAGAAGGGCGTGCTTCCCGGATTTCACCACTTGTCCGGCCGTTTCGGCGGCCAGTTCCCATTTGCCGGTGTCCAGCAGGGGGTATCCGGCCCAGGTGGCGTACACTTTGGCCAGGAGGCCCAGTACGGAGCCTTTGCTCAGGCGGAAAGAGGCATCGCTCCTGACTTTGTCGTCCGGGGCCCAGGGGAGGACTTCGGCGGCGGCTTTCAAATCGGCCTCAATGAACTCATATACCTTTTCAGGGGCTTCTTGTTTGAATTCCCCGGGAAGGCGGTACGATTCTTCGGTATGGGTAATCAGCGGAACATGGCCGAACCAGCGCACCAGTTCAAAGTAGAACAAGCCGCGAAGGGCCCTTGCCTCGGCAACGTAGTAGTCGCATTTCTGCAGGTCGGCCTCGGGGAATTCATTTCTTCTGAGCTGCATGCTTTCCAGGAAACTGTTGGCGTCGTAAATGGCGCTGTACAGCGTGGCCCAGGTGTTCTGGACGTATGAGTCCGTGCTGGTGTAGGCATTGCTGGCCTGTTCGCGCGGGCCCACCAAGGTGCTGCCTTCTACTTTGGCTTCATCGGTGGGGATGGTCAGGAGGATGCCCAGGTTCATCCGGTAGATGCCTTCGGTGCCCAGTTGGGCATAGATGCCCCGGAGCAGGGTTTCGGCTTGCGAAGCATTCTGCAAATAAGCGTCTTTGTCTACATTGGTGTAGCTTTTTTCAGAGAGCGAGCAGGCGCTTAAACCGGACAGGAGCAGGGTGGTTGTAAGGAGATATAAGGTCTTTTTCATACACTTCCGGATTAGAATTTGACTTCAACGCCAAAGGTGAACACTTTGCTGCGCGGGTAGGCGCCCCAGTCGAATCCGGGCATCAGGTTGCTGGAAAGGGTGTTGACTTCGGGGTCGTAACCGCTGTAGCGGGTGAAGCAGAGGAGGTTCTGCGCCGTGGCATACAGGCGCAGATTGCTTACGAAGAACTTGCGCGTGAGCCGGGAAGGGAAGGTGTAGCCCAGCGTGATATTCTTCAGGCGCAGGTAAGAGCCGTCTTCGATGAAACGCGAGTACACGTCATAGGCCACATAGCCATTGGCCGAGGGTACTTTGTTGGAAGCATTGGTAGCGGTCCAGCGGTCGGCCACTTCGGCCAGGAAATTCTGGTTTTCCAGGCGCGACTGGGTGCTCCACATGCGCTGGGCGTTGTAAAGGTCGCCGCCCACGCTGAACTGGAACATGAAACTGAGGTCTACCCCATACAGGCGGAAACTGTTGCTGAATCCGCCGTACCAGTCGGGCTGGCCGTTGCCGATGATGGTGCGGTCTTCGGTAGTGATGACACCGTCGCCGTCCAGGTCCTTGTACTTCACGAATCCGGGAACAACGCTCTGGCCGGCATGTTCGCTGATGTCCACAACGCCGGGTTTGAGCGTAAGGGAACCGTCCGGGGCCATATTGAAGTCGCTGCTCTGGTACACGCCGTCAAAGACGTATCCATACATGTTGCCGATGGGCTCTCCCACTTTTGCGATATAGTCATAGCTGGCAAAATTGGAATTGAAGCCGGAGCGGCTGAGCAGGTAGTCGGCATCGTCGGCCAGGGCCTCCAGGGTGTTGCGGATAAACGACACGTTAAAGTCCGTTGTCCAGGAGAAATGGCGGGAACTGATGTTGATGGTGTTCAGGGACAGCTCGATACCCTTGTTCCTCAATTTGCCCACATTCTGCCACTGGGAGCTGAATCCGCTTACCAGCGAGAGGCTCTGGGCCAGCAGGAGGTCTTTGGAATCTTTGATGAAGGCGTCTACAGTGAGGTTGATGCGGTCCTTGAAGAACCCGGCATCCAGGCCGACATTGGTGGTTGTGGCCCCTTCCCATTTGAGTTTGGGATTGGGAAGCTGCGTGGGGGTGAGCACCGTCACCTGCTTGCCTCCCAGACCGTATTTGCTGGCCGACAGGAGGTTCAGGGAAAGGTAGCTGCTGATGCGGTCATTCCCCACGGTGCCCCAGCCGGCGCGCAGTTTCAGGTTGGAAAGCCAGTCAACGCCCTGGAGGAACGCTTCGTTGGAAAGGGTCCATGCTGCGGCGAAAGAAGGGAAAACGCCCCATTTGTTGTTGTCGGCAAATACGGTGGAGGCATCGGCCCGGAGGGTTGCCGTAACCATGTAGCGGTCTTTGTAGTTGTAGAACCCGCGCATGAAGAAGGAGAGCCGGCGCTTGTCTGTCTTGCCGGAATTGACGGCGTTGGGTAAGGCGCCCATTCCCAGGTTGTTTACGCCCAGGTCGTCCAGCGGGAAGTCTGAGGCTTCCCCATACACCCACTCGTTCATCTCGTAAGAGGTCTCATGGCCCAGCATCACATTGACGTTGTGTGCCTTGTTGAAGACATTCTGGTAGGTGAGGACGTTGGACAGGCTCCAGCGCAGGTTCCGGGTATTGCGGGAGCCTCCGTAAGGGCCTGCGGTACGGTTTGCCTGCTGGCTTCCTTCGCGGTAGAAGGTGTCATCCCTGCGGAAAAGGGTGTTGTAGGCGCCCGAGGTCTTGAAAGTGAGTCCTTTGAGGAGGGCGAAATTCAGCGAGCCGTTGGCCACCCACTGGTCTGTCCGCTGGGTCTGGTCCACTTTTTCGGCATTCAGCAGCGGATTGAAATAGTTGCTGTTGCCCATGCTCAGTTCTTCCAGGATGGGGTCTATGGCATTGTAGCGGAGCTGATAGTCCGAGGTGGTGAGGCCGCCGGTGGGGCGGTACTGGAGGATATTGCTGAGCGTGCTGCCCCCCGTACCTACTCCCCGTTTCAAGGAATTGGTATAGTTGATGGCCAGGTCCATCGTCAGCCAATTGAATACTTTCTGATTGAATTTGATACGGGCAGAATTCTTGTCGTAGCCGCTGTTCCGGAAGATACCGGCCTCGTCAAAGTGGGAGAAGGAGGCGGTGTAGCGGGTGGTGCTGTTGCCGCCCATCAGGCTTATGTCGTGGTTCTGGCTCCAGGTGGGACGGAACGCTTCCTGCTGCCAGTCAATGCCGCCCACAGCCAGGTAGTCATCCATGCTTTGGAAGCGCCAGGGAACGCCCCAGCCGTCTTCCCCGCTCTGAAAATAGCGGGTGCCATAGCGTGAGGGATTCAGCTCCAGCTGGAGTTTCACGAATTCATAGGGGCTCAGGACCTCCAGGCGGTCGGCCAGAATCCGGTAGCTGGCCGATCCGTTGTAGGTAATTTCAGGCCTTCCGTCCCGTCCTTCCTTGGTGGTGACCAGCACCACGCCGTTGGCGGCGCGGGCGCCGTAGATGGCCGATGCCGAGGCATCCTTCAGGATTTCGACGGATTTGATGTCCGGATTGGCCAGATAGTCAATATTGTCCACCTCGAAGCCGTCTACAATGTACAGGGGGGAGGAGTCGCCGTTGACCGTTCCGACCCCTCGGATTTTGATGTCAAAACCTGCACCGGGGGTACCATCGGCCGATATGATGTTCACACCGGCCACCTGGCCGCCGAGGGCTGCCAGGACAGAGCCGGTCTTATAGTCTTCCAGCGCTTTTGCGCTCACGGACGAGACGGAACCGGTGAGGTCGCTCCGGCGCATGGTACCATAGCCGATGACAACGGATTCTTCCAGGAGGTTGCGGTCCGGCTGCAGGGAAACATGGATGCTTGTCCTGCCCTGAACGGGTTCCCGGAGCGTTTCGTAACTGATATAGCTGAAAGAGAGGACGTCGGTGTTTTTGGCGCGGAGGCGGTAGTGACCGTCGGAATTGGTAACGGTTCCGTTGGTGGTGCCTTCCACAAATACGCCTACACCCGGCAGGGGCTCTCCGGTTTCGTCCGTGACGGTACCGGAGACGTTAAGGCTCTGGGCCGTCAGCGGCAGAAATGCCACGGCGGCCAGGGCGCTCAGAAGGAGTCTTTTCAATAAGGTTGCCATCGCGCTTAATTGTTAAAGTCGGGGTCCAGCCAGATGAGCAGGGGGAAGCATTCCGTTCCGCCTACGTTCACCGGGTCAATATTGTTGATGTTGTACTGCATGGTGCCGCTGATAATGCCGTTGGCATAGCCGTAATCGTCCGAGAACTTGTCGGGGTTCACCACCATGGTCAGGGTTTCAGGGTCCATGTAGCAGGCGGTAAGTCCCAGCCAGCCGCGTTCGCCGTTCTTGTCTCCCTGATAAGATACCGGCGAGCAGGAGCCTGTGTTAACCAGGGCATTACGGGCCGAGAAATACTTGTCCCAGACGCCGTAGAGGAAGGTGGTCTTTCCGTCGCCCGGTCTTCCGTCCAAGTGCTGTTCGGGTCCGCTGATATTGTAGAAGTAGATGTTGCGGCGGTAGGACAGGGTGAATCCGCTCACGGGCTGGCCGTCTTCGCGGCTTACCACCGGCGCAACGGAACTGCCTCCCGTCTTGGGATTGACCCGGAACACGAAGGGGGTGAATTCGATGCGGTATCCTACGTTGTATCCCTGGTGGGAAACGAAGAAGGGAATGTTCTTGGTAACGGCGGCTTCTGAGTCTCCGCCCACCGTAACGGTAATGATGGCGGCGTGGGCGCGGGCCGATTTATCGTTGTTCCCGCCTTGATACTCAATGGTGACGGTGCCGGTATCGGCATCGATGGTGGTACCCATCCGCTGGTTGGAATTCTGCGTTTTGATGGTCATCTTGTAGCTGACCGGAACGCCCGAAGGGATATCGCTTTCCACAACGGGGACCGTCAGGGTGCCGTCTTCCTTTGAAATGCGCCACTGGTTGCCGTATTGCTCCAGCGGTGTGAGCCCCATGTTGTTCCCCCATCTTACATAGGTGAACTTGTAGGGGTTCGGGACAATGGTGAGCTGGAAGGAGGCGGAAACCTCGCTCTTGATATTGCGGGCCAGCACATGCACCGTATAGGTCCCCGGCGCTATTTCCACGCCCTTGGGGCAGGTGATCTCTCCGGTGCCGCGGTTGATGGTCAGGGCGGAAAGCTTTTCGTCCAGGTCTACCAGGAAGAATTCAACGTCGTCACCATCCACTGCCGTGACGGGGTGGCTGATGGAAACGCCAGAAATCTTGCCGGTCAAATCGGCATAGCTCAACTTGGTGACAGGATACAGGAATTCAATGACGGTATAGTTGAACACGTCGTCAAAATCCCGGCTGCCATATTTGTTGGTAACAGTGACGCTGACGCTGTACTGGTCTCCCACCGTACTTTTGTCCGTCTCGGGGAAGAGGATAACCCCGGTGGCATCGTCTACGGTGATGCCGATGGAATTGTCCGGCTTCACTTCTTTCAGACTGAAGCGGAGTTCTTCCTGCGACCCTTTGATGCTGGGGCGGGCCGAGGCAGCGCCGTAGCCGGCTTCCACCTTCCCGTTGGGGTTGGGATAAACCAGTTCCAGCGGAGCCGATGTGACATGCAGGGCAAGGGCCTTTTCAAACAAACCTTCCTCGGCCTCCAGGCCAGTGGCATAAGTGGTGAGCCGGAAATCGAAAACGTAAACACCGGGATTTACGTCACTGCCGGGGACTACGGAGACAACGCCGGAAGGGGACAGTTCGAACCAGTCCTTGGCCTCGGTGGAGAGTACGCCATTGAACCAGATGTTGGCAATCAGGTACTGCTTGATGCTCACGTGGTTGCTCCCGTCGGTAGTAATCTGAGCGGTAGGCAGGGACTGTGCATTGTCCAGAATGGCTTCCCTGTCAAGGGTGAGCGTTGCCGGGGTCACTACAATTCCTGCCGGGATGGGCTTCATCAGGTTAATTTCAATGGCATCCTTGAAATCGTGGCGGACGCCCTCACTGTAGCACGAGACACTGATCACGTACTTGCCGGTGGGGAGGGTCTCCGAATTGCGGATGCCAAACTGTCCGTTTGCTTCATTCAGGGTGAAGCAGTCGCTTTGGATGGTCCGGCCATTGTGTTTGATGCCGGTGATGGCAAATTGGGAAGGAGTCTCACCGTGCCATGTGGGGGACACGTTGAGCACGGTTCCCGGGCAAATTTCGCTCACTCCGTTGTAGTAGAGGGCGAAGGTGGTATCTGTGGTGGCGCTCTTTTGGCAAGAGGCGAACATGCCCAGCAGCCCCAACAGCATACCTGCCAGAATGGATCGTCTCATAATCAATTGATTAAAGTTTTTGTGTCAATCTTCTGCAAGGCAGCATAGCGCTGGATTGCCTCAAGGAAATAATAGTCTGCGTAATTGAGCGGAACGTCAATCTCGCTGGCAAAAGGGGCGGCTCCCGTGGAATGCTTGAGGATGAAGCAGCCGTTTTCGGACGGCTTCGCCAGGTATACGGGACCGGAAAGGGAAGAGAGAATCTTTTTTGCATAGTCTTGGTAACGCCGGGAATCTTCCGCGCCCACCATGCCTTGCAGCTCCAGCAGGGCCGATGCCGTAATGGCCGCGGCCGATGCGTCGCGGGATTCAGCAGGGATACCCGGGGCATCGTAGTCCCAGTAGGGGATGGCATCTTCGGTTTTCACGTCCTGCATAATCATTTCGGCAATGCGCTGCGCCTGGGCCAGGTAGCGCTCCTCCGCGGTGAAGCGGTGGCAGAGCGTATAGCCATATAGCCCCCAGGCCTGTCCGCGGGCCCAGCGGGAATTCGGGCCGTAGCCCTGAAAAGTACCTTTGCTTTCCACCGAGCCATCATCGTTATAACTGACAACGTGCCAGGAACTTGCATCATCCCTGAAGTGATTCTCCAAGGTTGTGTCGGCATGTTTGATGGCAATTTCCCTGAAATGGGGATCGCCGGTAAGTTCGCTGGCCACGAAGAGCATCTCCAGGTTCATCATATTGTCTATGATGACAGGATAGTTCCAGGCGCCGAAATCCCAGGACCGGATGGCACCAATCTGCGGGTCAAAACGGGCGGCCAGGGACTTGGATGCCTGGATGACCGCGGCTTTTGCGGTGCTGTCCTTGTCGGAGGCGTACTGTTTTCCGTAGCTGTTCATGACCATGAAACCCAAGTCGTGGGTATGGGTGTAGAATGGCGCCTCCTTGACTTTCTCTGTGTAATGACGGGCCAGGGAAGCGTATTCCTCCTTTCCGCTCATTTCATAGAACAGCCACAGGCTGCCCGGGAAAAACCCGCAGGTCCAGTCGGAGTAGGGCTTGTCAAGGTATTCTCCTTCTGCCCATGAACGGGGGAAGGTGGTGGAGTTGTCGTAATAGGCTGCTGCCATTGCTTTTAGCTGTGCCCCGGAAGTTTCCAGGTCACAGGCTAGGGTTTTGGCCATTTCCGGTCTTGAACAGCAGGCAGCAGACAGAAGCCAGACAAGTCCGGAAGCTTGGAGGAGGAATTTTCGAAGCATTATTGTATCATTTTAACAGTGTATTCACCGGGTTTGAGTTTGAGCCACCATGTTCCGTCTTCACGTACAGTCCCTTTGGCGACTTTCTTTCCGCAGCGGCTAATCTGCCACTGTCCGGGAGCGAGGTCTGTAAACAGAACTTGTGCGTGTGAGGCTTCACAGCGGGGAATTGACAGGGTAATATCGCTCTTCAGCGGCTGTCCGGATTTGCTGAACAGGACGGCATAGCCGCCCACCAGGGCACCGCAGATTTTTTCTGTTGCGAGTTCCTGCACGTTCAGGAAGCTTTGGCAGTTGCCATCGGCCAACTGGAGGACATTCAGGAACGGGGTGTGGGTTTCTTGGGCCGAGGGCGATATCTCTATGCGCCAGGCACCGCGTTCGCCGGCTTCGTCAGGGCGGTTGGGCTGAGGATCGGCCGGGTAATTCTGTCCGTCCACCCAGAATTCTTTTCCCGGACCGCCGATTTTGATTATTTCAGCGTTCTGAGGCAGCAAATTTCGGCCGTACAGCATGCCGGTATCGCCGTTTTTGGTGCGTCTGACGGTAAAACATCCGCCCTTGATTTCCGGCTCTTCAATGCTGTGGAGCAGCCAGCTCTTCCTGAAGGAAGGCTCAGAAGAAGTGACCCGGTCAAAGATAATCATGGCGCCCGGGATGTCAGTTTTCCCCAGGTTAAGAAAGACAAAAGACCGTTGTACTTCTTGGGCCTTTTTGGAATAGGCTTGGGTAATATCGCCTTTCAGGTAGCTGTAGACGGGTTTTTCCCTGTCGGGACCAAAGCCGTGGGCCAGCGTTTTTCCTACGGTGTATTCTTCGCTCAGCAGTTGCTCAAGGGAACGGCAGGTGTCCCAGCCGATGCCGGGCATGCGCTGGCCTCCGTCGTTGGCGGCCGTCTGCGTTTTATCCGCACCTCCGTAATTGAAGCATTCAAAAACCTCGTCGGGGTCGTAGATGAGCAGCGAATTGTGCGCAATGGTCCTTTTGGTGTAGTTTTTATTGTTGGGGCTGTTGTAGCCGCCCTGAACGCTCTGGTAGATGCCGCTGTCAATGGCCAGCGGCCCTTTGTAGTAGAGTTGGAAAGAGCCTCCGTCCAAATGCTGGTGATTCCCCGCGAATTGCTCGTTGATTTTCATTTCGGCAATTACGGCATCATCGTTCCAGCCGGTTCGGGCAATCATCCAGCCGAAAGGTGTTCCGCTGAAGCGTGTAAGGGGAAGGGAGTCCGGAGCTTTCCCCACCAGGTCAAAATCTTCCCACAAAAGTCTGAAAATCAGGCAGTGCGGCTCAACGGAAGGTTTCCGTTGCCATTCGTAGGCAAGATACTCGTCTTTCCAATAAGCCGCGGCCAGAAAAGCCGGCAGCGCGTACGAATCAAAGGATTTCCGGACATGGTTCACATCCCCTGCGGGAATTACCTTCCCGTCGGGCCTGCGCCGATAGATGAAGTCATACAAAACGTCTCTCATCCCGTCAGTATAAAGGTTCCTCGCCCCCATTCGGTCCAGAATCCACATGGAGATAAGGTCGTTACTTAAGCGGACAGTTGCATAAGAGGTTCCCTGATGCTGGTTTCCTCCTGCGTAGATGTAATTTCTGATGGGAATGTAATCTTCCTCAAGGGTTTCGCGCACATAGTTGAACATGTCCGGGTACTCGTCATAAATGGCAATTCCGGCCGAGAGCATGTCCCTGAGGATCATCCATTCCGAGCCGTGCCCGGCCAGGGCTTCGTTTCTTTTGGGCGGGTATCGGCATTCCATGGTGCCCGCAATGCGGATGAACTCCTGCACATAGGCCTGTTTTTCCTGGGCGGTCATTTGATCATAGCACCAGTCGTAGACGATGGCTCCTACCATCAGCATGGCTCCGCTCGCGCGCGATAAATCAAAGGTGGTCCCGTAGTTGGTCTTTTTCAGGGTGTCCAGCATTTCGCTTATGGCCGTGCGGGCTTCTTCTTTATCATGATATACCAGATAGCGCAGTGCGTGCAGCTGTGCGCGGGATGTAACACCCCGCATTTTGAAATAGTAGCGGAATCCGTGGTCGGTTTCGGCCTGTTCCTCTTCCGGGGTCCTGTCGCGGCCGGCTTTTTCCAGGGCGCGGATAATCTGCTGCCCTTTTTTGCTCTCTACACGGCTTTTGAGCTCCTTGACATCTTCCCCGGACAAATAGAGCCTGGGATGCTCCTTAGGCGGATCTGGAATCCTAACTGCTTGGGGGGCATTCAGTTGAAAGGCCAGCAGAAGGCCGGTGACGATGGCAAATGCTGAAGACATGGTGGTTAGTGTTTTTTGCAAATATACGGGATAGCCGCTGTTTTTAGTTTGAACGTTTTACTAATTTGTTTAAATTTTGTCTATATTTGGTTTTGAATTTGTTTTATTATCTTTGTTTTTGTCCATTTTAGGCGAAAACAGGTAAAAAATGGGGGAATTTGGCGGATGGTAAGATTTTTTTTCGTACCTTTGCAGCCCTTATCCGTTTTTAGAATTATGGACAAAGGTTTTGTAATATCTTTAAGCGGGTTGGCTGCTGGAAAAAACCGCTTTTTTTTCACGGCCGATACAGAGTTCTTTCACAGTTTTGGCAATAATGAAATCCTGGACGCCCATGTTGGCGTGGAGGTGACGGTGCAAAAGTCCGGTTCGCACAAGGTGGAGGCGGATCTCCGGCTGTCGGGCAGCCTGACAGTAGCTTGTGACCGTTGTCTGGAGCCCCTGACCCTCCCCGTGAGCGTGACGCAATGTCTGGATGCACAGGAGGAAGAGCTGATTTCCGAGGATGGAGATCTTGACCTGTCTCAGGCAGTGTACGACTATGCGTGTCTTGCACTTCCCTTGCAGCGGGTCCATCCCGATGGCGCCTGCAATCCCAACACCGTCCGGTTTCTGAGTCATGAGGAGCGAGAGGACGAGGAGGCTGCTTCGAGCAGCCCGTTCGCCGCTCTGAAAGGACTTTTTGAAGAATAGTAACAATTAAAAATTATAAACAATGGCACATCCCAAACATAAACTCTCCAAGCAGAGAAGAGACAAGCGTCGTACCCACGACTTCGCTCCCGTTCCCACACTGAGCGTATGCCCTAACTGCGGCGCTACTGTGATGTATCACCGTGTATGTCCTGAATGCGGCTACTATCGCGGTCGTCAGATCATTGAAAAGAGCGCTGAATAAGACGCTCTTTTTTTGGCCCGGTAGTTCAACGGATAGAACGGAAGTTTCCTAAACTTTAAATAGAGGTTCGATTCCCCTCCGGGCTACAGAAACTGCTTCAGCTGCGCAATCTGGGCCGGTGTGGTGGCCCAGCTGGTGGCAAAGCGAACCACCGTGTGGGTGGCGTCATAGGGCTGCCAGATGTCAAAGGCTACCTGCGCGGAGAGCTGCTCCATGTAGCGGTTTTCCAGTATCACAAACTGCTGATTGGTAGGGGATTCCAGGAAAAACGGAATCCCTTTTTCTTTTAAGACAGCTATCATTTCCTGTGCGCGCGCCATGGCGTTACGGCCCAGCTCCAGATAAAGACCGTCCGTGAACAGGGTGTCAAACTGCAGGCCCAGCAGCCGTCCTTTGGCCAGGAGCGCCCCGTGCTGCTTCACCGAGGTGAAGAAGTGGGCGGGGGCACCGGCAGGAAACACCACCGCCTCGCCGCAGAGGGAGCCCACCTTGGTGCCGCCTATGTAAAACACATCGCAGAGCTCCTTCAAATCGGCCAGGGAAAAATCGCAGGCAGGGGAGGCCAGGGCATAGCCAAGGCGAGCCCCGTCCACATAGAGCGGCAGCTTAAAACGGCCGCACACCGCCTTCAGGGCCTCAAGCTCGGCGCGCGAATACAAGGTCCCGTATTCGGTGGGCAGGGAAATGTACACCAGCCCCGGCCACACCATGTGGTCTTTGTTAGGGTCGGCGTAAAAAGCCTCCAGATAGGCCTCCAAGGCCGATGCTTCCATCTTTCCCCGGGCTCCGGAAAGGGTGAGTACCTTGTGGTGGGTGTACTCGATGGCGCCGGCTTCGTGTACGCCGATATGGCCGCTGTCCACGGCAACGGCCCCTTCATAATCCCGCAGCAGGGTACCTATCACCGTGGCATTGGTCTGCGTGCCGCCCACCAGCAGGAACACTTCTCCCGAAGGGCAGCCGCAGGCCTTCAGGATTTTCTCTTTGGCACTGCGGGTATATCGGTCTTCTCCATAGCCGTCCAGCTGTTCCAGGTTGGTCTGGACAAGGCGCTGGAGAATAAGGGGATGGGCTCCCTCCTGGTAATCACAACGGAAATAAAGCATGGCAAAAAGTGTTTTACGGGGCTAAAGCTACAAATAATTTGGGAAAGTTTCCGTATCTTTGCACCCCAAAATGAAAAACGTCCTTAAACTTTGCTTTTTGCTGCTGCTTCTGTCCGGCTGTTCGTCGGCCCGCTATGCGCGTGGCCTCACCGACAAGGAGGTTTATGAGCGTTATGCCCGGCACGAAGGCTCGCTGCAAACGGTCACTTACCCTTCCGGCGAGCGCAGAATCGCCAACCGCCGCTTTGTGGCGTACCTGCCCAAGTCTTATGCCGAGGATACCACGCGGCGTTATCCGGTGCTGTATCTGCTCCACGGGGCCCGCGGCAACGAGCTCACGTGGATGGATTCGGCGCAGGTTACCACCCGCATAGACAGCCTGGTGGCTTCCGGAAAGGCCCGGGAGTTCATTCTGGTAACCCCCAACATGAACCGCTATTTCAGCGAGGCCGATTACAAGGATGGCCGCTGCGTGAACGCCATGCGCGCTTTCTGGCTGCTGAACGGCGAGGCCGAAAGGCATTTTTCCACCGTGGTGCACCAGACCGACAGTCTTTTCCGCACCATCCCCACCCGGGAAGGAAGGGCCCTTGCCGGCATGTCCACCGGCGCGCTGCAAGCCCTCTATTTATCGGCCGATGCCCCGGACCTCTTCAATCATGTGGGCCTCTTTTCCCCTTACGCCTATCCCACCTTCGCCGCCCTGGGGCACCTGGACGTCTATGGCGGATTGAGCCAGAAGCTGGAGCGCCTTTTTGCCCGGGCGCCCGAGACCTATCACATCTTCATCGGCCGGGCCGATATTTTTTATCCGCATATGCTCCTGTTCCACCGCAGGCTCACCAGAAACGGCTATCCGCATACTTTTACCACCACGCCCGGCGGGCACGAGTGGTATAACTGGAAGGACTTTATGGCGGAGTTCGCAACGGAAATCTTCCAGGAATAGTGATTTTTCCCAAAAAGTCAGTATATTTGTCCTTATGAACAACAATAAGGAAGTGCTATCTGCCGCAGACTTGCAGCGGATGCTGGGAATGAAAGGATGGTTTGGCCGCGCTGTGTCCAGTCTTGCCATCAAGGTCCTGGAAATAGACAAGGTAAACCGTACGCAGGCCAAATACGCACAGTATCAGGGGCCGGATTTTTCCGACAAAATCCTGGAGGAAGTAGGGTGCACCTATGAACTGCAGGAAGGAGCCCTGGACCATATTCCCGCAGAAGGCGGCTTCATCACCGTTTCCAACCATCACTTCGGCAGTATCGACGGCATGATCCTGAGCGCCACCGTCGGGCGAAAGCGCCCGGATTACAAGCTGCTCACCACCTTCATGCTGTCCCTCATTCCCAACCTGGCCTCTTCCTTCATGCCGGTGGACAATATTTCCGGCAACAAGTCGGCCGCCCGCAGCGTGAGCGGCATCCGTATGGCCCTTCAGCATATTCAGGAAGGCGGTGCGCTGGGCTTTTTCCCCGCCGGGGAAGTGGCCACCTACCAGAAAGGGGCCGCCCGCACAGCCCTCACCGACAAACCCGTCATCGAGGACAAGCCCTGGGCCGACAACATCATCAAGCTCATCCGCAAATCCCATTTCCCGGTAATTCCCATCTATTTTGAGGGCACCAATTCCCGGAATTTCCACTGGCTCGGCAAGATTCATCCGCGCCTGAGGACCGTCCGGCTTGTCCATGAGTTGTTCAACAAGCAGGGCGTTCACGTGAAAGTGCACATCGGCACACCCATTTCTCCGGAAGAAATAGGAAAGTTTGAATCGGTGGAAGCCCTGGGCCTGTATCTGAGAAGCCGCACCTATGCCCTGGAGGCCATGACCCAGGAAAACCCCGTGCAGGCAGTCTCCTCCGCAGCGGCGGAGCCCATTGCCCAGCCCGAAGACCCCGCCCTTGTACGGAAGGAACTCTCGCGCATTCAGGACCGGATTCTTTTCGAGAGCGGCGACTACCGCTGCTATTTCACGGCCCCGGACGACATTCCCCATACCATGCGCGAACTGGCCCGGCTGCGGGAAATGGTGTTCCGCGGCGTGGGAGAGGGGACCGGCCTGGCCATGGACACCGACATCTACGATACCTATTATAAACACCTGCTGCTTTGGCATATTCCGGACGGAAAGATTGCCGGCGCCTACCGGCTGGGCATCGGCCCGGAACTCTTGGCCCGCCCCGAGGGCAGGAATGCGTTCTATACCTCCTCTCTCTTCAAATTCCGGGAAGGGCTGGACGCTTATCTGGAAAAGGGCATTGAGCTGGGCCGGACCATCATCGTTCCGGAATATCAGCGGGACGTCCAGACGCTCAAACTCCTGCTTTCCGGCATCCTTACGGCGGCCAGCACTTATCCCGAGCTTCGCTACACCCTGGGCCCCGCCAGCATCAGCAATGACCTGCCGGACTTTTTCAAGAGCCTGATTGTGCGGTATTTCCAGCATCGGCTCCAGCCGCAGGACCAGGGCCTTGTGGGCAACAACCACCCTTTCCAGCCCAATTTCCTGCGGGTGAATCCGGACCATCTGCTCTGCGCCTGCGCCACCCCCGACGACCTTGACCACCTGATTCAGGCCATCTCCGGCGGAAAGTACCGCATGCCGGTGCTCCTGAGAAAGTATGTGAGCTTTGGCGCCCGCATCCTGGAATTCAACGTAGATCCGCTCTTCAACAACTCCCTGGACGGCTTCATTGTGGAAGATATGGCCGATATGCCGGATAATTCCTACCGGAGCTTCTCCAAATTCATTCCCGAGGAGCGCCTGAGGAAATTGTCGGAACGTCTGGGCCGCAATTAGGCATATTTGAAAAATATGCGTATCTTTGCATATTATGGCAAAGAAGACTGGAAGTATTATCGCCGTATCGGCAGTGGCACTTTTGTTGGCAGGCCTTGTGCTTGCCATCATCAGTCTCTATAAAGGCGGGGAAACGCAGGGCCCGGAGGGCAGTGCCGTTCCTTCGTCGCTGAACGTCCTCAGGGCGGTTCCCTCGGATGCCGCCGCCGTCTTCCTCTTCGACGGAAGCAGCAAAGCTGCCAAGGTTCTGGCCGATTCCACCGGCCTCCTGAGCGCCGTCATCACCCCTGACAACGCAGCTGTCATGACTTATCTGCAGGCCCTGGGCCGCAGGAAGGTGGCGGTTTCCCTGCATAATAGCGGCTCCCTGGTGCCGCTGGTGGTCACCGAGGTAAGTCCCGCCGATTCTGTGGTGCTGGAGCTGGCCGCTAAGGCCGGGCTCAAGACCCGGCAGAAGGACGGCTTCCTCATGGCCTCCCGTTCCGAGACCTTCATCAATGCCGGCGGCCGTCACTTGGAAGGCGGCATGTCGGTGCTGGGCACCCGCAATTTGCAGGAACTGGCCCGGCAAGCCTCCGGCGCCGCCGTGCTTTTTGTTTCCCACGCCCATGCCGGCAAGCTCCTGCAGCTGTATGCCTCAAAAGCGCTGCGCGGCTCTGTCTCCTTCGTGAAAGACCTGTCGGCCTGGAGCGCCTGGACGCTGCAGGAAAGCTCTGACAAACAGCTTGAAATCAAAGGGGTGGCCCTTCCCGGCGAGGCCGCGGGCAGTTATTTTGCCGCTTTCGCGGGCTATCCTTCGCAGGAGGCCCTTTTCCCGGAGGTGCTGCCTTATTATACGGCATCGGCCCTGTCGGTGCCCGTTCCGGATGTGGACCTTTTCCTGGACGCCCGCCGCAAGGTGGAAGATGGCGCCGGCACCCTTGCCGCCTTTAACAAGGCGCTCAAAACCAAGGCCGGACGCCCCTTCAGCCCGGAGGAGTGGTTCCGCGGCCTGCAGCCCAGGGAAGTGGTGCGGGCCAGCTTCACCGGAGAAGACGGGGTGGAGCGCGAAGCCCTTCTGGTGCGCTCGGCCAAAGACCTCAAGCTGGGCAGCGAGGCGTCCAATCCCTACAAAGGCTGCCTTGCCCTGCTTCTGGGTGCCGATTTTGCCGTTACAGACACCTCCTGTGCCGCTTTGGGCGCCCGCTGGAGCGTTTACGCAGACCTTCCCACCGTCCGCGCCCTGCAAGACAAGTCCGTCCGGGACTATACCCTTAAAAACCGCCTGGCCGATGCTTCCGTAACCTTGCCGCAGGGGTTTGTGGCCTACGCCTCCCTGTCGGACCGGCCGCTTACGCTTGGGCAGCTTCTGAGCCCGCAGCTGTCGGCCCCGCTGCAACGTTTTGTCACGGGGGCCGGCTTTGCGCCCGCCGTGGCCTCCCTGGCCTTGGACGGCGAGCGTCCGGCCATGCGCCTCAGCGTAGAAACCCGCGCCCTCAAGGGGACCAAGGTGCAGGTGCTGGAGCGCGACACCACCGTGTTCATCCCCACGGGGCTGTTCCCGGTGAAGAACCATCAGAGCGGCCAGACCAACTACCTGTACCAGAACAATCACCTGTCCATCTGCCTGAACGACGAGAACAACAAGGGCGTCTGGGGCATTCCTTTCAAGGAGCCCATCTGCGGAAGGGTAGAGAGCATCGATTACTACAACAGCAAAAAATACCAGTATCTTTTCTGCGCCGGCAGTAAACTGTACCTGCTGGACCGTCTGGGCCATTGGGTGAACGGTTTCCCCGTGGCGCTGCCCAAGGCCGTGCTGCTGGGCCCGGACGCCTATGACTTTACGGGGGCAGGAGGATACACCGTCATGATTCTGCACAAAGACAACACCCTGGAGCGCTACAACCTGCACGGCCAGAAGCCGGAAGGCTGGAAGGGCATTGCGGCCCCCGAGACCGTGAAAAACCTCCCGGAACTGGTGGAAACCGCCAAGGGAAAGCGCTATTGGGCGGTGAGGACATCGGTCCGGACGCTCCTGTATCCCTTCGAGGGAGGGGAGCCGCTCTACAGCGGCGAGGGCGGCAGGATGATTAAGCCCGACGCCGTTGTGACCCCCACCTCCAAGGGCGTCAGCGCCGAATGCTATGACGGCAAAACTAGAGATATCAAACTGAACTAAACCTACTCCGAATATGGAATTCAAATCAGTCAATAAGATTCTGCAGGACAGCATGATCCGTAACTGGGACCGTCCGGCGCTCACCAACTATCAGGGCATGACCCTGGCCTACAGGGACGTAGCCCGGCGCATTGCCAAGTTGCACATTGCCTTTGAACAGTGCGGCCTGCACAAAGGGGACAAAGTGGCCATCTGCTCGCGCAACCAGGCCAACTGGGGCGTGAGTTTCCTGGCCGCCATCACCTATGGCGCCGTGGCCGTACCCATCCTGCACGAATTCAAAGCGGGGAACATCCATTACCTGGTGAACCACTCCGAGGCCCGCGTCCTTTTTGTGGACGAGGTTATCTGGGAGGGCCTTCAGGCCGAGGAAATGCCGGACCTTTCGGTGGTGGTGCAAATCAACACCTTCAAGTTCCTGTATGCCGATTCTCAGGAGCGTGCCCAGGTACGGGAGCACCTGAACGAGGAGTTCGGCCACCGCTATCCCAATAATTTTGAGCCCGAGGACCTGAATTATTATGAGGACAGCCCCGAGGAGCTGGCCATCATCAATTACACCTCCGGAACCTCCGGTTTCTCCAAGGGGGTGATGATTCCCTACAGGGCCCTCTTCTCCAACATCCAGTTTGCGGCCGAGGATGCCTGCCCCATGCTCAAGGCCGGCATGAACGTGGTTTCCATGCTGCCCACGGCCCACATGTACGGCATGATGTTCGAGTTCCTCTTCGAGATGACCATCGGCATGCATGTGCATTTCCTGAGCCGCGTGCCTTCTCCCAAGATTATCATGCAGGCTTTCAGCGAGATTCATCCGGACATCATCATTGCCGTACCGCTGGTGATAGAGAAGGTGTACAAGAGCAAGCTCAAGCCGCTGGTAGACAAGACCAAGTATTACCGGCGCATCCCCATCCTGGGCGCGGAGATCAAAAAGAAGTTCTGCACGGAGCTCACCCATGCCTTCGGCGGACAGTTTGAGGAGGTTATCTTGGGCGGCGCCGCCTTCAACCCGGAGGTGGAGAGATTCCTGCATTCCATCGGCTTCCATTACACCGTGGGCTACGGCATGACGGAATGCGCTCCCATCATCGGCTATGCCCATTGGGACAAAGTGAAGGTGGGCTCGGCCGGCCGTGCGGCCCTGAACATGCAAATCCGGATAGATTCCCCGGATCCGCAGAACATTCCCGGCGAAGTGCAGGTAAAAGGCCCCAACGTGTGCCTGGGCTATTACAAGAACCCGGATGCCACGGAGGCTTCCTTCACCCGGGACGGTTGGTTCAAAACCGGCGACATGGGCGTACTGGATGCCGATGGCTACCTGTTCCTCAGGGGGCGCTCCAAGTGCATGGTGCTGGGTCCTTCCGGCCAGAACATTTATCCGGAAGAGCTGGAAGCCACCATCAACAATTTCACCTATGTGGTGGATTCCCTGGTGGTGGAAGACGACGGCGGCCTCACCGCCCTCATCTATCCGGACTGGCATCAGGGCGAACTGGACGGCATGACGCGCGCCGAGTTCAAAAAGCGCATGCTGGAAACCCTTCCCGCCATTAACCAGGAACTTCCCAATTACGCCCAAATCAAGAAGATGGAGCTGATGCCGGAAGATTTTGAGCACACGCCCAAGAAGAGCATCAAGCGTTATCTGTATCAGAGAAACTAATGGCACAAAAATTCGATCACCCCTATCTTCTGATGGCCGAAGTGTGGGCCCAGAACTCCTACTGCAAGCGCAGGAAGGTGGGCGCCCTCATCGTGAAGGACCGCATGATTATCTCGGACGGCTACAACGGAACGCCCTCCGGCTTCGAAAACATCTGCGAAGACGAAGACGGGGTTACCAAGCCCTATGTGCTGCACGCCGAGGCCAATGCCATTACCAAGGTGGCCAAGAGCGGCAACAGCTCGGAAGGCTCCACCCTGTATGTGACGGCCTCTCCCTGTATGGAATGTGCCAAACTCATCATCCAGTCCGGCATCAAGCGGGTGGTGTACCGAGATGCCTACAGGCTCACTGACGGGATAGACCTCCTCAAACGGGCCGGCATTGAAGTAGAACAGACAGAGTAATGAAAAAAAACCTTTGGCAAATCCTGCAGGTGGTTCTGGGCATCGTCATCGGTGCCCTTATCACGCTTACGCTGGTGCGTTACCGCGAGGAGCGGCATCTGGTGAAAACGCGCTACACCGACTGGCGCAAGCTCAATCTGGTGCTGGATCTGGTGCAGAAGAACTATGTGGACACCATCAACCGGGAAGGCATGACGGATGCCGCCGTGGTGGCCGCCCTGGCCAAGCTGGACCCGCATTCCGTTTACCTCCCTCCGGTGCAGCTGGAAGCCTCCCAGGAAGAGCTGGCGGGCAATTTCGACGGCATCGGCATCCAGTTCAATGTCCCTAATGACACGGCCATTGTGCTGGAAGTGATAGCCGGCGGCCCCTCGGAGAAAGTGGGCCTGCAGCCCGGCGACCGCCTCCTCAAGGTAGACGACAAAGTGATAGCCGGCGTGCATTTCCCGCAGGACAGCATGGTGCGCCGCATCAAAGGCCCTTCCGGAACGGAAGTAACCATAACCGTAAAACGCGGCCCGGAGGAGATTCCTTTCAAGATTACCCGCGGAAAAATCCCCGTCCACAGCGTTGACGCGGCGTTTATGCTCTCCGACACGGTGGGCTATCTCCGGCTGGGAAAATTCTCCCGTACCACCTATGACGAGTGCCACAAAGCCGCCCTTCAGCTCAAGGAAGAAGGCATGCGCCATCTCATCTTCGACGTGCGGGACAACTCCGGCGGTTACATGGACCAGGCCCTGCTCCTGTCCAACGACTACTTGAGCCGGGGCGACACCATCGTCTACATCGAAGGCCTCCATCGTGCGCGCGAAGTATATAAGGCCGACGGTAGCGGAAAACTCCAGGATGTGGGCCTCACGGTGCTCATCAGCGAGAACTCGGCATCGGCCAGTGAAATCTTTGCCGGGGCCATCCAGGACAACGACAGGGGACAGTTGGTGGGACGGCGTTCCTTCGGCAAGGGCCTGGTGCAGGAGCCGTTCTTCTTTTCGGACAATTCGGGCGTTCGCCTTACCGTGGCTCGGTATTATACCCCTTCGGGCCGATGCATCCAGAAGCCCTACGACAACTACTACTATGACATTTACAACCGTTACGTGGACGGGGAAATCTTCAGCGCCGACAGCGTAAAGCTGGATACCACGGACATTCACCGCACCCGCAGTGGCCGCATCGTCTACGGCGGCGGCGGTATCATGCCCGATGTCTTTGTGCCCATGGACACCACCCGTGCCAGCAATTTCTACATTGCCTGCAACCGCAAGGCCACCCAGATGCGCTATGCGGCCTACGTGTTTGACCGTTACAGTGCTCGCATCCTCCCCATTAGCACTTTCGAAGACATGGACCGCTTCCTTTCAATCCTTAACTTGAAGGTGGAATTCCCGGCCTGGGCCCGGAAGAACGACGGGATTCTGTGCACCGAGGCCGAATGGGACGAAAGCGCCCCCTATCTGGTTCCGCAGCTCAAAGCCCTTATCGCCCGCTATTCCAAACTGGGAGAGAATGCATTTTATAAGTATTATCTTCCTGTAGATACTACGCTGGAGGCCGCAGAAGCCCTCCTGTGAGCAATTTATGCGCATTTTTAGGCCTGTTTTTTTGTAATTAAAATTATTTATTTCTAACTTTGTAGCTCCAAAACGGCCTTTTTTGGCGTCGGTTTCGGGGCTTTAAACTTACAGTTTGTAACCTGATTGCAGCTGTGGGTTGTGATTTGTAGATTATAGTAAGTGTATTTAAATAAATCTGTTATGAAAATCGCAAGAATTGCAAGTACTGCAATGGCGGCTCTGCTGTCTTCGCTGTTGCTGCTCGTATCCTGCAACAAGGAAAAAGAGCAGAAGCCGGAAGCCCCCGAGACACCCGTCACCTTCACGGTGGCCCTGAACAGTGTCGAGGCAGAGTACGTTGAGGTGGTTGTCCGCCATGACGGCGCCAAGGACAACACCTGGTATGGTTTTGTAACCACCGATTTGACCAGCACCGAAGAGGACCTCATCCAGGCCCAGCTGTCGCAGGTAACCCCTGCTTCCCTTCACGTGGGTCAGGTCCAGACGGTGGCTATCCGCAATCTGGAAGAGGTATCCAATTACCGCTACATTGCTTTCGGCACCGACAAAGACGGTAAGCGCTATGGTGTTCCCGGAAGCCTTGTTTTCAACACTTCTCCGGATTATCAGGTGAGCTTCGCCCTCGAACTCGGGGAGGTCACTTCCCATGCAGCCTCCGTTTCCGTGAGCCATGAGGGCAATGAGGTGCTTACCTACCGCGGCGTGCTCACCACCGATGTGAAGAGCGACATCACCGAAGTGGTGGCCAAGGATTACGCCTCCATCGTTGTGGACGGCGCCCTGGCCGAAGGTGTGGAGCTGCTCTCCGGCACCGCTACTACGGTGGAACTTGGCGAACTTACCCACGAAACCGCCTATCGTTATGTCATTTACGGCTTGTACGATGACGGCAGCGCCCTGGTGAGCTACGGTTCTCCCGCAGAGGTCAGCTTCACCACGCCCATCGACCTTTCCATTGTCGCTTTCTCCGCCACCCTGTCCGGCATGACGCTTTCTACAGTGGATATGACGGTTTCCTATGACGCCAAGCAGGAAGACCTGAACTGGTATGGCTTTGTTACCAAAGACCTCCAGACCCCTTCCGCTACGCTCATTGCCACTGCGGTGCAGGGCCTGTCCCAGGAAGACCTTAATACCGGTGCCAAGACGGTCACCATAGAGGGCCTTGAATTGGAGACGGATTATCGTTACATCGTTACCGGCGTGAATGCCGATGGCGCCTGGGGCGTTCCGGCCGACCTTAAATTCAGCACGCTCACCTCGGCCTATATCAATACCGTGTTCACGGTGACGGCCAGCGAGGTTACCGCCAAGGGTGCCACCCTCACCATCACCCATACCGGTGAGGCCGACTTCCAGTACTACGGTTTCTTCACCGAGGATCTGGAGAGCGAGCTTTCCCAGGTGGAAGTTCCCGCCGACGCCGATTCCCATCTGGTGAGCGGCCTTGAGAAAGTGATCACCGTGGAGGATCTGGCTCCGCTTACCACCTATCGCTATGTGGTGGTGGGCCGCGTGTTTGGTGCTGAATATGGTACCCGAGGTGAGGTTGTGTTCACAACATCAGATCCTTCCGTGCCTGCTGCTTATGAGGAGTTTATCGGCAAATGGATATTCGGGGATGCCATGCTGACTATTTCTGAGCAGGAATCCGGTTCCACTTATACGGTAAGCGGTCTTCCCGGCCTCAACAAATTCAACTCTACTGAACCCAAACCGGTTACTGCCCTTTATCAGGATGGTAAATTTGTGCTGAAAGAGCAAATTGTTGGAGAGTGGAATAACACCAACTATGGAACGTGCTACGATATTGTCTGCGGTCTGTTTGAAGCAGAGTCCACAAGCGGCACTGTTATGCACTTTGTGAATTATCCAAGGTATGCCGATACCCCTTCAATCATCTTTACTATCTACAAAGATGTCACAGATGGTTTTGGTATAATGTATGGCTCCAGTGAGAATGGTGTTTTGGATCAGATTGGTGTCCGTTGGGTTATCGCCAGCGGTCAGTATAAGGGCCAGGGTAACGTATACTCCGACATTCCTATTCCTTCAACCATTGAAAAAGCCCCTGAGGCATCAGATGCTTACAATGCATGGCTGGGTACATGGTATATTCCTACAACGGTGTATCAGTATGACGCACAGGACAATTACATTGGCGACGAAGTCCAGACCCTGCCTATAACAATAGCTGAAAAGGTTCCCAATGAGAGTTATCTCATTTCCGGCATCGGCCCCGAGAACGAATCCTATGATGTCCTTGCAACATTCTCCGGCGGAGAACTGGTTCTCAATGGCCAAACCGTGTATACCTGGAACCACAGTTCCGTAGGCGAAATCAATGAACGGTTTGTGGGTATCTATATGGAGGGTGAGGACTCCTATTATACCTGGTCTCCTGACCTTGTGGTTTGTACCGGTAAAACCAATTCGGCCGGCACAAGTGCCACCTTTACCCCGGGACAGGCTTCCAACGGAACAAACTTTACCGGATTCGGCTTCAAGCAGTGCTATACCCAGAATGGCCAGAACGTGGCTTATGGTTATGGCGGAGAGTATAGTCTGCCGGTTACGCTCACCCGTACGGCACCGTCTTCCTCCCTGTCCGTTTTCAGGAAAGCAACAGGAAAGAACGTTCTCAGCAAGGGCTTACGCGCAGAAGAGCCGCGTTCAGAAGCCATGAAATCACTGAAAAAGTAAGTAAGTATCAATATATTATGAAAAAAATCAGGTTTATCCTTCTGCTTGTCATTGCTACGGTGATAGCGGGGACGGCCCAGGCCCAGTCACTTACGGTGAATGGTACGGTAGTCTCCGCCGTAGACGGCCAGCCCCTGGTGGGTGCCGCCGTCACCGTGGAGGGCAACACGAAGTATTACGCAATTACCGATTTGGACGGTAATTTCCAGCTCAAGAACCTGCCCGCCAGCGCCAAGTACCTTGTGGCCTCCAACCTTGGCTACCAGGACGCCCGCGTGCCCGTGGCAACGCAGGTAACCATTACCATGGAAGAAGATGTGAACGTGCTGGACGCCGCTGTGGCAACCGGTATGTATACGGTAGACCGCCGACTGAACACCGGTTCCACGGTGAAGGTGGACGCCTCCGAGTCCAATATCAGCGGTATGGCCGATATCTCCCGTTCCCTGGAAGGCCGCGCCGCCGGTGTAAGTGTGCAGAACGTGTCCGGTACCTTCGGTACGGCTCCTAAAATCCGCGTCCGCGGCGCCACCTCCATCTACGGTTCCTCCAAGCCGCTGTGGGTGGTGGACGGCGTTATCATGGAAGACGTTGTGGACGTGAGTGCCGACGACCTCTCTTCCGGTGATGCCAACACCCTTATCTCCAGCGCCATCGCAGGTTTGAACTCCGACGATATCGAGACCTTCGATATCCTGAAGGACGGTTCCGCCACCTCCATTTATGGTGCGCGCGCAATGGCCGGCGTTATTGTGGTGACCACCAAGAAGGGTAAGGCAGGTCAGAGCCACATTACCTATACGGGTGAATATACCTACAGGCTCAAGCCCTCCTATGATACCTTCAACATCATGAACTCCCAGGATCAGATGGAAGTGTACCAGGAGTTGCAGCAGAAAGGTTACCTCAATTACGCGGAGACGGCCAACAGCTCCAACAGCGGTATCTATGGCAAGATGTATCAGCTCATCTCCCAGTATGATGCCACTACCGGCCGCTTCGGCCTGGAGAATACGGAGGCGGCCCGCAACGCTTACCTGCGCGCAGCCGAGTTCCGCAATACGGACTGGTTTGACATCCTGTTCAGGCACAGCATCCAGCACAACCATTCCATCAGTGCTTCCGGTGGTACGGAAAAGGCCAACTACTATGCCTCCCTGTCCATCATGCAGGATCCGGGTTGGACGCTCCAGAGCAGCGTGCAGCGTTATACGGTAAACCTGAACACCACCTTCAAGATTTCCGAACAGTTGTCCGTGAATCTCATCGGCAATGCTTCTCACCGTAAGCAGCGCGCTCCGGGAACCCTGAACGGAGAAACCGATGTGGTGTCCGGTGAAGTGAAGCGTGACTTCGATATCAACCCTTACAGCTACGCCCTCAATACTTCCCGTGCCCTTGATCCGGACGAGTTCTACACCCGGAACTACTCTCCGTTCAACATCAAGTACGAGTTGGACAACAACTACCTGGAACTGGGCGTGAACGATATCCGTGTGCAGGGCGAACTCAAGTGGAAGCCCTTCAGGAGCCTGGAACTGAGTGCCCTGGGTGCTTTCAAGCACGCCGGGACTTCCCAGGAACACTACATCCTGGACGATTCCAACCAGGCCCTGGCCTATCGTGAGATGTCCACCCCGGCCATCCGTGATGCCAACCCCTTCCTCTATAAGGATCCGGAGAATCTGTACGGCTATCCCGTTTCCGTGCTGCCTGTGGGCGGTATCTATGAGCGCACAGACAACAGCATGGACGGCTGGGATGTGCGTGCTACCGCCAATTTCAATCACACCTTCGGCCAGAATCACCTGGTGAGCCTCTTCGGCGGCACCGAGGTGAACAGCCTGGACCGTCACAGCACCTGGTTCCGCGGTTGGGGTATGCAGTATGACTTCGGTGAAATTCCCAGCTACGACTACCTGGTGTTCAAGCAGGGCGCCGAGGAAAACTCCCAGTACTACACCATGTCCAATACGCATGTGCGCAGTGCTGCCTTCTTCGCCAACGGTACCTATTCCTACAAGGGCAAGTACGTTTTGAACGGCACGGTCCGCTATGAGGGAACCAACAGCCTGGGTAAGTCCCGTACGGCCCGCTGGCTGCCTACCTGGAATGTATCCGGCGCCTGGAATGTGCACGAGGAATCTTGGATGAGAAGTCTGTATCCTACGCTTTCCCACTTGTCCCTGAAAGCCTCCTACTCCCTTACCGGTGACCGTCCTTCCGTGACCAATTCCTACGTGGTCATCCAGGCCGTTAATCCCTGGCGTCCTTTCGCCGCCGATAAAGAGAGTGCCCTGGCCATTTCCCAGCTTGCCAACCTGGCGCTTACTTATGAAAAGAAACAGGAACTTAACCTGAGCTTGGAGGCCGGTTTCTTTGACAACCGCATCAACCTTACCGCCGACTGGTACACCCGTAACAACTACGACCTCATCGGCCCTGTCACAACCCAGGGTATCGGCGGTGAAGTGAACAAATACGGTAATGTGGCGTCCATGCACTCTGACGGTTTTGAGCTGTCCCTTACCACTACCAATATCAAGACCAAGGACTTCAGCTGGAGCACCAACTTCATCTATTCCCACTCCCACAACGTAGTGACGGAACTGGAGAACCAGGTGCGTATGATTGACCTCATTTCCGGCAGCGGTTTCACCCGCAAGGGCTATCCTGTGAGAAGCCTCTTCTCCCTCCAGTTTGATGGCCTGAACGAAGAAGGTCTTCCTACCTTCATCAATGAAGAAGGCAACAAGACCGTTTCCGGCATCTATTTCCAGGAGCGCGACGAAGAAAAGCTCAAGAATCTGGTGTATTCCGGAAGTGCCGATCCTACCGATGTGGGTTCCTTTGGCAATATCTTCTCCTGGAAGGGCTTCAAACTCAATGCGTTCATTACCTATTCCTTTGGGAATGTCATCCGTCTGGATCCTGCGTTCTCCTCTTATTACGACGACCTGGATTCCATGCCCAAGGAGTTCCGCAACCGCTGGACGGTTCCCGGAGACGAGGCCTATACCACGGTCCCGGTCATTGCTTCCAGCTGGCAGAACCGCGTTTATTCTTCCTCGGGCAACTATCTGAGCTATGCCTACAACGCCTACAACTTCTCCACGGAGCGTATCGCCCGGGGCGACTTTATCCGTCTCAAGGAACTGTCCCTGGCTTATGACTTCCCCAAGAAGGTGTGTGAGAAACTCCACCTGGGCACATTGGGCCTGAAGGTGCAGGCCACCAACCTCTTCCTCCTGTATGCCGACAAGAAGCTCAACGGCCAGGATCCTGAATTCTTCAACACCGGTGGTGTGGCCGTGCCGCTGCCCAAGCAGTTCACCTTCACCCTCAAGATTGGCCTGGATGGCGTGGCTCCCAAGAAAGCTGCCGCTCCGGTCACTCCTGTGACGCCTTATGTGGCGCCCAAGCCCGAGGTGGTAGAGAAGATTGTTGAGAAGGAAGTGGTGAAAGAAGTCATTAAGGAAGTCCCTGCCAAGACCCTGAACGGTCAGTACTCCGACGACCTTTACTTCCTCATCGGCAAGTCCGAGCTCCGTCCCGGCGAGGCCTTCAAACTGGGCCGCATCTGCCAGATTCTCATGGACAACCCCAAAGCTACCATCAAGGTTTCCGGTTATGCCGATTCCGGTACCGGAAGCGCTCAGCGCAACATGACCCTCTCCGAGGAGCGTGCCGCCGTTGTGGTGGAAATGCTCCGGGATGCCGGCATCAGCGCCAGCAGAATTTCCAGCTATGCCGCCGGCGGAGACCTGAATTCCTCAGCTTCTCCCGAAGCCAACCGCGTTGCTGTATGTATTGTTAAATAATTAACGGCTCATTGATTATGAAAAAGAACTTTATACTGATTGCTTTTGTAGCGTTGATGGGCCTTGTATCCTGCGACAAGTTCCTGGATACCATGCCTGATAACCGGGCCGAAGTGAACACGGTTTCCAAGATTCGGGCTCTCCTTGTTTCCGGTTATCCAACCAATACTTATCTCACGTTCAACGAGTATATGTCCGACAACGTGGATAACTTCAGTGACGATAATCCCGGAACCAGCCGTTTCATGGACCAGCTTTATTCCTGGCAGGATGTGACGGAAGAGTCCAACGACAGCCCTAAATTCTTCTGGAGTGAATCTTACCTGTGCATTGCCCATGCCAACCAGGCCCTGGATGCCATTTATACACTGGCGGGCTGTGACGGTTTGGATGAGGATGCCATTGTGGCTGCCGGCCTCCAGGCCGAGATGGCCGAGGCGCTCCTGATTCGTGCCTACAACCACTTCATGCTGGTTAACGAATTCTGTCTGAATTACAACAGCCAGACCAGTTCCTCCGACCTGGGCATTCCTTATATGGAGCAGGTGGAGCAGGAACTGAATCCCAAATATGACCGTGGCAATGTGGCCGAAGTATATGAAAAGATTGAGAAAGACCTGGAACTGGGCCTCAAATATGTGAGCGACGCATATTATAAAGTGCCCAAGTATCACTTCAATACCCGTGCGGCTTACGCTTTTGCCGCCCGTTTCTACCTCTTTTATGAGAAATGGGACAAAGCCGCCGAGAGCGCTACCAAGTGCCTGGGCTCCCAGCCGGCTACCCTGCTCAGGGACTGGTCTGGTCTGAGCAAGCTGGAGCGTGACTGGGATGTGCGCAGCTATGAGTTTGTGAAGAGCTCTTACGACGCCAATCTTCTCATGCTCACCGGCTATTCCGCATTCGGCTACTATTACAGTGGCTATGTGGGAATTACCAAGTACGGGCACAACTCATACCTCTGCTTCAATGAGGGCGCCTATGCCGCCAATGTGTGGGGCAATACGGAAACCGGCTGGCGCAATGTGAGCGGCTGGTTCTACTGCCCGCTGGAGTGGTATAGCGGATCCAACTTCGACCATCTGGTTACCCTGAAGATTCCCTATATGTTCGAGTATACGGATCCCGTGGCCCGTATCGGTTATGCCCACTGCGTGTCGCCGGCCCTTACCGCCGACGAGACGCTCCTTACCCGTGCCGAGGCCTATGTGATGATGGGTCAGTACGATTTGGCTACGGCCGACATCAATACGTACATCCACAGCATCATCCGTCCTAATTACTTCTCCAAGGATCTCACCACCGAGGAAATCTTTGCCTTCTACAAAGACATTCCGTACGCTACCTGGGATCATTCCACCATCAAGAAGAAGCTGAATCCCGCCTTTGCCATCGGCGCCGACGGAGAACTGCGCGAATCCATGCTGCAGTGCGTTCTGGGCATGAAACGTTACCAGAACAACTCCGAAGGCCTGCGCTGGTTTGACATCAAGCGTTACGGCATTGAAATCTGGCGCCGCACCATGCAGCCCGACCCTCAGGCCGGTCAGTATGATGCCGGACTCAAGCCCCTGCGCCTGGACGACGTTCTTACCAAAGACGACCCCCGCCGCGCCATGCAGCTTCCGCTGGATGTGATTTCGGCCGGCATGACGCCTAACCCGCGCGTGACCGACAAACCCGCCGAAATTGTGCACAAGCCTCTTGTGTTGCCTTCCGATAACCAGTAAACCGGAATTGCCCTATGAAAAAGTATATCATATCCCTATTGATTGTCACCGCAATGGCTGCGGTATCCTGCACCACCGATCGCCTTAGCAGCGAAAGTGTGATTAAGGATTCCACCGTTGAGATGAATGACTTCGACCGTTGGCTGGAAGCCAATTTCAGGGTTCCTTACAATATCGATTTCAGGTACCGTTTCCAGCTGGACGAGTCCGACAAGAACTATTGGAACGTTCCGGCCGACATTGATGCCGCCATCATCTATGCCCACCTGGTGAAATACCTTTGCGTGGACACCTATGATGAAATTGCGGGTATCGATTTCACCCGTGCCTATTTCCCCAAGATGTTCTTCCTCATCGGCACCTGGGAATACCGCAACAACGGTTCCATCGTGCTGGGTACGGCCGAAGCCGGTAAGAAGATTATGCTTTCCGGCGTGAACTTTCTGCCCGACTACTTTGATTATTACGACGGAGAAGAGCTTACGGAAATCTTGAATACTTACTACATCAAGACCATCCACCATGAGTTCACGCACATCCTGAATCAGACCAAGACTTATCCCGAGACCTTCGGTCAGATTACCTCCACCACCTATGTGGGTGATGCCTGCTTCGATACCGACCAGTACTGGCGGGGCCGCGGATACATTACGGCTTATGCCCAGAGCGAGCACCGTGAAGACTTTGCGGAGCTGCTGTCCGAGTATGTGACGCACGATGCGGCCTGGTGGGCCGAGCAGCTGGAGGCCGCCCGTTCCGAGACCACCAACGTACGCGAGGATAACCCCGACGCTGAATACGGCGACGTCCTTATCCAGTCCAAGATGGATATCGTAAGCGCCTACATGGCCGATTCCTGGGGAATTGACGTGGATGACCTCCGGGATATCATCGGCCGCCGCTTCGCCGATGTGGGGCTTGGCCGTGTAGACCTTAACAGTGTAGAATAAGCGGGGAGGATTGCCTTATGAAAATGAATAAAGTATTTGCGTATTTGACTGTTGCAGCCCTCACGCTGCCCCTCACTTCCTGCCTTAAAGAACAGGCCGACGTATTTGATAAGCCTTCCTCCACCCGTCTGGAAGACTATCTGGAGAATGTCCGTGACATCCTCCAGGATTCCGAGCACGGCTGGGCCCTGTCTTATTATCCGGGCGCAGCCTATCCTACCTGTTACTTCGGTGTGCAGTTCGGTGCCCAGCAGGTGACCGCCTATGGGCAGGGTGCTCCGGAGAACGGCGTGACTTCTTCCTATAAACTGGATACGGACGACGGTGCCGTGCTCTCTTTTGACACCTACAACTCCGTACTGCATTATTATGCTACGGCCGACCAGTCCCACTATCAGGCCCGCGGCGGTGACTTTGAATTCACCATCATGAATGTCACCGATGACCGCATTACCCTCAGGGGCAAGCGTTCCCGCAATCTTTGCTATCTTGACCGTCTGAAGGAGGCGGCTCCCGCTTTCCTCAAGGCCATCAACCAGGCCGAGGCCGACTTCAAGATTGTGGCCTTCTCCGGTGAGGTAAGCGGAGGTCTGGTGGAAGGTGCGCTGGACAATATCTCGCACACGCTCACCATCGGCCGTAAAGACGCCGAAACCGGTGAAACCGTGAGCGCCCGTTACATGATTGTGCCCGGCGGCATTCACATCAATGAGCCCTTCACCTTCCAGGGTGTGGAGTTCCAGGATTTTACCTACGACGACGAGGCCGGTACCCTCACCGGCAGCGGCATTGTGTTCCAGAAGATGACGCCGGAGGGATATGTTTCCTACCAGGATTATCTGGGCAAATGGACGTTGAATTATTCCAATGGCTCTTTTGAGGTTGAACTGGTGGAAAAGGAGGCTTATGTAAGCTATTCCATGAAGGGCGTTTCTGACTTCTTTGAGCCCGAGATTACCTACAACGCAGCCCGCGGATATCTCTCTTGGGTATATCAGGCTATTGGTCAGAGTGGTTCCCTTACCATTATTCTGGCTCCTTGGGACGGCAACTCCGGCTATCTCACTTGGACAGAAGGTGTGGGTATGGACAGCAAGGTGGTAGACAACACCGTAGATGAATTGGTCCTTGAATGGAGCGACAATGGTGTTTGGGGGAACTACAAAGCTAACGGCTGGCTCATTTGGAGTCTGGATTCCTCTGGCAGCAATGCCGGGTCCTTTGCTTCCTGGACGTTTGCCACGGGCTCTTACCAGCTTCCCGGTGACATCACCATGACCAAAATCGTAGAATAAGGAGATGCTTATGAAAAGATATATTGCATGCATTGCGGCTGTTCTGGCCCTGGCTTCCTGCCAGGTCCAGCAGCCTGACGGTTCCCAGTATCTGCCGGCTCCTGAACTGGAGACCAGCACCGGGACGCTGCAGTTCGACTGCAATGGCGGAAACAATTTCTTCAGCGTTACCACCAAGGATGCAGTGACTGCTACCGCCAACGTAGACTGGCTCACGCTCACTGTCTCCGGTACCCGGGTAGACCTGGATGTCCAGAAAAATGGCTCCATCGAGAGCCGCTACGCGGTGGTGACGGTTTCGGCAGGCGCTTACAAGCGCTCCGTTCAGGTGTTCCAGTTTGGTGTGAATACCCGCACCCTCTGGGAGGACAATTACGATGTTCCTTATACCGCATCCGTACTGGATCTGGAGTTCATGCCCACCGATGAAACCATCAGGCTTCAGATTGATGGGATGTCCTGGGTAAAGCCCACGCTGGGAGAGAGCACGCTCTCGCTCGCCATCGACCAGAACCCGGACAAAGAGGAACGTGTGGCCACCGTTACCTTCACCGCCGGTGAAGAGGTGCGGTCCTTCACCATCACCCAGGCCCTGAATCCCAAGGGCTCCGGCGGCGGTGGTGGCGGCGGAGATGTTCCGGATGGAACGGTTCTGTTCTCGGAGGATTTCGAAGATATTAACACGCTTGCCGAATGGATGCTCTTCGATCTTGACGGTGATGGTAATAAATGGGGATATGATAACGGTAGCACGTTGGCTGCGCATTCTGGAGTAGGTAAGCTCTTTTCTGCTTCCTATGACAACGACTCAGGCCCCCTTACACCCGATAACTGGGTGTTCACTCCCGGTATCAGCCTGGCATCAAGCAACAACTATCTCTCATTCTGGGTTGTTCCCCAAGATGGCAGTTACGCTCAGGAGCATTATGGAGTGTATGTTACAACCACATCCCCGGATAATCTTCAGAATATAGACGAGTGTCAGCTTATTCTTGAAGGAACGCTTACCAAGGGATATCAAACCGCTTCGGTAACTCCTTCTGCTGTAGGTACTTGGGAGAATCCTGTTGTCAAGATTCCTTCAGAGTTTGATGGTCAGACCGTTTACATTGCGTTCCGTCACTTTGATTGCACCGACTGGTTCGTCATCAACCTGGACGATGTTGTGGTGGTCAAGGGCGATCCCAGCGTTGCTGCTTTGAGTTATGCTCCCGCTGTGTTCAGCGAAGGTTCGTACCTTTTGAGAAAGTAAATGAAAAAGCTTTTATTGACGGCAGGTATCTGCGTTCTGACCGCGTTTTCCTGCACCCGTGAACGCTCCGAATCCTTCTCCGCTCCCGTCCCGACGACGGGACCGGAGACGGAGGCGGTGCAGGGTACCGATCTTTCCGAGCGCGGCTTTGAAGCCGGCGTGGCCCTTGTCTATGTTGACGAGGATTTGAGCGCCCGCCTGGAAGCCAATGCCGCCGATGCCCGGAAACTTTTGAACGGCTCGGTTTCAGTGGCATCGGCCCACCGGCTCTTCCCCGATGCCGGAGAGTATGAACCCCGTACCCGCAAGGCCGGCCTGCACCGCTGGTGGGTGGTGGAATATGGCAAGGAAATCGCTTATGCCAAGGCCCGCGTGTCGCTGGAGACGCTCCCCGGCGTGGAACTGGTAGAGCCCAGTCGCATTATCCGCCAAAGCGTAACGGTCAATGACCCTTACTGGAGTCAGATGTGGGGCATGAACAACACCTCCTATCCGGGTTACGATGTGAACTGCCAGAGCGTGTGGGATACCTATACCATGGGAAATCCCAAAGTGACGGTAGCGGTGGTGGACGGCGGTTTTCAGCTCAACCATCCGGACCTGGCCGCCAACGTGGCTTCCAGTGGCCATTATAACTATGTGAAAGGCAATACCACCATCACACAGCACTTCCACGGAACCCACGTGGCCGGTACCATCGCGGCTGTCAACAACAACGGCCAGGGGGTCACCGGCATCGCCGGCGGCAACGCTGCCAAGGGCCAGGGCGGTGTTAAACTGCTGTCCCTGCAGGTGTTTGAAACCCAGAACAACGGCAATGAATCCAGTGCACAGGACTTTAACCGTGCGCTCAAGGAAGCCGCCGATAAAGGTGCCGTTATTTCCCAAAACAGTTGGGGCTACAATTTCGACTTCAATGACGATGGCGCTGTCACCGGCTATGAGCTGGAATATGCCCGTCGGGCCCATGAAAATCCCGAAAGGGCCTTTACGCAGGCCATCGACTATTTTAATACCTACGCCGGTTGCGACAACAACGGAAAGCAACTTTCCACTTCGCCCATGAAAGGCGGTGTGGTCATCTTTGCCGCCGGCAACGATGACATTCCTTACGGAGCGCCCGGTAATTACGACGGCTGCATTTCCGTAGGAGCCATGAACCGCAACGGCAGCCGTGCCTCCTTCTCCAATTACGGGGACTGGGTAGATATTTGCGCCCCCGGTGTGAGCATCATGAGTACCTATCTCAGCGGCCAGTATACCACCATGAGCGGAACCTCCATGGCCTGCCCACACGTGAGCGGCGTTGCTGCCCTGGTAGTGTCCCAGCTTGGCGGAGCCGGTTTTACGGCCGATGAACTGCGCGCCCGTCTTATCGGCGGCGCCAAGACCATCGGTGCCTCTTCCGGCAGCAAGCCCATCGGCCCGCTGGTGGATGCCATGGGAGCCATGCTGTTCAACGGACAGGGCGGCAGCGATGCCCCGGAGGCCATTTCCGATGTCCAGGCTTCTCCGGTAGGCCACAACGTCAGGGTAGATTTCACTACGGTTCAGGCTTACGGCTACATTGCCCTGGCCGCCCGCACCCGTTCGGCCCTGGTGAATGCCCAGCTGGACAGTCCCGGCAACGATATCATCTTTGCCACCAAGCTTTCGTCCAGTGGTGAAGCCGGTGTTCCCGAATCCCTGATGCTGGCGGGACTTACCCCGGACACGGATTACTACGTGGGAATGGCCGCCTTCAGCTACAGCCGCAAGTATTCGGCCCTTTCCGAACCCATCAAAGTGCATACGGCCGCCAATCAGGCGCCGGTCATTGAACTGGCCGATGAGCCCTCCGGCGGTTTCCAGATTCACCACTATGAGACCCTGAACGTCCCTGTGCGCTGCACCGATCCCGACGGCGATGCCATCACGACCTCCTTTGTCACCAACGGCCGCGCAACCTGGAGCTCCAACAACGGTTCGCAGGAATTGTATACGTTCCAGATTATGGGCCCGCTCACAACGGAAGGCAACTATCAAGGGGTGGTTACCGTAACCGATGAATTGGGTGCCCAGTACAAGAAGACCATCCTGTACTCGGTATTGGCCAACCAGGCGCCGCAGCAATCCAAGGCGTTGGAAACCCTGCTGCTGGATACGCTGGGAGACACCAAAGAGGTGGACCTGAGCACTTATTTTACGGACCCGGACGGGGAACCGCTGCAGATAATGGCCGCCAGCCGCCAGCCCGGAGTGGCTACCGCCCAGATACTGGAAGACGGTACCTTGCAATTGAAGGCGGTGTCCCAGGGCATCTGCCAGGTTTCCGTGAGCGCCGTAGACCACATGGGTGAGCATGCCGATGCTCTCCTGACCGTGCTGGTACGCCCTGCCGGCTCTCCGGAGGTAATCTTGGTGGGAGATACCGTGCTCAGCGGCGGAACCCTTACCCTCATCCCCGGCCTCGAAGAGGCCCCGGTGACCATTCGGCTTATTTCTTCTTCCGGCGTGGTGGTCTTTGAGACCAGCGGCAATTACAGCGCCGCGCACCCGGTCCAGGTGAACGTAGACTCCCTGGCTCCCGGCATTTACACCCTCGAAGCCACTTACAAAGGACAGACTTATACTTATACCATTGTGAAGCGATGAAAGTACGGATTTATACCTTAGTGGCTGCCATGCTCTGCTGCAGTGCCGCCCTGGCGCAGGAAAACGTGCCGGTGAGCGAAGCGCTCCAGCTGCTCTCGCAGCCCCGCAGTGCCGATGTCTCCGGTATGGCCGGAGCCGGCAGTGCCAGCGTAGCGTCATCGGCCGCAATGGCTGTGTTTGACAATCCTGCGCGGCTTGTTTTTGCCCCCAGGCGCATGGATGCTGCCGTTTCCTACAACCTTTGGGCTCCCGGAAACGACGCTACCAAAGTGAGTTATATGGGCGGCGGAGTTGCCGTGAAACTCGGCAAGAGTTTTGCCGTGGGCGCAGGCGCTCTGTACGGAGCCCGTCCTTCGCTGGATTTTGGCGGAAGTTACGGCACTTATGCCCCTTCAGACCTTCTGGTCGCCGGCGGCGTGAGCGTGGCTTTCACCCCTGGCCTGAGCCTGGGCGCCAGCGTGCGCTTTGCCCAGCAGCGGCTCCTGCCCGACTATAAGATTTCGTCCGTGGCCTTTTCGGCCATGCTGCAGTACCGCCTCAAGGCCCTCAATGTGGCCGCCGGCGTGCAGAACCTGGGCGGCGGTGTCAAGTCCGAGAGCGGCAACAGCTCGCCGCTGCCTGCCAGTGCCCGTGCTGCAGTTTCTTACGAGCTGCCCTTCGGCCTGGGTGCTGCGCTGGACGCAGACTATTACTTCAGCGGAAAGGTCGGCGTATCGGCCGGGCTCCGGTACACTTTCCGTGAACTGCTCTATGTACGGGCCGGTTACCGCTTTGCCTCCGAGGGGGCGGCGCTGCCTTCCCACCTGGCCTTGGGGCTGGGTGCCCGGTGGAAGGGAATCGGCCTGGATGTGACCTATATTACGGCCAACAAGATTATCGGCAACTCCCTTGCCGTGAGCCTTGGATACCGTTTTTAAACAGCTAATAATTGTTTAACCAATAAATCAAGTATTATGAGAAAATCCATTTGGACTGTTCTGCTGGTAGCGCTTGTTACGCTGCTCGCAGCCGGCTGCGCCAAGGAGTCCGACCTGAAGAATCTCCAGACCCAGGTAGAGGGTTTGGATTCCAGGGTCACCGCCCTTGAGCAAGCTGTGAAGAAAATCAATGAGGAAACCGTCCCTGGTCTCCAAAACTTGGTTAACGCCATTGACAAGAAACTCACCGTGGTTTCTGTCATTGAAGGAAATGGTGAGTACACCATCACTTTCTCCGACGGCACCTCCGCCACCATCAAGGATGGCGCCAAGGGTGACAAGGGTGAGCAAGGCGAGCAGGGTGAGAAAGGTGACAAGGGTGATAAAGGTGACACCGGTGAGACCGGTGCTGCTGGTGCCAATGGTGAAGACGGTGCCGACGGCGAGACTCCTGTAATCAGCATCACCCTGGTTGACGGTGTCTATGTTTGGACCGTCAACGGTCAGGTCCTTACCAACGAGGACTATCCCAACGGTGTTCCTGTGTCCACTCCCGGCCCTCAGGGTGAGCAGGGTGAGCAGGGCGAGCAGGGTGAAACCGGAGCCGCTGGTGCAGACGGTAAAACTCCTGTTTTCGGTACCAACGACCAAGGCAAACTTCAGGTTTCCTACGACGGTGGTGAAACTTGGAAAGTGATTGGCCTCAAGGAAATCGACGGCAGCGCCTTCACTTCTGCTTACATTGATGAAGAACGTTCCACCGACGACTACGTGATGCTGGTTGTGGGCGATCAGGATGTTCCGCTCCCCAAGGAAAAGGCCTTCACGCTGAATGTGGCTCTTGACCAGAATAATGGTGTAGACCTCAATGCTACCGTTGACTTTGCTTATACCATTGATGGTGTAAGTGATGATGACGAAACTTCTGTTGACGTTATCGGCATCATCGGCGGATGGGAAGCCGAAGTGGCCCCCGTCGACAACAAGTCCGGTGTTATCAAGGTGACCAATAAGAATGATGATGCCGCTGTTGTTAAGGTTACGGTTTATGCTGCCAACCATAAAGGCAAGACGGACATCCGCACCTTGGTATTCGAGGGCGCTGTTCTGGAGGCTGTTATTGAGACATCCGACGTTCCTGCCAATGGCGGTGAATTCCCGCTTACCATTACCACTAACAAGGCTTACACTGTAGAGATTCCCGAGGAAGCTCAGGATTGGATTTCCGTAGGTCCCGACACTCGTACCTATGTAGATAAACTCTTGCTCACCATCGCGGAGAATACTACCGGCGCTTATCGTAGCGCTACGGTGAAGGTTATTGACAGCGCTACCAAGGAGTCTGTCAAGGATATCGAAATCTTCCAGTATCCGGATCCTGAAGAGATTACAGACCTTGCCTCCGTTGTTGCTGTGGCCGACGGAACCAATGTGACGGTTTATAACGTTACCGCCATTGCGGCCAATCAGACGCAGGCCATTGTTACCGATGGTGAAAGCAAGATTTATGTGAATGCCGAAGGTCTCTATAATGGCGTCTTCACCCTTTCCGGTATCAAGAAGACCGACGAGCTCGGCGGTACTTATATCGATGTTTCTTCGGTTGCTTTTGATACCGAAGCCACGCCTATCGCTGTTGACGAGCACGAGAATTATGTGTATTACGGCTATGGCCAGAACGGCTACCGCAACTTCTGGACCGTGGATAATGGTACTCTTACCGAAGAAGACGGTGTTTATTATGTGACCGCGTATGCCGACCCTCAGCGCTTCGTAATCAGCAGCGTTCCGGACGGCATTGACCTTGCAGGCCTCGTAGGCAAGTTTGTTGCCATCAAGGGTTGGGTCATCAATGTTGATACCACCGACGGTAAGGAAGACTTTAACTTCATCCCCACTTCTGTTCGCGCGGTTGCTTATGAAGTAGAAACCGGCTGGGAACTCGCTTACGAAGGTGAAACCTCCGGCAATTCCAATTATCCCGAGCTGGTATCCAATACCGTGGCCAATCCTTCTGAGGACAGCTATTATGAGTTCGCCATATACTCCGCTTCCGCTCTGGATGAGTATGATACTATTGAGGACTTTGTTCACAGTGTTGCTTTCAACACATCCGACGACCTCCTCTTCAACCTCACCCGTAACGCCTCCTATGGCTTCGAATACGTGTTCGGCGTCTTTGCCCATAACGAGACGGCCTCCGACAGCTTTGCCGCCTTCGATTATGGAGACTATTACCTCTTTGCCATCGGCCTGGACGGTGATGGTGCCATCTCCGGCAAATATGCTGTTAAGGAGTTCAGTAAGGTGAGTCCTTATGCTGCCAATACGTATGAAGATTACCTTGGACAGTGGACCTTCACCAACTCCGCCGGCGTTGAGGAAGTCTGGAACCTGGTAGAGAAAGTAAACGGAGAATCTTACACCGTGGAAGGCCTTGCCGGCATCACCAGCGCAGAGCAGCTTGGTGGTGGAGAACTCGCAGAAATGACCTTCAACGCAACTACCGGTCTCGTAACCCTTTCCAACCAGACACTGGGTGAGGATTGGACCAATGCAAACGACGCCGTTTGCCATGATAAGTTTGTAGCTGTGTGGTTCAACGGTTCCAGCGCTTATTCCAACGAAAACTACATGAGTGATCCTAAGATCCTCAGCTTCGGCCTGGCCGAGGATGGCTCCGTGGATCTGATGATTGCCTCTGACAGTTATGGCCCGCTGGAAGGCTATGACTACCTCTATGATATTCCCTCCGCCAACCAGTTCGGGCGCTATGCTCCTGCGGTGAAGTTTGATGGCGCAGAACTCGTCAAGGGTGTAGTTGAGTCAACAATTTCTTACGAGGACTTCCTCGGTGAGTGGCAGGTCGGTGGTTCTATCTGGACTGTGAGTGAAAAAGTTGCAGGTTCAACATACAATGTTACCGGTCTTGCAGGTCTTAGCTCTATCTATAGTGGCGCTGATACGGTTGAAGGTGTATTTGATGCCGAAAGCGGTAAATTCTATATTCTTGAGCAGTATCTTGGAGAGTTCAATTCAGACGAAGTGAGCGCGTTTGCCAGCAATCCTTATGGAATGTGCAGCGATTATCTCAGCGGACAGTTTGTATATAGTTCTACTGCCTTCAATGCTTATCCTCTGAATACCACTACTCCTGCCAAGGTCTTCCTTGGAACTTATGATGCGGAGACTGAAACAGTAAGTCTGGTACCAGGGACATGCAATTATGGTACGTTTACTGCTATTGCCTTCTCATGGGTAATCCAAAGTGGAGACAATGCCGGAAAGGGTAATAAGTACGGCACTGTAACGGCTCTTCCTGCAACTCTTTCACGTGCCGAGAAAGAAAATTCACCGGTTGTGAAAGCGGCCTATGAGGATTTCCTCGGCACCTGGAATTCCACCGATGGATCCGTACTCACTATCACGGTTGCCGAAGAGGGCTCTACTTACAATGTGACCGGTATCCCAGGTTCCAATAACTATGAGCCTTTTGTGGCTGTTTTCGAAAATGGCGAAATGGTCATCTCTGAGCAGGATCTTTCATCTTGGGAATCCGGTAATTATGGCGCATGCATGGATGTGCTTTCCGGTGTCTTTGAGGATGGTGGAGAGTATCGCTATTATCCTTTCAATGGTAGTGTTCCTCAGAAGATTTGCGCTGCTCAGATGCACCAAAGTGGCAATGTGACTTTTGAAGCCGGCGCCTGCCAATACGGTGCTTATGTAGGATTTAGCTATGCATGGGTGATTACCAATACTGAGAACGCAAATGTTGGAAGGGGCAACTGGGAGGATATCTTCTATCTGAATACAATCTTAAAACCCGCTGCTGCGGCTGCTCCTGCCAAGGCTTCTGCTAAGGTAAAGCACAATGACAAGGCACAAGCCAACATGTTTGTAGTTCGTGCAGTTGACACCCGTAGTAACCTTCCTTCTCTTGTTAAGACTCAGGTTCAGCGCTCTGCCGCTCCCAAGACCCAGGCTACCGAAGCTCGCGTTAACGGCATCGCCGCAGCCCGTCTTGCCAAGTAAAAAGTGACCGGGCCCCCATCGGCCCTCACTTCCTCTTCCAAAGCGCCCCACCCCCGGGGCGCTTTGTTTTTGTATTTCAAAATAACTATCTTTGCAAAGGAGACGGCATTAATGCCGTGAAGAACTATGAGTTACGAATACACCGTTCAGATACCGGCAGAGGAAAGGGCAACTTTTCGTTTGCTCGCAAAAAAAATGGGATGGAGCATTTCCCGTCCCAAAAAGCTATCGGCATATGAGCAGTCCAAGATGGAGGCCCGTAATGGCCAGGTTGAATCTTTTTCCTCCCCATCCGAGTTGTTTGCTTCCCTGAGTGCATAACTGATGTATACGATACGGGTTACCAATCAGTTCAGGAAGGACTGGAAGCTATGCCAAAAGCGGGGGCTGCCGATGGATGAGCTCCAGGCGGTCATTACCCAGTTGGCAACAACTGGCACATTGCCCGTTAAATACAGGCCACATAAGTTGTCGGGTAATCATCTTGGAGAATGGGAGTGCCATATCCGCCCGGATTGGCTACTGCTTTGGGAGCAGAACGATGCAGAGTTGACTTTGCTGATGCTCAACACGGGCACGCATTCAGATATATTTGCTAAGTAGTCCAAGCGCCCCATCCCGGGGCGCTTTGTTTTTGTTTTGCATTTGAAAATGTATATCTTTGCACCATGAGGCTCATTAAGCGGAATATGGCCCAGATCATTGCCTTGTGCGAAAAACACAAGGTGCTGGAACTGTATGTCTTCGGCTCTGTGCTTACCCCTCGCTTCGGCAAAGACAGCGACGTTGATTTTACCGTAGTGTTTGACCGTAAGTCGCTCCCTTTGTCGGTTTATGGGGAAAATTATTTTGCCTTCAAGTTTGCCTTGGAGGATTTACTGATGCGAGATGTGGACTTGGTGGAATACAATGCTATAAAAAATCCGTATTTTAAGCAGGAGCTGGATGAAACAAAGCAATTGATATATGCAGGAACCGGGTTATTCATGACTACGCTGCCGTTACAGACGATGTCATGTGGAAAATCGTTATCAATGACCTTCCCTAATTGCGTGAAGAGATTATATCCCTGAGGAATCAGAGTGAATCCTAATCCCAACGCCCCCCCTCACCGGGATGCTTTTTGTGCCTTTTGCCGTGTTGACCCTCGCGGGTCCGCATTTTTCGTCCCTAAATAAGGCACTTTCGTCCCCAATCGGTTGAAACATAAAAAAATTGGGAAAAGTTTTTTATGATTGTGCTTTTCCGGAAAAAATTGTAATATATTTGAGGTCAACAAATATTTAAAGCCATGTTGACCCATAATCAAAACTCACTGGAGCAGCCCGTCAGAATCGGGCGCTATGTAAACATTCTTAAGGACAGGTGGTTTAAGAGGACCTTCGGCTGGGACCAGGCCAAAAGGCTCATGCAACTCCTTCTTCAGCAGCTAATCCCGGAAAGGAGTATCCGCGAGGTGCACTTCGGCCCGCAGGAACACACCAATCCTATTCTGCGCGGGAAAGATATCCGTGTAGATGTTCAGTGCACCGACGAGGAGGGGAATCTGTTCATCGTCGAAGTACAGCTGTCAGAACAGTCCACGTTCTATGAAAGGGCCGTGTTCAATTCTTCTTTCGTGATTCAGGAGCAGTTGCCTCATGGGCGAACAGACTGGGGCTTTGCTCCCATCTACTTTATCGGCATAGTAAACTTTTCCATTCATAAAAAATCGGAACAGGTGCTGTTCAGATACCGCTTGCGCGAAGTTGAGAGCGGAGAGCCAATGACAAACCGGATTGAGTATGTTTTCCTGGAAGTGCCCAACTGCAAGCATCCGGAAGCGCCTGACGCGGGGGCCTTGGACCGTTTATGTTATACGTTTGGGCATATCTCCGAGATGACCGAGCAACCACAATGGGCCCGGGGAGAGTTCTATGACCTGTTGTTTAAGTCGGCGGAAATCAGTAATTTTGCTCCGGAAGAACTCAAAGAATACATCAAGGATATGACTACAGAACGGGACATAAAGAATCAGATTGCCTTTGCCGAGAACAAAGGGCGACTGGAAGGTGAGCAGGAAGGTGAGCGGAGGGGGAAGCAGGAGGGTCGCGAGGAAGGTCGTGAGGAAGCTCTGGTCAGCACTGCCATGAACCTTCTGAGAATGGGGATGTCTCCCGATGATGTCTCTAGAGCTACGGGGCTCCCATTAGAGGATATAAAGGCACTCCGGGGTGCTTGTTCTTAAGAACTTACTCGTGAAGGATGTGCATCTGCTGGGGCACGGCAGCACAATACAAGAAGGGCAACCCTCACGGCTGCCCTTAACTTGTACCTAATATTAACTAAACCAACTAAAACTAACCGATGGCAGTTAAAGCAAGGAGTGTGCCAAACTTATTTTTCGCTTTCCACTTCTGCGCGGGCGCGCTCCACGCTCTTGGAGCGTTTGAGCACGAAGCCGGAGCCTAAGTACTTGGTTCTCACGTCTTCATCGGCCGCCAGCTGCTCCGGGGTGCCGGCCTGCAGAATCACGCCTTCGTACAGGAGGTAGGCGCGGTCGGTGATGGCCAGGGTCTCGCCCACGTTGTGGTCCGTGATAATGACGCCGATGTTGCGGTACTTCAGTTTGGCAATGATGTACTGGATGTCTTCCACGGCAATGGGGTCCACGCCGGCAAAGGGTTCGTCCAGCAGGATGAACTTGGGGTCTACGGCAAGGGCGCGGGCAATCTCGCAGCGCCGGCGCTCACCGCCGCTGAGCTGGATGCCTTTGGACTTGCGCACTTTGGAAAGGTTGAATTCGTCAATGAGGCGCTCCATGCGCTCCAGCCGCTCGGCCTTGGTCATGCCCCGGGTAGAGGCCGACAGCTCCATCACGGAGAGGATGTTGTCTTCCACCGACATTTTGCGGAAAACCGAGGCCTCCTGCGGCAGGTAGCCGATTCCCATCTTGGCCCGCTCGTACATGGGGAGCGTGGTAATTTCGGTGCTTACCCCGTTGTCGTCTTCCAGGAAAATCCGGCCGCCATTGGGCTTGATTTGTCCCGTAATCATGTAGAAACTGGTGGTTTTTCCGGCGCCGTTGGGCCCCAGGAAGCCCACAATCTCGCCCTGGTGCACATCCATGGAAACGCCCTTCACCACCGTGCGGACGCCGTATTTCTTGACAAGTTTTTCTGCGCGTAGAATCATGGCATTTTACTTTGTATCCAGGCCCATATCGGCCACGAAGGCCCGTACTTCGGGGTTTTTCTCCATGAGGTCCTTGGCCTTTTCTTCCGGCATATAGGGCACTTTCTCTGCTTCTTCCATGGCCTGCACCTGCACCTCAATGTTAATCTTGTAGCAGTTAAGGAGGTCCCGGATTTTGCCTTCCAGGTCTCTCAGGAGCTTTTCTTCCACCCATTGTTTCTGGGCCTCGTTGAGCACATAGAAGTCTACAATCTTTACGCCGCCTTCCTCGCGGATCTCCGTTTTCCCGTTGGCCAGCATGCTGGCAAGGCGGGGACGGCTCTCGTACAGCGCGGAGAGTTCCTTCCATTTGGCCTGCACTGCCGCATTGTCCGGCAGCACCACTTCTTTGGGGGCCGAAGTCTCCTGCGGGGCAGCCTCCTGCTTCTCCTGCATGATGGAGGACATGGAAAGGGCCGAGCCGGTTTTGGGCGCGCGGTGCCGTGCGGGCGAGGGAGCAGCGGCAGGCCCCGTCGCCGGAGCATCGGCGCTTATTTTTGCTTCGGGGATGGGGCCTGCCGCAGCTCCCGCAGGGGATGAGGCGGCAGGGGGCGCCATCACCGGCGCGTTGGGTTTGCCGGCAACTGCACTACCCGTCGCCGGTGCAGCGGCCTTCTGCGCCAGGGCGCCCTGACCGTTAAGTACGCTCAGGCGCATGAGCGCAAATTCAATGTGCAGCCGCGGGTTCACAGCGGCCTTGTAGCCGCTTTCGCAGGCAGTCGTGACGTTCAGCGCATCAAAGAGGAACTGATGGGAACAGGCGGCGGCCTGCTCCCCATAGCGTTTTTTCAGCGAATCCGGCAGTTCCAGCAGCGGCTCCAGGCCGCCCGTTTTGGCCACCACCAGATTGCGGAAATGGCTGGACAGTGAAGCCACAAAGTGGAGGGCGTTGAAGCCCTTGGAGAGAATCTCATCCAGCACCAGGAAAGCGTTGCCGTAGTCTCCGGAGAGGAAGTAATCCGTGAGGCGGAAGCAGTATTCGTAATCCAGCACATTGAGGTTGCGGATGACGTCCTCGTACCGTACCTCAGTACCGCAGAAGGCCACGGTCTGGTCAAAGATGGTGAGGGCGTCGCGCATGGCACCATCGGCCTTGGAAGCTATTACGTGCAGGGATTCGTCGTCAATGCTCACGCCTTCCTTGGTGGCAATGCCGCGCAGGTTCCGCACCATGTCCGGGATGCTGATGCGGTTGAAGTCGTAGGTCTGGCAGCGGCTCAGGATGGTTGGCAGAATCTTGTGCTTCTCCGTGGTGGCCAGGATGAAGATGGCGTGTGCCGGGGGCTCCTCCAGGGTTTTGAGGAAGGCGTTGAAAGCGGCCTGCGACAGCATGTGCACCTCATCGATGATGTACACGCTGTAGCGGCCTACCTGCGGCGGCACCTGCACCTGCTCCATGAGCGCCTTGATGTCCTCCACGGAATTGTTGGAGGCGGCGTCCAGCTCATGGATGCAGTAACTGCGGTTTTCCTGGAAACTCACGCAGGATTCGCACTCCCCGCAGGGCTCCATCTCCGGCCCCGGATGGGAACAGTTAATCATTTTGGCAAAGATGCGCGCCGTGGTGGTCTTGCCCACCCCGCGCGGACCGCAAAACAGATAGGCGTGCGCCAGCTGCCCCCTCCGGATAGAGTTGGACAGCGTTCTGGCAATGGTATCCTGGCCAATCAGGGTTTCAAAGGAATCCGGCCTGTACTTGCGTGCCGATACAATGTAGTCGCTCATAGACTACAAAGATAATGATTCTCACGCAAACAAAAAAGCGGCAACCACAAAGGCTGCCGCTTTATACTGTGAGGCGTAAACTACTGCTCTTCCTGGAGCCGGAGCTTCTGTACGTAGACAGCTTTCTGATGAGCCATACGCTTGATCACGGAAGGCTTCTCAAAGTTCTTGCGGGCGCGCATCTCGCGGACGGCACCGGTCTTTTCGAACTTGCGCTTGAATTTCTTCAGGGCTCTCTCGATATTTTCGCCTTCTTTGATGGGAACGATGATCATGCTTTTACACCTCCTTTTTCTCAATTGGACCGCAAAGTTAGAAATTATTTGAAAATCCACAAAATATTTTGTTAAATTTGCAATAACAAGATTGTTACGCCCTGCAAAACAACACAAATACAATACCCTATGAACACAACCCCTGAAACTTATCCCTGGCAGTTCGCCTCTGTGGGCGGAACTGTGCGCGTGAACATCCGTAACGGACAGGACATTGCCCATCTGGGAGAGCTGGACCGCAAGCTCTGGACCGTCCTCAGCTGCCCGGTGGAGGGCCTGGAGTTTGACCAGAAGACCCTGCAGCTCATTGACGGAGACGCCGACGGCAAAATCCGCGTAGACGAAGTCATTGCCACCGCCCAGTGGCTCACCCGTATCCTCAAAGACCCGGACCTGCTCCTGAAAGAGTCCGACGTCCTGAAGCTGGAAGATTTCAATGCCGCCGACCCCGACGGCGCCCGCCTGCAGGCATCGGCCCGCCAAATCCTGAAGAACCTGGGCCTGGAGAAGGAGGAGATTGCCCTGGAGGATACCGCCGACAATGTGAAGATTTTTGCCGGCACCCGCTTCAACGGCGACGGCATCATCACCCCGGCATCGGCCGCGGACGAAGCCACCGGGAAGCTCATCGAGACCATCGCCGGCATTGCCTCGGCCCTGGACCGCAGCGGCGTGGCCGGTGTTACCGCCGACCAGATTGAGGCCTTCTACGCCGCCTGCGCCGACTTTGCCGCCTGGCAGGAAGCCTGCACTCCGGAAGTGCTCCCGTTCGGGGAAAAGACCGCCGATGCCCTCGCTGCCGTGGAAGCCGTGAAGGACAAGGTGGCCGACTATTTCATGCGCTGCAAGCTCATCGGCTTCGATGCCGCCGTGGCCGGAGCCGTGGATGTGAACGTGGACAAAATTGCCGCCATTGAGGGGAACCTGGCCGCTGCCGCCGATGAGATTGGCCTTCAGCCGCTGGCTAAGCCTTCCGCCGACGGAAAACTGGACCTGGGCGCCGTGAACCCCGCCTGGAAGGCCGCCGTGGAGGCCATGGCCGCCCTGGTGGCTCCCGGTGCCAAGGCCCTCTCCGAAGCCGACTGGGCCGGCATCCTGGCCAAATTCGCCCCCTACACCGCCTGGCTCGGCGCCAAGAAGGGCGGGGAAGTGGAAGCCCTGGGCCTGGAGTGCGTCAAAACCATCCTCAAGCAGGACAAAAAAGCCGCCCTGCTGGAGCTGGTAGAGAAAGACAAGGCCGAAGAGGCCAACGCCCTCTCCATCGAGGAAGTGGACAAAGTCCTGCGCCTGCAGAAGCACTTCTACCGTTTCCTGAACAACTATGTGGTCCTGGCCGATTTCTATGCCCCCGACAAGAAGGCCATCTTCCAGGCCGGCCGCCTGTACATTGACCAGCGCAGCACCGACCTCTGCGTGAAGGTGGCAGGCCCCGCCCCGGAAATTTCTTCGCTCAGCGGCATGTACATCCTGTACTGCGCCTGCACCAGCGAGCGGCTGGGCAAGAGCTTCAACATTGCCGCGGTGCTTACCGACGGGGATGTGGACGGCCTCCGCGAAGGCAAGAACGCCGTGTTCTATGACCGCGAGGGCAACGACTATACCGCCAAGGTGATTGCCATTGTGGACAACCCCATCTCCATCCGCCAGGCGTTCTGGACCCCCTACAAGAAGGTGGCCCGCATGGTGAGCGACCGCATTGACAAAAAGGCCGCGGAGAAGAACGAAAAGTCCATGGCCGGCCTCACTGACGCAACCAATACTGCGGCCGACGGAAAGGCCCCTGCCGCGCCCTTCGACATTGCCAAGTATGCCGGCATCTTCGCTGCCGTGGGCATGGCCGTAGGCCTGGTAGGCGCCGCGCTGGCCGGCATTGCCGCCGCCCTCAAGGGCATTACCTTCTGGCAGGCGCTTCTCATCATTGCCGTCATTATGCTCCTGATTTCCGGCCCTTCCATGTTCATTGCCTGGCGCAAGCTCCGCAGGCGTGACCTGGGTCCGGTGCTCAATGCCAACGGCTGGGCCATCAACGCCGCGTCCCTGGTGAACGTGAAGTTCGGCAAGACCCTCACCTCCCTGGCCCAGTTCCCCAAGCTCACCGCCGTGGATCCTGAGGCCCGCAAGGCACAGGCCCGCCGCCGCTTCTGGTGCTGGCTCTGCGGCCTTGTGGTGGTGGCCTGCGTAGCCCTTTGGCTGTTGAACAAGCTTGCTCCCATCGGCCTCAAGAGCCCGCTTTCCTGCTATAAAGAGCCTGTTGAGGAAGTGGTGCCCGCTACGGAAGAGGCCCCTGCCGCCGAACTTCCCTCCGAGGTTTCCACCGAACAGTAATGGATACCGCCTTCCCTTATACCCAATACGTTACCGGCAAAAACTTTGTCGGCAGGCGCGCTGACGTGACCCTCCTTGGGAACCTGCTTTCCCAGGGAGAGCACGTTTGCCTGTATGAGCCCCCAAAGAGCGGAAAAACCTCCCTGGTCCAGCAGACGCTCTATTCCATGCGGCTGGGCGGGAAGAGTTTTTCCGTGGGGCAGATGAGCGTATTGAATATCCGTACCCAGGAAGAATTCCTGCTGCGGCTGGGGGCGACGGTCCTTAGGATTGTGGCCTCTACGCCGGATGCTTATGCCGCCATTGTGCAGCAGTATCTCTCCCAGACGCATTTTGTCTTTGACCCTGCCGCCTATGCCGAGCGGGGAGAGGTGCTTTCCCTGGGCTGGGCCCTGGACCAGGCCGACAAGGAGGCCCTCCTGGATTTTCCCTTCCGCCTGGCCAAAGACCACAGCCTCAAGATTCTGCTGATTGTGGATGAATTCCACTGCCTGAGCCTGCTGGAGAGCCCGGATGACATCTTGCCGGCCCTGGACGACTCCCTCAAGCGGAACAAGGACAACAAGGCCTTTTCCTATATTTTCTGCGGCGGGGCCGTGAATGCCATGAAGGCCATTTTCGAGACCAGTCTGCTGTTTCACAGAAGGGTTGAGAGGGTGCGCCTTTCTCCGGTGGACGAACTGGAAATGGCCGATCACGTGCACAGGGGCTTCCTCACCGGCGGAAAATCGGTTGACAAGGACCTCCTGGTGGGCGCCTGCCGCCTTTTCAAGGGGCAGCTCTGGTATGTGAACCACTTTGCCTTCCTCTGCGATGCCATGACCCGCGGTTACATGATGGAACCGGTGCTCATCGAGGCTCTGAACGGCCTTCTGGCGGTGCACGAGCCCCGTTTCGTGAGCATTGTCAACAGCCTCACCACCCATCAGGTGAACCTCCTCAAGGCCACCATCGAAGGGGCCACCCGTTTCAGCGGGGCCGATGTCATCCGCCGCTACAGCCTCAATTCTTCGGCCAATGTCAAACGCGTGAAGGACGCCCTCATGAAAAAGGAAGTGCTGCTGTTCGATGCCCAGGACACGCCTTCCTTCCAGGACCCCCTCTTTGAATACTGGCTCCGCAAATACTTCTTTGAACAGAAAGACTGATGAAAAAACACATCGTTGTGCTAACCGGCGCCGGCGTATCGGCCGAAAGCGGTTTCGCCACCTTCCGTGACACGGGAGGCCTTTGGGAACAATACAATGTGAACGACGTGGCCTCCATCGAGGGCTGGTACCGTAACCGCCCGCTGGTGCTGGACTTTTACAACCAGCGCCGGGAGCAGCTGCGTGATGCCCGCCCCAATGCCGCCCACCTGGCCATTGCCGCACTGGAGAAAGACTATCTGGTGGACGTGGTTACCCAGAACGTGGACAACCTCCACGAGCGGGCCGGGTCCACCAAGGTGGTGCATCTGCACGGAGAACTCACCAAGGTGCGCCCGGAAAACGGCATTTACGACCGGACGGGCTCCGAGGCCGAAGTCATTGACATCGGCTATGACGCCGTCCATCTGGGGGACGAGGCCCCTAACGGCAGCCAGCTGCGCCCGCACATTGTCTTCTTCGGCGAGGCCGTGCCCAAAATCGAGCAGGCTATCTCCCTGGTAGAGAAGGCCGATATCCTCCTCATCGTGGGCTCCTCCCTGCAGGTGTACCCCGCGGCCGGCCTTTACCGTTACGCCGGGAATGACTGCCCCATCTACGTCATAGACCCCAAACCCGTGGAACTCCACGACCCCCGCGTCACCTTCATCCCAGAGGTGGCCACCAAAGGCATGACGGAGTTTGTCCGTCTTATTGGCGCCTGAGGGTGCCGTCCTGCCCGTCTTCCGTGTATCATGTCATCGGCCCGTTTCGGCCGCCGTACTGCAAAAGGTCGGATTTGAGGCAGCACACCTTTTGCACCGATTGTGCCACTGAACGGCATCGGCCCGCATTTACGTGCAAAAGGTCGGACGCACAGAATCCGACCTTTTGGGGTGTCCGGTTTACTGCTGTTTTTTGATTTTCCGAACGGGGTCGCAGGTGAGGCCGATGCCCAGCTTGGAGAAGGTTTTGCGGTCCACCTCGCTGAGCATCACCGTGGAGTGGACCTGGGCGCCACGGAGTTTCGGGAGCTGGTCCAGGGCCTGGAAGCAATTCTCGTCCAGAAGGCTCATCATAGAAAGGGCCACCAGCACTTCGTCGGTGTGCAGGCGGGGATTATGGCCGTGGAGATAAGTCACTTTGGTTTTCTGGATGGGGCCAATCATCGTCTGCGGAATGAGCTTGATATTGTGGGCAATGCCGGCCAGATGCTTGATAGCGTTCAGCAGCAGGGCCGAGCTGGGCCCCAGCAGCGGGGAGGTTTCGCCCGTAAGGATGGTCCCATCCTCCAGTTCGATGGCAGCAGCGGCCAGGCCGGACTTGTCGGTGCGCTCCTTGGCGGCCACGGTGCACAGGCGGTCGGCGGTAATGATGCGGGCCCGCTTCATCAGAAGGCCGATTTTGTTCACCTCGCTTTCCGTAGCCTTGCCATCGGCAAAATTGCAGAGGGCGGCGTAGTAACGGCGGATGATTTCCTGCCGGGAAGCCTCGCGGCACACATCGTCGTCGGAGACGCAGAAGCCGGCCATGTTCACGCCCATGTCGGTGGGGCTCTTGTAGGGAGAGCCGCCGTAAATGTCTTCGAACAGGGCGTTCATCACGGGGAAAATCTCGATGTCGCGGTTGTAGTTCACGGCGGTTTCCCCGTAGGCATCCAGGTGGAAGGGGTCAATCATGTTTACATCGTCCAGGTCAGCCGTGGCGGCTTCGTAGGCAATGTTCACGGGGTGCGTCAGGGAGAGGTTCCAGATGGGGAAGGTCTCAAATTTGGCGTAACCGGCCTTGACCCCGCGTTTGTTTTCCTGGTACAGCTGGCTCAGGCACACGGCCATTTTTCCGCTGCCGGGACCGGGGGCCGTCACTACCACCAGCGGTTTGGTGGTTTCCACATAGTCGTTGCGGCCGAAACCTTCCTCGGAGTCAATGAGGGCCACATTGTTGGGGTAGCCCTCAATGGTATAGTGGTAGTACACCCGGATGCCCATGTTCTCCAGGCGCTTGCGGTAGGCCTCGGCGCTTGCCTGACCGTTGAAGTGGGTGATTACCACGCTGTTAACGCTAAGCTCACGGGAAAGGAATTCGTCCCTGAGGCGCAGCACGTCCATATCGTAAGTGATGCCCAGGTCGCTGCGCACTTTGTTCTTTTCAATATCCACAGCGCTGATGACGATGATGATTTCGGCGTCATCGCGCATCTGCATGAGCATTTTCAGTTTGCTGTCGGGCTCAAATCCCGGAAGCACGCGGGCGGCATGATAGTCGTCAAACAATTTGCCGCCAAATTCCATATAAAGTTTATTGCCGAAAGAGGCAATGCGCCGCCGGATGTGTTCCGATTGGATTTTGAGATATTTCCCGTTGTCGAACCCGTATTTCATAATGTCAGTTGCTTGAATACGGGTTACAAAGGTAGTGATTTTTGGCGAAAAATCCTATGCCGCTGCAAAAGGTCGGATTCTATGCGTCCGACCTTTTGCACGGAAATGCGGACTGATAACACTCAGAGGCACAATCGGCGCAAAAGGTGTGCTGCCTCAAACCCGACCTTTTGCAGAAAGGGAGAAAAAAACATCCGGAATCCTTGATTTATCGCTGCGAATGGCTTATTATTGCTTTTGCGGTTCAGGATGCCCGTGTAATCCTTCGTTTCTTGTGAAACGAATAAAAACTGCTATGCGTTATGAAAATTCGGGCATACCGTCTTTTCCCCAATGGGAAATCTTATGAAATGCAGCCCTATCATGTTTGTATGAAGGGACTGGAAAATGTTGTACTGTTCAGAGACGAAGATGATTATGACGCGATGGTCAAAATCATTTGCGTCTGTGCTCTCCGGAAAAAAGTCCGGGTCATTATCTATGCCGTGGTCTCCAATCACTGCCATGTGGCCATCTTGGCAAGAAGCCCGGAAGAGGCGGAGGCCTTCGCTCAAGAAATCAAGAGAGTCTATTCCATGTGGTTCAGCAGGAAATACCGTGAGCGGGGTATCCTGCACCGGGAAGAGATCAAAGCCATTCCCATGGAAACCGAATGGCATGTACGCAACACGCTGGCCTATATTCCACGGAATGCTCTGGATAACCAGTGCCCCATTCATCTGTACCCGTGGTCGGGTTACAGGGCCATGTTCTGCGGAAAGCAAACGGACCAGTCTTATCGGCCTGTGGCGGCTTTAACTTTTCGCGAACGGGTAGCCATCATGCATACCGGGGATAAACTGACGGATGTTCCCTGGCTGCTGGACTCAGAGGAGCACTTGATACCCTCCAGTTTCTGCGATTGTGAGTATCTGGAACAGGCATTCGCCCATGATGCGGCGTTCTTTCTGAAAACAATTGGGGAATTGAATCCATCCCAGATGCATCATCTGCTGGAAGAAATGCCTTATCAGATGCAAAGCGATTCAGATTATTATAAGACCGCAGGAGAGATAGCGGCCCGCTGGTTCAAAACTGAGATTAGCCAGTTGAGTTTGAATCAACAGACACGTTTAGTACCCTATTTGTATCGCTCAACCAAGACATCCATTTCCCAACTGGCCAGGGTTATGGGGGTGCCGCGGGAGAGAATTGCGCAAATATTGCAGATAAATAGTTATCTTTGCAGAGAAAAATGATAACCACATGAGTAACAACACACCTACGCCCCACATTGGGGCAAAATACGGGGAAATTGCCCCTGCCGTGATTATGGCAGGCGATCCTCTCCGCGCCAAATTCATGGCGGAAAAATACCTGGAGAATCCTGTTCTGGTCAATAACGTACGCGGCATGCTGGGCTTTACCGGTACCTATCAGGGTAAGCCTGTAAGCGTGATGGGACATGGCATCGGCATTCCCTCCATTGCCCTTTACACGTATGAACTGTTCAATTTCTACGGCGTCAAGACCATCATCCGCATCGGGTCGGCGGGTGCTTATCACAAAGACCTTCGCCTGGGAGACCTGGTGCTGGCCATGGGCGCCTGCACAGACTCCAACTATGCGGCCCAGTACGACCTTCCCGGCACGTTCTGCCCCATTGCCGATTACGGTCTGCTGCGCAAGGCCGTCGAGACCTGCGAAGCACTGGGCTACCGCTACAAAGTGGGCAATGTGCTGTCCTCGGACGTGTTCTATTCGGACCATCCGCAGGCCGATAAATGGATGAAAATGGGCGTGTTGGCCGTAGAGATGGAAGCCGCGGCCCTTTTCATGAACGCCGCCCGCTCCGGCAACAAGGCCATGGCCCTGTTCACGGTCTCCGACCACATCGTCACCGGCGAACTCACCACCGCCGAGGAGCGCCAGACCACCTTCACCCGCATGATGGACGTGGCGCTGTCGCTGATCTGACGTCCGCTCTCTTTTAGTAAAAAAAATTTGCTATTCCCCGAAAAATCAGTATCTTTGCAGTCCATTTTTTGAGATGACCGCTAAGCTCAGTAAAGACCGGCCTCAAAGGCAGGCGCTTACGGCCCAAAACTTTAAATAAGTTTTTGTACAATGTACGCAATTGTAGACATTGCAAGCCAGCAGTTCAAAGTGGAAGCTGGAATGGACATCTTCGTGAACCGCCTCCAGGCCAAGAACGGAGAATCCGTAGAGTTCAACAAAGTGCTCCTCCTGGAAAATGAGGGTGCTGTGAAAGTTGGAACTCCCTATGTAGAAGGTGCCACCGTAAAGGCCACCGTAGTAGATGACGACGCCAAGGCAAAGAAAGTTCTTGTTTTCAAGAAAATCCGCCGCAAAGGTTTCCAGACCCTGAACGGTCACCGTCAGAAACTCACCAAAATCCACATCGACGCTATCGCTTAACTTAAAAGGAGAAACAGATTATGGCACACAAGAAAGGTCAATCCAGTTCCAAGAACGGTCGTGAGTCGCATTCCAAGCGCCTCGGCATCAAGAAGTTCGGCGAAGAGGTCGTAAAGGCCGGTAACATCATCGTGCGTCAGCGCGGTACGGTTCACAACCCGGGTCTCAACGTAGGCATGGGCAAGGACCACACCCTCTACGCCCTGGTGGACGGTACTGTCAAATTCACCCGCAAGCGTGAAGACAAGTCCTTCGTGTCAGTAGTTCCTTTCGAGAACTAAGCCCGAAGGTACTGTAGACTCTAAGGAGGACCTGTTCCAAAAGGGCAGTTCCTCCTTTTGTCTTTGTTTTTCTGTCATTCTGAATGTAGTGAAGAATCTAAAATCAACACAATATGCTTACACTGAAACTCCTTCGTGAAGACCCCGAGCTGGTGATCCGCAAACTCGCCGTCAAGAATTTCGACGCCCGCGCCATCGTGGAAAACGTCATCGCCCTGGACGACAAACGCAAGGCCCTCCAGACCGAGAGCGATGCGCTGCTGGCCCGGCAGAAAAAGGCTGCCGCCGCCATCGGCCAGCTCATGAAAGAAGGTAAAAAGGCCGAGGCCGAAGCCGCCAAGGCCGAGGTAGCCGCCCTCAAGGCCCGTTCCAATGAACTCCTCTCCCAGGCCGACACCAATGCCGAAGAACTTCAGGCCCAGCTGGTGCTGCTGCCCAACCTTCCCTGCGACCTGGTCCCCGAAGGAAAGGGCGCCGAGGACAACCTGGTGGTGAAAATGGGCGGCGAGGAGCCCAAGCTCCCCGAAGGGGCCCTTCCGCACTGGGAGCTGGCCAAGAAGTACGACATCATTGACTTCGACCTGGGGGTGAAAATCACCGGCGCCGGTTTCCCCGTGTACAAGGGCAAGGGGGCCAAGTTGCAGCGCGCCCTCATCAATTACTTCCTGGACCGCAATACGGCTGCCGGTTACAAAGAGGTGGAGCCGCCCGTGATGGTGAACGCCGCTTCCGGTTTCGGCACCGGCCAGCTGCCCGACAAGGAAGCCCAGATGTACCACGCCAACCTGGACGATTTCTACATGGTTCCCACCGCCGAGGTGCCTGTGACCAATATTTTCCGCGATGTCATTCTGGGGGCCGACCAGTTCCCGCAGAAACTCACCGCCTATACCCCCTGCTTCCGCCGCGAGGCCGGCAGTTACGGCAAGGACGTGAGGGGCCTGAACCGCCTGCATCAGTTTGACAAGGTGGAGATTGTGCGCATCGAAAAGCCGGAGAACAGCTATGCTGCTCTGGATGAGATGATTGCCCACGTAGAAAGCCTGGTGAAGGAGCTGGGCCTTCGCTACCGCATCCTCCGTCTTTGCGGCGGCGACATGAGCTTCACATCGGCCATCACCTACGACTTTGAGCTGTGGAGCGCCGCCCAGGGCCGCTGGCTGGAAATTTCTTCCGTCTCCAACTTCGAGAGCTACCAGGCCAACCGCCTCAAGTGCCGTTACAAGGACGAAAACGGCAAGACCCAGCTCTGCCACACCCTGAACGGAAGTTCCCTGGCGCTGCCGCGTGTTGTGGCCGCCCTGCTGGAAGACAACCAGAAAGACGGCTGCATTGAGATTCCTCAGTGCCTCCGTCCCTACACCGGATTCGACCGCATTGACTAAGGAGCGAATCATACTCGGCATCGATCCCGGAACCCAGCTTTTGGGTTTCGGGATTGTCCGTGTGGAAGGGAAGAAGGCCGAATATGTGGACATGGGGGTCCTGGACCTCAGGAAAGAGGCCGATGCCTACGCCAAGCTCCAGGCCATCTATGAATGCATCAGCGAGGTTTGCAAGAGCTATCGTCCTACCGAGCTGGCCATTGAAAGTCCCTTCTACGGAAAGAATGCGCAGGTGGTCCTGAAACTGGGCCGGGCGCAAGGCGCTGCCATCCTGGCCGCCAAGGAATACGGCGTGGAAAGCGTGACCGAATATGCCCCCAGAAAGGCCAAGGAGGCCATTGTGGGCAATGGTGCCGCTTCCAAGGAGCAGGTGCAGCTGATGTTGGAAAAAACCCTGAACGTAAAGTTGGAGAGCCGCCATCTGGACGCAACGGACGCCCTGGCCATTGCGCTCTGCCATCACTATGAGACTTCTAAACCGCTGTCATCGGCCGGTGGAAAAGGCGGATGGGAGCAATTTTTGAAAGATAATCCCCACCGGATTAAACCTTGACCCCGGAAAGGTGTCAAAGTATTGTTTTGTACAAAAGATATGGTTAGAAGACTTCTCCTGGCCCTTGCGGCCCTTTTTACTGCCCTGGCGCTGCAGGCGCAAAATTACAAAGTGACCCTTCAATTGCAGGACGACGCCAGCGGTGAGCCCGTGGGTTTTGCCACGGTGTCCCTGGTCCCGGAAAAGGGGCAGCCCAAGTATACGCTTTCAGACGGCGAAGGCAACGCCGTACTGGAAAAAATCCGCAGCGGAAAATATACCCTCAAGGCCGAAATCATGGGCTATAAGACCTATGAAAAGGCCCTGGAGGTGAAGGATAACCTGAATCTGGGCGTGGTGAAGATGGCGCAGGACCGCCAGGTGCTGGATGCCGCATCCGTATCGGCTACGGGCAATCCCATCATCATCAAGAAGGATACGGTGGAGTACAATGCTTCCTCGTTCAAAATCAGCGATGACAACATGCTCATCGACCTCCTGAAAAAGCTCCCCGGCATTGAGGTGTCCGAAGACGGCACCATCACTTCCAACGGCGAAACCGTGTCCAAGATTACCATCGCCGGCAAAACCTTCTTCCTGGACGACCCTCAGCTGGCCTCCCAGAACATCCCTGCCAAGTTGGTGGAGAAGGTGAAGGTGGTCAAGAAAAAGAGCGAGCAGGCCGAATTCACCGGCATCGACGACGGTGAAGAGGAAACCGTCATTGACCTCAGTGTCCAGAAGGGCATGATGAACGGTGTTTTCGGCAATGCCATGGCCGGCGGCGGTCATGACCTGCCTTCCAAAGCGGGCGCCGTGAACGACTGGCGCTGGCAGGGCGCCTTCATGGGAGGCCGATTCACCGAAACCAGCCAGATTTCCGTCATTGCCAATGCCAACAACACCAACAACCGCGGCTTCAATGACCTCTCCGGTTCCATGATGAGTTCCATGATGGGCGGCGGTGGCGGCATGGGCCGTGGCGCGGGGGGCTTCGGCGGCAATTCCAATGGCATCACCACCTCCTGGATGGGCGGTGTCAACGGCAACTGGGACCTTCTGGGCGACAAAATGGACCTGGGCGGCAACTACCTCTACAACGGTTCCATCGTGGACGTTGAGGAATCTACCTACAAGGAGACCTATATGACCGACGGTTCTACCCTCATGTCCAGTAACGACGGACTCAGCAGCCGTTTCACCGACGGACACCGCTTCGGTGTGCGTCTGGAGCACAAATTCTCCGAAAACACGTCCATCCTCTTCCAGCCGCAGTTCAACTTCGGTCGCGGAAGCTACACGCAGCAGAGCGTTTTTGACAGCGATACCAAGCACGCCGATGGTACCACGGAAAAGACCAACAGCGGTTTCACCAACAACATCGGCGACAATACCAACCTGCAGACGCGGGGCTTCCTGCTGCTGCGCCAGCGGCTGGGCATTCCGGGCCGGACAATATCGGCCAACGTAGACTGGAATGTCTCCCGCAACAAGCTCAATGGCTACAACCAGTCCCTCACCGATACGCGTTTCAATGCTGACGGAACGCCCGTCGAGGAGTTCGCTACCCTTATTAACCAGCGCATTTCTTCGGCCACCAAGAGCAACAGCGTGGGCGCCCGTATCGTTTACACCGAGCCTTTGGGCAACTATTTCTATCTGGAGGGAAGTTACAACCTCCGCTGGTCGCAGAGCGAAACGGAAAAGCTCACTTACGACAGCGGCCTTTACAACACGGCCCTTTTCCGCCAGTTTGCGCTCAATGACAGTTCCCTTGGCGAAGCCGCTTACAACCGCACCGGTGAGGCGGAGGACCTGGCCTACAGCAACAACATCCTCAATCGCAGCCTGAACCAGAACATCGGCCTGGCCTTTATGTACCAGCGGGATGCACTGCGCGCCCAGTTGGGTGCATCGGCCGTGCCCACCAAAACGTACAACGAGACCTTCAATCATGAGAAAGGGCAGCCCACCATCTATGATCCGGGTACCATCTGGAACTTTGCGCCGCGGGCCATGCTCTTCTATGATTTCAATGACAATTCCAATATCCGCCTGTTCTACTTCGGCAACAGCTCACAGCCTTCCACCAGTCAGCTGAACCCCGTTTTGGACAACTCCAATCCGCTGTCGCTGGCCCTCGGTAATCCTTTCCTGAATCCTTATTTCAGCCACAGGCTGCGCTCAGACCTTGAATTCTCCAACAAGCAGACCTTCTTCACGGCCCGCCTGCATGTAGAAGGCAACATGGTCCAGGACCCCATCGTGAGCGCCAGCTGGTACGACGAAAACGGCCGTGCCTACACCCTCCCGGTGAACGGCCACAACACTTTCAGCGGCAATGTGCGCCTCATGATTAACGCGCCTATCGCCAAGAGCAACTTCTCCATCTCCAACATGACCAACGCCTCTTACTCCAAGAGCGGCAGTTTCATCGGAGCGGCCAATCTGCCCATGGACCAGTTCCTCACCAAAGACGCCAGCGGCAATGTGACGGCCTTCAAGTACGATGAGTTCCACAATTACTATTTCGTGGCCAATCCCGCACAGTGGGCAACGGACTTCATGGACAACACCACCCGCACCTTGCGGCTTACGGAGCGTCTGCGCGCCACCTACCGTTCCGACCATTGGGAGGTCATCCTGAGCGGACGCACCCGCCTGAGCAAGCCCTGGTACACGCTCCAGAATCAGGTGGCCGCCACTTGGAACAACCAGGTAAGCGGCTCTGTGAAGTGGACCATCGGCGAAACCGGTATTGAACTTGGCACCGACGCCAACTACAACTGGTACAACGGCTACACCACGCCGCAGGAGCCCCAGCTGGTGTGGAACGCCACCTTCGCCATGCCGCTGTTCCGCCGTCAGGCCACCCTTAGCCTCAAGGCCTATGACATTCTGGATCAGGCCCGTAACCTCTCCGTAGAAACCACGGACAACTATTATCAGGAGACGCGGAACAATACCCTGGGCCGATACGTCATGCTTTCCTTCACCTGGCGGTTCGGCAACTTCGGCAAGGCCGGTCAGCAGATGCGCGCCCGCATGAGCCAGGGCGGCCCCGGTGGCGGCCGTATGGGTCCCCCGATGGGCGGCGGCCGTCCGTTCTAGCGTTTCCCGCGCGCGTCCCCGTCATGCCCGGCCCCGACCTTCTGAGCCCGAGGGCAATCTAATGTGCAATAACGGCTTCTTTTGTCAATAAGATTGTTCTCCGGAGCAATCTTGTTGTCATTTTTGGCCCATAATGACAATGACGCTTTCTAGGCGTTGGAAACATACCCCCGCCACTTGGCAATGAGCGAGGTCATGTCGGCGGGGAGGGGCGCTTCGAAGTGGAGACGCTCACCGGTAGAAGGGTGGGTGAAGCCCAGGGTGCGGGCGTGGAGGGCCTGGCGGGGGCAGAGGGCGAAACAGTTCTGAATGAACTGCTTATACTTGGCGTAGATGGTGCCTTGGCGGATTTCGGCGCCGCCGTAACGCTCATCGTTGAAAAGCGGATGGCCGATGGAAGCCATGTGCACGCGGATTTGGTGGGTGCGGCCGGTTTCCAATCGGCACTCTACCACGGTGATGAAGCCGTAGCGCTCCAAAACGCGCCAGTGCGTCACGGCCCATTTTCCCTTGGAAGGGTCGTCGCAGACGCGGAAGCGAAGGCGGTCGTTGGGGTCCCGGCCGATGGTGCCTTCAATGGTGCCTTCATCCTCGGCGATATTGCCCCACACCACCGCTGTGTAGATGCGGTCAATGGAGTGGACGAAGAACTGATCGGCCAAATTCAGCTGCGCGGCGGGGTTCTTGGCCACCACCAAAAGGCCGCTGGTGTCTTTGTCTATGCGGTGCACCAGTACGCCCATGCGCTCGTCTTCCACGTCCGGCGACAGGTGCAGATAATACGCCAGGGCGTTTACCAGCGTGCCGTTGTAATTGCCGTGGCCGGGGTGCACCACCATACCGGCTCTCTTGTTCACCACCAGTACGTCATCGTCTTCGTAGGTGATGTCCAGCGGAATGTTCTCCGGGAGAATCTCTGTGCCGCGCCGCTCGTAGGGCATCACGAATTTCACGATGTCGCAGGGGCGCACTATGTAATTGGCTTTCACCGGTTTGTCGTTCACCCGTACATAGCCCAGCTTGATGGCCTGCTGCACACGGTGGCGGGAAGTGTCTTCCTGATGGTCGGTGATGAATTTGTCTACCCTGAGCGGCTCCTGTCCCTTGTCCACTACCAGGCGGAAATGCTCGAACATTTCGTCCTCAGATGCCCGGTCGGGGCCGGGCATGACGTCATTCCCGACCTGATCGGGAATCTCCTGCCATTCCCGGTTCATTTTGCAGGAAGCTTGCTTTCGTCCAGGGTGAGGGCCAGGCTGATGGCTGTCCCAAGGGCCTTGGTCTCTCCCAGGGCATCCTGCTTGTACACCACGGCATTGACCGAATCGGCATAGCTGCGGATATTCTTGTCAAAGCTGATGCGGCCGGCATTGAGATAATGGTCGTGCAGGGCATCTACGGCGCTGACGTATTTCATGCCGATGAGGCGGGGAACGGTGGTCTTGTTGTCATCGGCGGCTACTCCCAGTTTGAGGTCGATATTGGACCCGCTCACCACAAGGTCTCCGGCGCTTACTTCTTTGCCGCCCAGGGTCTGGGCCAGTACGGTATTGGTGGCGATATCCCTCACATAGCTGAGCCTGCCAAGGTTCAGGCCGCGGTTCCTGAGCTCTGAACGGGCCTCGATGAGGGAATAGCCGCAAAGATTGGGCATCACCACCTTGCGGGGCACTATTGAATTGATGGTGAGGAAGATACTGCGCCCTTGCTTGACGGTGGCACCGGCCTTGGGAATCTGGCGGTACACCACTCCGCCGGCCAGGCGGCGTACAAAGACGGAATCCACCACTTTCACGGCCACGTGATGCTCCTGCGCCACTTTCTGCGCATCGGCCACGCTAAGGTTGGTAAAATCCGGGGCCTTTACGGTCTTGCCATGGCGGGTTACCAGATTCAGTCCCAGGGAAACCAGCGCCATCAGGACCACAAGAAAGACAACAGCCGCTACAAGGTTCTTCAGTATCCAATTATCCTTAAATGCCATAATACATGAATATTCTTCTTATCTCCGCGAAGTTACAAAAAATAATTCATAACTTTGCCTGTGTGAAACATCTCTCACGCATATTCGGGGGCCTTACCCTCCTTTTCACTCTTCTGATGAGCCTTCCCTGGCTGGTTCCGCACATGGGCTGGACTGCGCTGTTGGGCTTTGTGCCGCTGCTGGTGATGGAGCGGCTGGCCTCGCAGTACAAGGTGAAGCATTTCTGGTGGTGGCAGTACGGCGCTTTTGTGCTCTGGAATGCCGTTACCACCTGGTGGGTAGGCGAGGCCACGGTGGGCGGCGCCGTTTTTGCCGTACTGGCCAATGCCCTGCAGATGGCGGTGGTGTTTGGCAGTTTCCGCTGGGTAAAAAGGCGCACCCGCGGCGTGCTGCCGTATCTGTATCTGGCTGCCGCCTGGATTGCCTGGGAGAAATACTACCTCACCGTGGCCCAGATTTCCTGGCCCTGGCTGGTGCTGGGCAATGCTTTTGCCGACACCACCGGCCTGGTGCAGTGGTACTGTGTGCTGGGTTCGCTGGGCGGCTCCCTCTGGGTGTGGGCGGCCAACCTCAGCGTATTCGGCCTGATGGTGGCGCTCTCCGACGGCCGTATGGCTTCTTGGAACGGAAAAGCCCGCCTGGCTGCCATCTGCGGCACCTCTCTGGCACTTTTCGGGCCGATGGTATGGTCGGCCTGCCTCCGTTTCCAAGAAGAAGGCCGTCCCCTGAAAGTGGTGATGGGGCAGCCGAACTACGACCCCTATGAAAAACGCGGCGCCGTTCCCCGCGAAGAGCAGGACCGCTCCTTCCTGGACCTCCTGGAAAAGGCCGATTGGAAAGCCGCTGAACCCGTACTGGCCCTTGCCCCGGAAACCTTCATCCTGCACATGTACAGCGAGGATTTGCCAGGGAGCGGGAGCTTCCTCCGCTTCCAGGACTTTCTCAGAAGGCACCCTTCGACGAATCTCATCTTCGGGGCCAGCCTCTACGACAGGGTGTACGCCCCTGTGGCCCCGGACCCCTGCGCCTACGACCTTGGCAGGCAGGCCGACGGACGTCATCTCTGGGTACTGGCCCACAACAGCGCCGTGGTTACGGACACCACCGCCCGCATCAACCTGTACCACAAGAGCAAACTGGTGGTGGCCACGGAGCTCACGCCCTATCCGGGCCTTTTTATCCCGCTGCAGAAGTGGCTGCTGGGCACTACCCTGATGGGCCAGGACATCGGCCAGAAAGAGATTTCCTGCCTGCCGGTCCTGTTGCCGGAGGGCGCCGTGAATGTAGGCGTTCCCATCTGCTATGAATCGGTGTACGGAGACTTCTGTGCCGGGTATGTCCGGAAAGGGGCGCAACTGCTGGCCGTCATCACCAACGATGCCTGGTGGGGCAACACCCCCGGCTACCGGCAGCACCTCAGTTACAGTCGCCTCCGCGCCATAGAGACGCGCCGATGGGTGGCCCGCTGCGCCAATACCGGCGTGTCGGCCATCATCGACCCCCGCGGCCGCATCCTGGACCGCACCGCCTGGTGGGAGCCCGCCCTGCTGGAAGGGGAGGTGCAGCTGCTCCAGGGACAGACCTTCTTCGTCCGCTATGGTGACATCGTGGGCCGCACCGCCGTCTTCCTCTTTGTTCTCCTGCTGGCCGCCGCCCTGTTCCGTGGCAAAAAACATTAAAGCGTACAAGGTGTCCACAAAAAACGGGACACCTTGAACACTGAGTTTTGTTGAACTGCAGCGATTCGAACGCTGACTGAGGGAACCAAAATCCCTAGTGCTACCATTACACCACAGTTCAATACCGGGCTGCAAAGTTAGTATTTTTTCTTGAAACTAAAACAGCGTGGGATGATTTTCCTCCAGCTCCGTGAGGATTTTGGTCATGATGGCCTCGCGGAAAAGGGCACTTTTGGAGTGCACTTTGAAGCGGGAGCAGTACTCCTGGATGGCGGCCATCTCGCTGTCGTTGAACAGCAGCACATAGCGGTTGCGGCGCAGGAGCATCTGCCGCTGCTTGTCCAGGTACTCAGGGTCTACCCCGGGGATGGTTTTCTTCCGGCTCATAGGTCTACATATTTATGCACCACGGTGCCTTTTTTGTCCAGTTCCACCACAAAGGGCAGGCCGGAAAGGTCGAAGGTGTCCAGCAGGGTGCGGGCCTCGTCGTAGTGGTCGTTCATGAGGGCGTCCATGTCTACCAGCAGCACCTTCATCTTGCGGTTTTCCTTAATCAGGCTGTCCACTTTCCCCAGCAGTTCCTGACAGGCGCTGCAACCGCCGGTGTAGAACACCACATAGCCGGGCTTTCCTTTCAGGGAGCGCAGGGCAAAAACGCCCTGTTTGGCCCCCGGGCGGAAAAGGCAGGGCCTCTGCCGCAGTTCTCCGCGGACCTTCAAATCCGGGATGGGCGAGCCCACGGGCGTGCGTGCCGCCAGCTCGGAAAGCATTTCTCCCAGCGAGACCACCTGCGCCTTGTCGTCGGGGGTGTTCCAAATCTCCGGCATCCCGGCAATGTATTTCTGCACAAAGGGGATGGCGGCGTCCCGGTACACTTCCCGTTTCTGAGAAGAGAGGTAATAGAGGAAATCGCCGAAGAGCTGCTTGAAAGCGGCTTCACTGCCTTCGCCGGAGGTCCTGACGGCCATATAATCGGCCACATTCAGCACGTCCTGCACCTTGAGGGTGTCGTTGTAGGGGGCAAAGAGCTGGCGGAAACTCTCCATCTGGCTGTCTTCGCCATAGACAAAGTGCTGCGTGCCCATTTCCCTGTTCAGCAGAATCTCCAGGGCAGGGGTGTCCAGTCCGCGCCCGAGGATGCTGCCGTCCGGCCCCACCAGAAACAGTTTGGGCGTCTGGAGCACGCCATAAAGGCGCTGCCAGTCGGAGGAAACGGACGGGTCCCACAGGTGGCAGGCTTCCGGAAAACCGGCCCTGTAGCTTTCCCAGGAGGCTTCATCGGCCCCGGTATAGACGGCGTAAAGGTTTACGGGATACTTCCCCTCCTTGGCAAAGGCCTGGAGCCGGGCGCTTTCCGCTTTGCAGGTAGAGCAGCCGGTGTCGTAGAAATATAGTACGGAGTAGCCTTCACCGGGCACTTTCACGCCGGAGCTGTCGGGCGCAAAAAGCGTGAGCACCGGCGCCTGGGCGCCAAGGAGCGAGGAGCGGTTGAACTCGGCATAAAGCTGCGCATTCACCAAATCGGCGTCCGACTGCATGGGGACGGCCCCGGAGAGGAACCATTTGTCAGCTACATGCATCGCCACGGCATCGTCGCCCATGATTTTGGAGCGGAGGTAGTGGTCATAGATTTTGAGGGCCACATACTGCCGCACCTTTTCATCCTCGCAGGAGGCAATGAGAAAGTCGCATTCCTCCATCTGCACGGAGGCCGCTTCTCCGGCGAGCGCCGTAAAATACTCGTCCAGCTTGGCCCCCAGGGCGGGGTAGGGCTCCTGGGCCGATAGACCCAGTGCCAAAAGGCTGCCAAGTGCCGTCAGAAGCCATTTTTTCATAGCACTACTCCTTCAGGGATAAAGGCGGAATAGTCGCCGCCGTGTTTGAGGATGTCCCGCACGGCCGAGGAGGAAATGTGGGCAAACTCCTGCGCCGTAGGAATGATGATGGTCTCCACCTCCGGGGCCAGCCTGCGGTTGGCATCGGCGATGGAACGCTCGGTCTCAAAGTCAATCATGTTGCGCACACCCCGCACGATGTGCCGGATACCCAGCTCCCGGCAGGTGTCAACGGTAAGGTTGTCGTACTGGATTACAGACACTCCCGGAAGGTCGGCAGTGGCCTGGTGGATAATGTCCAGGCGCTTTTCCATGTCAAAGAATCCGCGCTTGTCCTGGTTGATGCCCACGGCTACCACCACTTCGTCGAACATGGTGAGGGCGCGTCTCAGGATATTCAGGTGACCGGCTGTAAAAGGGTCAAAGGAGCCGGGAAACAGTGCTTTGCTATTCATAATTGCCAGTTGATGGGTGTTTTGCCCTCCTCCAGAAGGATTTGGTTGGTCTGGGAAAAATGCCGGCAGCCGAAGAAGGCGCCTCCGGCCAGTGGGGAAGGATGGGCCGCCATGAGCACATGGTGGCGGGAAGGGTCGATGAGGGCGGCCTTCTGCTGGGCATATCGGCCCCAAAGCAGGAAAACAATGCCCTCGCGGTGGGCCGATAAATAGCTGATGACGGCATCGGTGAAGTTTTGCCAGCCGATGCGGCTGTGGGAAGCCGCCATGCCGCCCTGGACGGTGAGCACGCTGTTGAGGAGCAGCACGCCCTGCCGGGCCCAGCTTTCCAGGTTGGGGCGCCCGCTCATGCGGATGCCGAGGTCCGTTTCTATCTCCTTGAAGATGTTTTTCAGGGAAGGCGGCGCCTGCACCCCGTCCGGTACGGAGAAAGAAAGCCCCATGGCCTGTCCGGGCCCGTGGTAAGGGTCCTGGCCCATGATGACCACCTTCACCTGGGACACCGGCGTTAATTCGAAAGCGCGGAAAATCTGACTTCCGGGCGGGTAAATCACCTTCCCGGCGGCCTTCTCTGCATGCAGAAAGCGCACCAGCTCCTGAAAGTACGGTTTCCCGAACTCCGGTTCAAGTGCGCTTTTCCAGCTTTGTTCAATCTTTACATCCATGTCAGAAGATGAAACCAATCACATCATCAATGGTTTTCACGTAGACAAAGGTAAGACCTTTTACGTAAATTTCCTTGATATCTTCAATATCTTTTTTGTTTTCTTCGCTGAGGAGGATGGTGTGTACCCCGGAGCGTTTGGCGGCCAGAATCTTCTCCTTGATGCCGCCCACCGGCAATACACGGCCCCTGAGGGTCATTTCTCCGGTCATGGCCACGCCGCTCTTGGGGGCTGTTCCCCTCAGGGCGCTCACCATGGAACTCACCATGGTGATACCGGCCGACGGACCGTCCTTGGGCACGGCGCCTTCCGGCACATGGATGTGGATGTCCCGGGCCATGAATTCATCGGCCTTCAAATGGGCCAGCTCCGGATGCGCTTTCAGGTACTGCCAGGCTATCTGCGCGCTTTCCTTCATCACGTCGCCAAGGTTCCCGGTCATGGAAAGGTTGCCCTTTCCGGCCGATACCTGGCTTTCCACAAAGAGAATCTCTCCGCCCAGTTCCGTCCAGGCCAGGCCGGTGACAACGCCCGGTCCCTCGTTTCCGGCCACGTCGTCGTGGAAGGAAGTGGGGAGGCCAAGGTATTCCCTCAGGTGCTCCGGCTCAATGGTGAGGGGGTATTCCTGCCCCAGCGCTATCTTCTTGGCGGTGACGCGGGCAATCTTGGCAATCTGCTTTTCCAGGCCGCGGACGCCGCTCTCATGGGTGTACTTGTCAATGATTTGCGCCAGGCAGGCGTCGCTTAACGTGAACTCATCGGCCTTCAGGCCATGCTCGGTGAGCTGCTTGGGGACCAGGTAGTTGTGCGCAATCTGGAGCTTCTCCTCGGCCAGATAACCGCTCACGTTAATCATTTCCATGCGGTCTTTCAGGGCCGGCTGGATGGTGCCTATACCGTTGGCCGTGGTGATGAAAAGGACGTTGGAGAGGTCGTAGTCAATGTCCAGGTAGTTGTCGTGGAAGGTGTTGTTCTGCTCCGGGTCCAATGCTTCCAGCAGGGCGCTGGAAGGGTCTCCTTTGAAGTCGGAGGAGAGTTTGTCAATCTCGTCCAGCACAATCACGGGATTGGAGGTGCCGGCCCGCTGCAGTCCGCTCAGGATACGGCCAGGAAGGGCTCCTACGTAGGTTTTCCGGTGGCCGCGGATTTCGGCCTCATCGTGCATGCCGCCAAGCGAGATGCGGATGTATTTGCGGCCCAGGGCGCGTGCCACGCTTTTTCCCAGGGAGGTTTTTCCCACTCCGGGAGGGCCCCAGAGGCAGAGGATGGGGGATTTCATGTTCCCCTTGAGTTTCAACACGGCCAGGTATTCAATGATGCGGTCTTTCACCTGCTCCAGGCCGAAGTGGTCCTCGTCCAGCACCTTCTGGGCATTCTGCAGGTCCAGGTTGTCTTCTGACAGCTCGCCCCAGGGCAGGTCCAGCATGAACTGGATGTAGCCCAGCTGGATGCTGTAATCCGGGGAAGTGGGGTTGAACTTCTCCAGGCGGGCCATTTCCTTGTCAAAGATGGCCCTTACCTCCGGGCTCCACTTCTTTTCATCGGCCCGGCGGCGCATCTTTTCAAATTCTTCGCCTTCGTCCATGCCCAGTTCTTCCTGGATGGTGCGCAGCTGGTTGTTCAGGTAGTATTCCCGCTGCTGCTGGTCGATGTCGGTTTTCACCTTGCGGTTAATCTCCTGCTTGATTTGCAGGAGCTGGGTCTGGGTGTCCAGGACTTTGAGCAGCGCCAGGCCGCGCTCGTAGATGTTTTCGATGGAGAGCAGCTGGGCCCTTTCCTGGAAATTGTCCACCTCGATGGTGGTGGCGATGAAATTCACCAGGAAATGGAAATTCTCGATGCTTTGCAGCACGCTGGAGGCCTCTTTGGGCGCGAAGGACGAGGCGTTGAGGATGGTGGCGGCCCGCTCCTTCAGGGAATCGGCCAGGGCATGGAGTTCCTTCTCATCGGCCCCTGAGGGGAGGGTTTCGTCTTCCAGGTGAACCTCGGCCTGCAGGTAGGGCTCCCGGCTTACCATGGCCTCAATCCAAGCCCGCTGGGTGCCCTGCAGGATAGCGGTGATGGAGCCGTCCGGCATTTCCAGGGTTTTGATGAGCTTGCACACGGTGCCGTATTCGCAAAGGTCGTCCAGGCCGGGGTCTTCCACCGTGACGTCGTTTTGCGGGAAAGCGGCCAGCCAGCCGCTGCCGTTTTCAACGTCGTTGACCAGTTGGACAGATTTTTCCCGGCCGATGGTGACGGGGAAGATGGTCCCCGGAAAAACCACCGCATTGCGCAGGGCCAGCACGGGAATCACATGCGGCAGGGTGGCCGGATCCGGCTTCACGTCCGAGGCCTCGCCCACAATCGGCATTATATTGACTTCTACGCCCGCAGGGGCGGAAAGGAGTTTGCTATTTTTCATAAAACTGACATTTTGTCATAAAACATGGATACAATACACCGGATGCCTATATGGTCAATCTTTGTGCCAGACAAAAAACCTGACGTAACATTTTGAATTCTAAAAAATTTAGTCTATTTTTGCAGACCTTTTTGGCAGATAGACCAAACATACATATAAAAAATAAAAACTATGACTAAGGCAGACATCGTAAACGAAGTAGCAAAGACTACCGGTATTGAAAAGGCTCAGGTATTGGCAGTTATCGAAGAATTCACCGCTGTGGTGAAGGGTTCCATCATCGCTGGCAACCCGGTGTATCTGCGTGGTTTCGGCAGCTTCATCATCAAGCACCGCGCCCAGAAGGCCGCCCGCAACATCACCCGCAAGACCACCATGACCATTCCCGCCCATGACATTCCGGCTTTCAAGCCCGCCAAGAGCTTCGTAAATGCTGTCAAAGAGAAATAAACCTTTAACAACTTTTAATTATGCCTAACGGTAAGAAGCATAAGAGACACAAGATGGCGACGCACAAGCGTAAAAAGCGCTTGCGCAAGAACCGCCACAAGAAGAAGTAATCATTCTTCAACAGTTAAGGGCTTGCGGAAAATTCTGCGAGCCCTTGTTCTAAAAATCCAATTTCCAAATGGAGTCTGAAAAACCGGACAAAGATCTGATTGTAGACGTTACCACGTCGGAAGTACACATCGCCCTGATGGAAAATCATCGGCTGATAGAGTACAACACGGAGTCCAGCACTGGGAACAAATTTACGGTTGGAGACGTTCACTTAGGAAAAGTGAAAAAGATTCTCCCCAATCTCAATGCTGCCTTTGTGGATATCGGGGACAAGAAGGAGGCTTTCATTCATTACCTGGATTTGGGACTTTATTTCCCCGCCTTTGACAAGTTCGTGCGGGAATCCAACGGGAATACCAACCTCAAAGACCTGTATTCCCGGATAGAAATAGGGCAGGCCCTTCCCAAGGAAGGCCGCATAGAAGAGTTCCTCCGTCCCGGGCAGATGATAGTGGCCCAGATTGTAAAAGAACCCATCTCCACAAAGGGCTCACGACTTACTGCGGAAATTTCATTGGCAGGACGCAACATTGTACTTCTCCCCTTCGCAGAGAAGGTATCTATCTCCCAGAAGATAGGCTCGAAGGAAGAGAAACGTAGACTGGAGACACTGGTCAGGAGCATTCTCCCCAAGAATTACGGGGCCATCATCCGTACGGCGGCCGAAGGCAAGAACGCGGCCACGCTTATCGGAGAAACCGAATCCCTCATCGAGAAATGGGAGAGTTCCTGGAAAAAGATTGCCACTAATAAGAACGTCCAGCTGCTTTTCACCGAATACAGCAAAACCACCACCGTCCTGAGGGATCTGTTGAACGATTCGTTCTCCAACATCTGGATTAACGACCCTCATGTGGCCGAAGAAGCCCGGAAGTACGTTTCGCTGATATCCCCGGAACAGGAAAAGATAGTTCACCTCTACGAAGGCAAACAGCCCATCTATGACCATTTTGAGGTCACACGCCAGATCAAGGGCTCCTTCGGCAAGGTGGTTCCCATGCGGCAGGGCGCCTCTCTGGTAATCGAGACCACAGAAGCGCTGAATGTAATTGATGTAAACAGCGGCATCCGTACCAAAACCTCCGACCAGGAAGAGAATTCCTTCGAGGTGAACAAAATTGCCGCAGAAGAGATTGCACGGCAACTGAGGCTCCGAGACATGGGCGGCATCGTGATTGTGGATTTCATTGACATGGAATTGGGCGACCACAAGAATGCGCTCCATAAGTACATGCAGGAGCTCATGGAAGCCGACAGGGCCAAGCACAATGTGCTGCCGCTCACCAAGTTCGGGCTCATGCAAATTACCCGGCAGCGGATAAGGCCCGTGACCGAAATCAACACCATGGAGCAGTGCCCCGTGTGTCACGGTACCGGTAAGATTCATTCCAGCGTGGTGATTGACGAAGAGATAGAGCGCAAAATTGCTTTCTACGTCATTGAAAAAGGTGTCCGTTCCATCGTTCTCAAAACCAGCCCCATCCTGGGTGCCTATCTGAAGCGGGGACTGTTCAATTCCTTCATTTCAAGGTGGCGCAAGCGCTACAAAGTGAAACTGGAGCTACAGGAAGTTACGGACTTCACCGTCCTGCAACATGAAATGTTTAATGAAAAAGGGGACAAGCTGGAATAGCTTGCCCTTTTTTTATCGCACCACCAGCCGATGGATGCGGCGGGGAACGGAGGCAAGGATTTCGTAGGGGATGGTGCCCAGGATATCGGCCAGTTCCGAGACTTTGGGGTCACGGCCGAAGATGGTGACTTCGTCGCCCACTTCGCAGGGAATGCCCGTCACGTCCAGCATGCACATGTCCATGCAGATGTTGCCGATGGTGGGTGCGCGGTGGCCGTTCACACTGAAGGAAGCGGCGCCGCGGCCGAAGTGCCGGTCTATGCCGTCGGCATACCCTACCGGAATGGTGGCAATGACGGTGCCGGGACGTGCCGTTCCCCATCGGCCATAGCCCACGGTGTCGCCTTCCTGCAATTTCTTGATTTGCAGCACCTTGCATTTGAACGAAGCCACCGGCGCCAGTTCTTTTCCGGGCAGGGCCGAGATGCCGTAGATGCCGATGCCCAGCCGCACCATGTCGTACTGGTACTGGGTGAATCGCTCGATGCCGGCCGAATTGAGGATGTGGCGCATGGGAAAGTAGCCGATGCCGTCCGCTACTTCCCGGGTCATGGCCTCAAAAAGGCTCAGCTGCTCATGGGTAAAGGCATCCTGCTCGGGTTCATCGGCCACGCAAAGGTGGGAGAAAAGGCCTTTTACGCGCACTTCGGGGGTGTTTTTCAGGAAAGCGATGAGTTCCGGAAGTTCGCTTCGCATAAAGCCCAGCCTGTGCATGCCGGTGTCCAGTTTGAGGTGGACCGGATAATCTTTGAGGCCTTTTTCCCTGAGAACCGACACCAGTTTTTTCAGCGAGTAGAGGTTGGGGATGGAGGGCTCCATGCGGGTTTCTATGATTTCCGGATAGAAGTCTGTGCCGGCCGTGAGCACCAGGATGGGCAGGGAGATACCGTTGCGGCGCAGCTCCAGGCCCTCTACAGGGTAGGCCACAGCCAGATAATCGGCCCCGGCGCGCTGCATCATGGCCGCGAATTCCACGCCGCCGTGCCCGTACGCGTTGGCCTTCACCAGCACCAGCAGTTTGGTTTGGGGCTCCAGGAGGGAACGGAAATACCTGAAATTCTCCGTGGCGGCTTTCAGGTCCAGTTCCAGGCGTGAAAAATCAGTTTCTATCATAGCGTTGCACGAAAAAGCCGGCTTCAACGCTCCTGTCGCTTCGCAGGTCCTGTCCGGGCAAATGTCGCTTATGAAGCCGGCTTTTCCCTGCAAAATTAGCATTTTCGGCTGACAAATCGGCAGAAAAAATGTATTTTTGTGGACGGGCGCAGAATTTGTGGAAGGCCCGGACAAAACGTAGAAGCTTATGTCAAGTTCTGTTATTTGGATATTGATGATAGTGGTGATGGTGCTTAGCATGCTCATTCAGAGCAGGCTCCAGCGCCGCTTTGACAAATATGCCGAGGTGCCTCTGGGCCTCACCGGGGCCGAAGTTGCCAGCCGCATGCTGGCCGCCCATGGCATCCGGGACGTGAACATTGTGTCCATCCCCGGAAAACTGTCAGACCATTATGACCCTACCACCAAAACCGTAAACCTGAGCGAAGCGGTGTACTACGGGCACTCTGTGGCTGCCGCCGCCGTGGCGGCCCATGAATGCGGACACGTGGTGCAGCACGCTACGGGCTATGCCTGGCTCAGGATGCGCTCGGCCCTGGTCCCGGTGGTGTCCTTCTCCAACAGTATCGTGTCCTGGGTGCTGCTGGCAGGCGTTCTCCTGATCAATGTGTTCCCGCAGCTGCTGTGGTTGGGCATTGCGCTGTTTGCCCTTACCACCCTCTTCAGCTTCATCACCCTCCCCGTGGAAATCAATGCCAGCGCCCGCGCCGTCAAATGGCTGGAGAGCGCCGGCATCGTAAGCTATGAGACCAAGCCCATGGCGGCGGATGCCCTCAAATGGGCGGCCTACACCTACGTCATCGCTGCCATCGGCTCCCTGGCCACCCTGCTGTACTACATTTCCATCGGCAACTCCCGTCGGAACTAAAGCATCAGCCCTGCACGCACCTTGGCGGCAGCACCGGCCCCCTTGAGGGCTTCCAGGATGGCCAGGCCGAAGGCTACGGCGTGCCCGGCGCCCCGTCCGGTGATGAGATTGCCGTCTGTCACGGCCGGTTCCGGGGTAAACTCGGCCCCCTGGCCGATGAGCGCCTCCTGGAAACCGTCGAAGCAGGTGAAGCGTCTCCCCTGAAGTCCCGGCAGTTGGGACACCACCAGGCCGGGCGCGGCGCAGATGGCCGCTACGGTGCCTCCGCGGGCCCAGTGGTCTTGCAGAATCTCCATCAGTTCCGCGTGCTGCGCCAGGTTCTTGGACCCGGGCATGCCTCCGGGGAAAACCATCACGTCTTCGGGGCCGGTACCGGGCTCCATCACTTCCAAATCGGCCCAGGAAGTGTCGGCCGTCACCTGCAAGCCGTGGGAACTTTCCACCAAGTAATCGTCAGTGACAGAGACTGTTATGACAGGAACGCCGCCGCGTAGCAGCACGTCCCGCGTTCCCAGGGCTTCCATGTCCTCGAAGCCGTCGGCTAAAAAAATATGTACTCCTTTCATGTTATTTAAATATTTGATACTCAGTTCTTTCCGTAAAAACAGTAAGGAATTATTGCTTACTGTTTTTGTGTAAATGCCTGAAATTCAGCAAGATGAGGCCCCGGTAGTAAAGGGCCGCTAGCGTTTAGCGCGGAAAAAGTCCAGCATGAGGGCGGCGCAGGGCTCCATGAGTACCCCGCCGGTGACCGCCGTTCTGGGGTGCAGGAGGGAGGGGGAGAAGAGCGAAAAGCCGCGGCGCTGGTCCGGGGCGCCGTACACAATGCGCCCGATCTGGCTCCAGGCCAGAGCTCCGGCGCACATGGGGCAGGGCTCCACCGTAACATACAAAGTGCAGTCTGTGAGGTATTTACCGCCCATGGCCTCCGTGGCGGCCGTGATGGCAATCATCTCTGCGTGGGCGGTGGTATCCCTGAGCCGCTCGGTCTGGTTGTGCCCCCGGCCGATGATGCGTCCCTTCCACACCACCACGGCCCCGATGGGGATTTCGCCCGCATCGGCCGCTTCACGGGCTTCCCGCAAAGCTTCGTTCATAAATCTTTCGTCTTGCTCCATACGGCAAAGATAGTTTTTTTTCGTATCTTTGCATAGTTAAAAGGCCGATACCCATGAAAATCACCCAAGCTACATTCGCCGGCAGCAGCACCCGGGTAGGACAGAAACCCGCCCGCAAGTTGCCGGAATTCGCTTTTATCGGCCGAAGCAATGTGGGCAAGAGCTCCCTCATCAACATGCTCACCGGCAACAGCAAGCTGGCCAAAACTTCCCAGACCCCCGGCAAAACCCAGCTGGTGAACCATTTCCTCATCAACGACCGCTGGTACCTGGTGGACCTTCCCGGCTACGGATATGCCAAGCTCCCGGACAAAGACCGGGCCCGCCTCAGGCACATCATCTGGGATTACATCAACAACTCGGAAGAACTGGTGATGCTCATGGTGCTGGTAGATTCCCGCCACGACATGCAGGAAGTGGACCTCCGCTTCATCGCAGAGCTGGGAGAAAAGGGCATCCCCTTCGGCATCATCTTCACCAAGGCCGATAAACAAGGCCCGGAGGCCCTTCAGCAGCAGATTCTCAAAAATCAGGGCCGGCTGCTGGAAGACTGGGAAGAGCTGCCGCCCTGCTTTGTTTCCTCCTCCGTGAAGGGAAGTGGTAAAGAAGACATACTCAACTATATAGGTTCTATACTTCAAACGCTATGATTAACGACGTTCACAAGCACCGGATGGCGCTGTTTTCCTGTGATGCTTCCCGTTACTTTGCCGAAAAAGTGGTGGAAGCCATGAACCGCATGAAGGCTTCTGACGAGCCGGATGTCGTACTGGGTCCCCTGGAAGTAGCCCGTTTCAGCGACGGCGAATTCCAGCCTTCTTTTGCAGAAAGTGTGCGCGGAGCCACTTGCTTCATCATCCAGTCCACCTTCCCCAATGCCGACAACCTGATGGAGCTGCTCCTTTCCATTGACGCAGCCAAGCGGGCATCGGCCAACAAGGTGATTGCCGTAATCCCGTATTACGGCTGGGCGCGGCAGGACCGCAAGGACAAGCCCCGCGTTTCCATTGGCGCCAAACTGGTGGCCAACATGCTCAAGGTGGCGGGAACGGACGGCCTCATGACCTGCGACCTTCACGCCGACCAGATTCAGGGCTTTTTTGACTTCCCGGTGAACCACCTCTACGCCAGCTATGACTTCCTGGGCATCCTGAAGAAGCTGCAGCGCCAGTTCAAGGACACACTCACCCTGGCAGCACCGGATATGGGCGGTGCCAAGCGCGTGAACGCCTATGCCAAGAACCTGCACACCCCCGTGGTCATCTGCCACAAGACCCGCGCCCGGGCCAATGTGGTGGAGCGCATCACACCCATCGGCGAAGTGGAAGGCCGTGACATTGTAATCATTGACGACATCATTGATACCGCCGGCACCCTCACGGAGGCCGCCAATGAGCTCCTGAAGCGCGGGGCCCGCAGCGTGCGCGCTTTCGCCACGCATGCCGTGCTCTCCGGACCGGCCTATGAGCGCATTGACAAGAGCGCCCTCAGCGAGGTGTACGTAACGGATACCATCCCGCTGAACCCCGAAAAGGCGGAGTTCCAGGGCAAGTTCCGCGTGGTTTCCATGGCCGAAACTTTTGCCCGCATGATTCTTCGTGTGTATAACTACCAACCCATTTCCTCCGAATTTCCGCTGTAATGAAAACGCTTCTTGCCGCCATCGTTTTTGTTGGACTCGCCGTCATTCTTCTGGGGGTGAACATCTTCTTTTTCCATCGGCCTTTCCCCAATGGAGAAATTTCCACCAATCCGGAAATGCAGAAACGGGGCATCAAGTGCGCCAAACAGGAAGAAATGGAGCTGCTGGCCCGGCAGAAAGGGGAAAAGCTCTGCGACGGGAATTTCTCCGACGCCTGCACCAGCTGCGCTTTGTATGATATTGAAAAACATTAATTTATGGCACTTGTAGCGATAGTCGGGAGACCGAACGTAGGAAAAAGTACGCTTTTCAACCGTCTGGTGGGCATGCGTCAGGCCATTGTAGACGAAACCGCCGGCGTCACCCGGGACCGGCATTATGGCAAATGTGAGTGGTGCGGCCACGAATTCTCCGTAGTGGACACCGGCGGTTACACCTCCAATTCGGACGACGTCTTTGAAGACGCCATCCGCCGCCAGGTGGGGATAGCCATTGAAGAGGCCGATGTGGTCCTGTTCATGTGCGAAGCCGCCACCGGCATCACGGATTACGATGCAGAGATAGCCGACCTGCTGCGCCGCAGCCGCAAACCGGTGGTCCTGTGCGTGAACAAGGTGGACAGCGGTGAAAAAATGTACGACGCCTTTGACTTCTACGGCCTGGGCCTGGGCGAAGTCTGGAGCATATCGGCCGCCAATGGAAGCGGCACCGGAGACCTGCTGGACCAGGTTTTGAAGGTCCTGCCGGAGGATGCTGAGGCCGATGACGACCACGCGGACCTTCCGCACATTGCCATTGTGGGCCGGCCGAATGTGGGAAAAAGCTCCCTCACGAATGCCCTCCTGGGCGAGGAGCGCAACATTGTGACGCCCGTTGCCGGTACCACGCGGGATTCCATCTCCACCTATTACAACAAGTTCGGCCACGAATTCATGATTGTGGATACTGCCGGCATGCGGAAGCGGGGCAAGGTGACCGAGGACATGGAGTTCTACTCTGTGCTAAGGGCCATGCGCACCATCGAGCATTCGGATGTGTGCATCCTTATGATTGATGCCACCACCGGCATGGAGGCCCAGGACATGAACATTTTCAACATCATTCAGAAAAACCGCAAGGGCTGCGTGATTGTGGTGAACAAATGGGACCTCTTTGAGAAGGACGTGAATACCATGCGGGACTATACAGAGGCGCTCAAAGCCCGTCTGGCCCCCTTTAATGACATTCCCGTCATTTTCACTTCCGTCCTGAACAAGCAGCGCATCCTGGACGTGCTGGACGCCGCCGCCCATGTGGCCGGCAACATGTCCAAGAAGATTCCCACGTCCCAGCTCAACGATGCCATGCTGCCGGAAATCGAGAATTATCCGCCGCCGGCATGGAAGGGGAAGTATATCAAAATCAAGTATGTAACGCAGCTGCCCACCCGCACGCCGCAGTTTGCCTTCTTCTGCAACCTGCCCCAGTGGGTGAAAGAGCCCTACAAGCGCTTCCTGGAGAACAAGCTCCGCCAGCACTTTGACTTCGAAGGCTGCCCGATACAAATTTATACCAGAGCTAAATAATAATTGGCGGAAGCATGGTTTTCCGGAGGCTTAAAAAAGGCCGATGCCTCCGGAAAACCATGCTTCCGCCGATAAACACATTTTCTATGTTTGATGCAGTAAAAGTGAAGGACCAATGTGTCCGGTGGATCAGGGACTGGTTTGAGGAGAACGGAAAAGGTTGCAATGCCGTGCTGGGGATTTCCGGCGGCAAAGACAGCAGCATTTGCGCTGCGCTTTGCGTGGAGGCGCTGGGCGTAGACCGCGTCATTGGCGTCACCATGCCCAATGGCGTGCAGCCGGATATCGACGACTCTGTAAAACTCATCAAGCACCTGGGAATCAGGCGCTACAATGTGAATATCGGCGAGAGTTTCAAGGCCCTTATGGCCGAGGTGGAGGCCCAGCTGGGGCACGAGGCATCGGCCCAGACCCGCATCAATATGGCGCCGCGCCTCAGGATGACGGCCCTGTACGCCGTGTCGCAGAGCAACAACGGCCGTGTGGTGAACACCTGCAACCTCTCCGAGGACTGGGTGGGGTACAGCACCCGTTACGGGGATGCAGCCGGCGACTTCTCCCCCCTGGGCGGCCTAACCGTGGCCGAAGTGCTGGCCATCGGCGAGGTCCTGGGCCTGCCGGAAGAGCTGGTGCACAAGGCTCCCTCGGACGGCCTCACGGGCCTTACCGATGAGGACAACCTGGGCTTTACCTATGCCGTGCTGGACCGCTACATCCGTACCGGAGAGTGCGAAGACCCTGCTACCAAGGCCCTCATAGACCGCAAACATGTGCAGAATCTTTTCAAACTGCAACCCATCCCTCATTTTGAGCCACAAATATAATTCTTCTATCCGTGGAGCAATCCACGGATTTTTTGTTATCTTTGTAAGACTATGGAAGTGAGGGATTATATGGACCTTTTGGAGCTGCAGCTCCGCATCAAGGAAGGGGTGGCCGATGCTTTCCCCGGCAAGTACTGGGTAAAGGCCGAAATCACTTCCTGGAACCCCCGCGGCAATGGTCATTGCTATCTTACCCTTTCCCAAAGCCGCGGCGGAAAGGCCATCGCGGAATCCCGTGCCATGATCTGGAAATGGCACTATCCCACTCTTGCGCAGTTCTTCCGCCAGCAAACCGGCGAAGACCTTCGTGCCGGCATCACGGTGCTGGTGCGGGTGCAGGTGAGCTATAGCGAACTGTACGGGATTTCCCTCTTTGTGGACGACATCAATCCCGCCTTCACCCTGGGAGAAAAAGCCCTGGAGCGCAAGCGGGCCATAGAAAAGCTCACCTCCGGGGGATACATGGAGCTCCAGAAGGAGTTGGTACTTCCGGAGATTCCCTATCGGCTGGCCCTTATCACATCCTCCACCGCGGCCGGTTACCAGGATTTCCGGAGGCATCTCTTGGACAACCCCGAAGGCTATGTGTTCTCGCTGGAACTCTTTGAAGCGCTCATGCAAGGGGAGCAGGCGCCCGGCAGCATCATCGCGGCCCTCCTGGAAGCCCAGGAGAAGGCCTTCGATGCCATCCTCATCCTTCGTGGCGGCGGCTCGGAACTGGACCTTTCCTGCTTCGACGACTTTGAGCTGGCGGTGGCCATTGCCACCTGCCCGGTGCCGGTGGTCACGGCCATCGGCCACGACAAAGACGTGCACATTGCCGATATGGTGGCCAGTGATGCCGTGAAAACGCCCACGGCCCTGGCCGATCTTTTCCTTGGCGCCTACCGCGCCCAGGACGAGCGTCTGGACCGTCTGCACCAGCGGGTGGGCAGCGCCGCAGAGCGTCTTTTGGGCCGCACGGAACTGGCCCTCAAAACCGCCGAAGCCCATCTGCAGCGGGCCATCCAGCGGCGCCTGTCGGCCCTGGAAATGCTTCTCCAGCGCAGCATCGGGCATATTTCCCGCTCCCTCACGCAAAAGTATTCGGACGTAGCCCGGCTCAAGGACCAGGCGGCCCATCGGCTGCAATTTGCGGCAACCTCGCGCGTGAGCCAGGAAATATCGGCCCTGGCCCTTCGGGAAGCGCGCATCAAATCCACCGACCCCCGCAACATCCTGGCGCTGGGCTATGTGCTGGTTACCGGAAAAGACAACAAGGTGCTCAAAACCGTGGAAAAGGTGGGGGTAGGGGACCGCATCGGCGTTCGCTTTGCCGATGGCTCCCTTACGGCAAAAGTAGATGAAGTTTACTCTGAAAAAATTGATAATCAAAAAGTTAATATAGCATGAGCGCTCAAAAATTTGATTACGCCAAGGCCATTGCCGAATTGGAAGAGATAGCCGTCAAAGTAGAGAATCCGGAAACCAGGCTGGACGACATAGACGCCCTGGTGGCCCGCAGCAAGGAGCTTTTGAAGCAGTGTCGTGAATATCTCCGCAGTGTGAAGGAGAAAATAGATACCCTCGCGGACGACTGAAAACCTTCAAAAGGGGCCGAAAATGACCGATTTGACATCACGGAGTAAGTGAAATCGTGCAAAAAAGGCCGAAAATGACCGATTTGAGTCCGAATACGTAAACAACCATATGAAAAAAATCTACCAAACCGATCCCTGGCTGATGCCTTTCAAGGATGCCATCGATGCCCGTCATGAGAACATCTGGCGTACGCTCAGGCACATTGCCGGCGAGGGCTCGCTCAAGGATGCCGTGAACAACCACCTGTATTACGGCCTGCACCGCTGCGCCGACGGCAGCTGGGTCTTCCGCGAATTTGCCCCCAATGCCAACAAAATCTTCCTCATCGGCGATTTCAACAACTGGAAGCGCACGGACGCTTATGCCCTGCAGCCGCTCGGAAACGGCAATTGGGAACTGAAACTTCCTGAGCTGTTCCTCCGCCACGGCCAGCTGTACAAACTGTACATCGAGTGGCCCGGTGGTGGCGGGGAGCGCATCCCCTCCTATGCCACCCGCGTAGTGCAGGACGAGGTGAGCAAAGTGTTCAGCGCCCAGGTGTGGGACCCCGCCCAAAAATACGTGTGGAAGCATGCCCATGCCGGAAAACGCCCCCATCCCTTCATCTACGAGTGCCACATCGGCATGGGAACGGAGAAAGAGAAGGTGGGCACGTTTGAGGAGTTCCGCCGGGACGTGTTGCCGCGCGTAAAGAAGCTGGGCTACGACACCCTCCAGATCATGGCGCTCCAGGAGCATCCGTATTACGGCTCCTTCGGCTATCAGGTGAGCAATTTCTATGCCCTGAGCTCGCGTTTCGGCACGCCCGAAGAGTTCAAGGCCCTGGTGGACGACGCCCACGGCAAAGGGATAGCCGTTATCATGGATATCGTTCATTCCCACAGCGTTAACAACACTCTGGAAGGCCTGTCGGAGTTTGACGGCACAGACCACCTGTACTTCTACAGCGGCGCGCAGGGCCAGCACCCGGCCTGGGGCTCCCGCTGCTTCGACTACGGCAAGGACGAGACCAAATACTTCCTCCTTTCCAACGTCAAATACTGGATGGAAGAGTACCACATTGACGGTTTCCGCTTTGACGGGGTAACCTCCATGCTGTACTGGGACCACGGCCTGGGCAAGGACTTCGGCAATTACAGCCTGTATTTTGACGGCGGCGTGGACGAAAATGCCGTCATCTACCTGTCCCTGGCCACCCGCCTTGTCAAAGAAATGAATCCGAGTGGATTCACCATTGCCGAGGACGTTTCCGGCATGGCCGGCCTGGCCGCCCCCTTCGAGGCCTTCGGCGTGGGTTTTGACTTCCGCATGAGCATGGGCGTGGCCGACCACTGGATCAAGTGGATCAAGGAACGCTCCGACGAGCAGTGGTCCATGGGCGAAATCTGGTGGGAGCTCACCAACAAACGCGCCGACGAGAAGACCGTCTCCTATGCCGAATGCCACGACCAGGCCTTGGTGGGCGACAAAACCATCATCTTCCGCCTCATGGACAAGGAGATGTATTTTGCCATGAACAAGGCCTCCCAAAATGACCTTGTAGAGCGCGGAATCGCCCTTCACAAGCTCATCCGCCTGGTGACGGCCGCCACCGCCGGCGACGGTTACCTGAATTTCATGGGCAATGAATTCGGTCATCCCGAATGGATTGACTTCCCGCGCGAGGGGAACGGCTGGTCCTTCAAGTATGCGCGCCGTCAGTGGTCACTCTCCGACAACGACCTCCTCCGCTACGGCTGCCTGAACCGGTTTGACGCCGACATGGTGCATCTCCTCAGGGAAGAAAACGCCCTGGCCGGACGCCCCGAACTCCTGGTGGCCGATGAGCAGAAGAAAATCTTGATTTTCCGTAGGAAAAACTGTATCTTTGCGCTGAATTTCTCTCCTGCCGGATCGTTTGCCGATTATGGCTTCTCGGCACCGGAGGGAGAGTATGTGAATGTTCTGGATACTGACAAAGCGGCGTACAACGGGTTCAGCCGCCTGCAGGAAGGGGAACATCACTTTGCCGTGCCTGAGCGTTGCCCCAACGGCAACCAGGCCTACGATCACACCCTGAAGGTGTATCTGCCTGCCCGCACGGCCCTGGTTTTGAAGAAAGTATAATACACACTTTATGGCTTTTTTGAAATTCAACAAGTCGGAGCTCGTCAACCTCTCCTATTCGCTTAAGCGGGAGATTCTGTTGGCGAACAAGACCGGCGCGTTCTGCAGCACGTCCATCGTCACCTGCAACACCCGCCGTTATCACGGTCTGCTGGCTGTACCGGTGGACGCTTTCGACGGATACCGCCATCTGCTGCTTAGTTCCCTGGATGAAAGCCTTACCCTCAGGGGCAAGCGCTTCAACCTGGGTATCCACTGCTACGGCGACATCTACGAACCCCGCGGCCACAAGTACATCGTGGACTTTGACGCAGACCCCGTGCCGGTGGTCACCTACAAAATCGGGGAAATTGTTTTCCGCAAGCGCCTGGTGCTGAATCCGGACCAGGATCAGCTCCTGATCCAGTACGAACTGGTGAAGGCCCCTGCCAAGGTAAAGCTGGAACTCAAGCCTTTCCTGGCCTTCCGCAGCGTGCACGGCCTTACCGGAGAGAACGATGCTGCCCGTACGGACTTCACCGCCATCCAGAACGGCGCCGCCTTCTGCATGTACGAGGGTTTCCCCACGCTGAACCTCCAGCTAAGTTCTTCCCAGAGCGCCTTCAAGTACAACCCCGTGTGGTACAAGGGCATTACCTATTCGGACGAGATGCGCCGCGGTTTTGACTGCCGCGAAGACCTTTGGGTGCCCGGCACCTTCGAGGTGGAACTCCACAGCGGAGACGCCATCGTAGTGGCCGCCACAGCCGGGGAGCCGGTGAACGCCACCTCGCTCAAACGCCGTTTCACCGCCACCGTGGACAAAATCGGCCCCATCAACTCCTTCCATGACCAACTGGTGAAGCAGGCCGATACCCTCATCCGCGAAGACCGCGGCATCAAGCGCATCGTGGCCGGATACAGCTGGCTGTACACGGGCCTCCTCCGCGAAACGCTGGAGTCACTGGCCGGCCTTACCCTCTACGGCAAGAACAGCCCCAAGGAGTTTGAAGAAATCCTGGACAACCTCATCGCCGCAGAACAGGGCCGTCTCACCCGCCGTACCACCCAGGTGGAAGCCCCGCTGTTCATGGCGGTAACCCTGCAGCAGTACATTGCCTACGGGGCAGCGCCCAAAGCGGTGTGGGAGAAATACGGTCCCACGCTCAAAGCCATCCTGGAAAGCTACCTGCCCGGCGTGCGCCAGGAAGTGGCCATGCAGCCGAACGGCCTCCTCTGGGCCCAGATGGACGGTGTGGCCCTCAGCTGGATGAATGCCTACATCAACGGCCGCGCCGTTACGGAACGTGCCGGTTATCAGGTAGAGACCAACGCCCTGTGGTACAACGCCATCTGCTTTGCCCTGCAGAACGAACGCAAGAGCAGCAGTTTTGCCAAGAAATTCAGCGCCATCAAGGAACTCATCGAAAAGAATTACGAACCCACCTTCTGGAACCCGTCCCTGGGCTTCCTGGCCGATTATGTGGACAACGCCGGCCAGCACATGGAACTGCGTCCCAATATGCTGTGGCCGGTATCGCTGGACTTCCGCTGCGTTTCCGACGAAGTGATTACCAGTGTGATGCGCGTTGTGAATGCAGAACTGGTGACCCGCCGCGGCATCCGTACCCTGAGCCCGCGTGACGTCCGTTACAAGGGCGTGTACGAGGGCAACCAGCAGGAGCGCGACGAAGCCTACATGAACGGCTGCGCCTGGCCTTTCCTGCTGTCCCAGTACTGCTACGCCAGCTTCAACATGATGGGGAAGAACTTTGTCAAGCGGGCCGAATGGCTCACGGAAGGTTTTTACGAAGACCTGTCCAAGCACGGCGTAGGCTGCTTCAGCGAACTCTACGACGGAGACCCGCCGCACGAGGCCCACGGGGCCATTTCCAGCGCCATGACCGTGGCTGCGCTCCTGAACATCAATTGGCTAATTGCAAAATACAGGGAGGACTAAGCGATGAGAGTACTAATGTTTGGTTGGGAATTCCCTCCGCACATTGCCGGCGGACTGGGTACTGCCTGTGAGGGTATCGTGAAAGGCCTCGCCTACAACGGCGTGGAAACCCTTTTCGTGATGCCGTCGGCCTCCGGTGACGAAGACCAGAGTGCCACTACCATCATCAACGCTTCGGACGTTCCCGTGGACACCGTGTCGGAGAGTGTGGAAGAATACCTGGACAAGGTGAAATTCATCCACATCGGCTCCAACATGATTCCTTACGCCAATCCGGAAGAGTTTGGCAAACTCATTGAGGAAGAGCGCCGCCGCCAGGTGAAAGACTTCTCCATCAGCTATGGCCAGAAGTACAAATTCTCCGGCAAGTACGGTGCCAACCTCATGGAAGAGGTGGCCCGCTACGCCATGGTGGGCGGTACCATCGCCCTGCAGCGCAAAGATGAATTTGACGTGATTCACGCCCACGACTGGCTCACCTATTATGCCGGTATCGCCGCCAAGGAACTCACCGGCAAGCCGCTGGTGATTCACGTGCACGCCACTTCCTTCGACCGCGGCAGCGTGGACAACATTGACACCCGCGTGTTTGCCATCGAGCAGAAAGGCATGCAGATAGCGGATAAGGTGGTCACCGTAAGCGACCTCACCCGCAATATCGTTATCAGCCGTTACGGCATCGATCCCGCCAAGGTGGTCACCGTGCACAATGCGGTGGACTTCAGCGGCCGGGAAAACCTCCAGGTGGAGCGCGGGGTAAAAGAACCCGTGGTAACGTTCCTTGGCCGTATCACTTATCAGAAAGGTCCTGAATACTTCATCGAGGCCGCCGCCAAGGTACTCAAGCGCACCAAGAATGTACGCTTTGTGATGGCCGGCAGCGGGGATATGATGAACCGTGCCATCCGCCATGCGGCGCGCCTGGGCATCAGCGACCGTTTCCACTTCACGGGCTTCCTCCGCGGGGTGGACGTGCAGAAGATGTTCGCCCTCTCGGACGTGTACATCATGCCTTCCATCTCCGAGCCTTTCGGCATTTCTCCGCTGGAGGCCATGCGCACGGGCGTTCCGTCCATCATTTCCAAGCAGTCCGGTGCCGCCGAGGTGCTTCAATACGCCTTCAAGGTGGACTTCTGGGATGTGGATGCCATGGCCGACGACATCTATGCCCTGCTCACTTATCCCGCCCTGGCCGATTTCTCTGCCAGGATGGGCTACGACGAGGTAAATGCCCTCAAATGGAATGGCGCCTGCGCCCTCCTCAAAAAAGTTTATGAATCAGTAGTAAAATAAGATCGATATGGCTTCCAAGAGTATTTGTCTGTATTTCCAGGTTCACCAACCCACCAGACTCCGCCTGTACAGATTTTTCGATATCGGCAAGGATTCCCATTATTATGACGACTTTGCCAACCGTACCATTCTGCGCCGCGTAGCGCAGAAGTGCTACCTGCCCGCCAACCAGCTCATCCTGGATCTGATTAAGCAGAACAAGGGCAAGTTCAAAGTGGCCTATTCCATCTCCGGCAGCGCCCTGGACCAGTTCCAGCGCTTTGCCCCCGAGGTGATTGACTCCTTCAAGGCCCTGGCCGCCACCGGCCGCGTGGAGTTCCTCGCGGAGACTTACTATCACTCCCTGGCCTCCCTCTCCTCGGAGAGCGAATTCCGCCACCAGGTCCTCAAACATGCCGCCAAGATTGAGGAACTCTTTGGCGTAAAGCCCGTTACCTTCCGCAATACGGAGCTCATCTACTCCAACGGCATTGGCGAAATGGTGTATGACATGGGTTACAAGACCATGCTCACCGAGGGCGCCCGCCACATCATGGGCTGGCAGAGCCCCAACTATGTGTACACCGGCGAAACCCAGCCCAAACTGAAGCTCCTCCTTCGCAATTACACGCTCTCCGACGACATTGCTTTCCGTTTTGCCCAGAACAAGGTGACGGCCGAGCAGTACGTTGGCTGGATGAAGGAAAACGCCAAGGAAGGGGACGTAGTGAACCTGTTCATGGACTACGAGACCTTCGGCGAGCACCAGAGCGCCGAAACCGGCATCTTTGACTTCCTGAGGGCCCTTCCCGCTGCTGTCCTTGCCGATGGCACCTTCGGCTTTGTCACCCCCGCCGAGGCTGTGAAGAAGTACAAACCCGTCTCCGACATTGCCGTGGAGGATCCCATCTCCTGGGCCGACGAAGAGCGTGACGTTACCGCCTGGCTGGGCAACGAGCTCCAGAGTGAGGCTTTCAAGAAGGTGTACGCCATGACGGAGAAACTCTCCATTGTGAACGATCCCGAACTTTGGGAAGATTTCGGCCACCTGCAGGAGAGCGACCACTTCTATTATATGTGCACCAAGTTCTTCAGCGACGGTGAAGTGCACAAGTATTTCAACCCGTACGATACTCCGTACGAGGCATTTATCAACTATATGAACGTGATTTCCGACTTCCAGATCCGTCTGGACGAGAAACGGGCTGCTCTTGATGTGAAGGAGGCTGCCGTAGAGGAGTTGGGTGGAGTGAAGAAGAAGTAAATGGCACAGAAAAAGAAAGATTTGCTGCAGCCGGACTATTTGTTCGAAGTTAGTTGGGAGGTGTGTAACAAGGTGGGCGGTATTTATACCGTCATTGCCACCAAAGCCCTCCACATGCAGTCCCAGCTGGGAAGGCGTCATATTTTCATCGGCCCGGATGTGTGGATGCACCGCGCCGGCAATCCGGATTTCCTGGAAGATCCCATGCTCTACCGCTCCTGGAAAGCACAGGCCCTCGCTGAGGGTCTGCGCTTCCGTGTGGGCCGGTGGAACATTCCGGGCAAGCCGGTGGCCATCCTGGTAGACTACAAGTCCTTCCTTCCCCAGGCCGATCAGATTCTGGGAAAGCTCTGGGAACTGTATGGCGTAGATTCCATTTCCGGAAACTGGGATTATAAGGAATCGGCCGTGTTCGGCATTGCCGCCGGCCGCGTCATTGAGAGTTTCTGGAATTATAACCTCAAGGGCGGCGAAAAAGTGGTGGCCCAGTTCCACGAATGGCAGACGGGTGCGGGCATCCTGCATCTCAAGCATGCCGGCATTCCCGTGGCAACCGCCTTCACCACCCATGCCACCATGATGGGCCGCTGCCTGGCGGGCAACAACCTCCCGCTGTATTCCCATATGGAGGAGTACAATGGCGACGAAATGGCCGCCCGCTTCAACGTGAAGGCCATTTACTCGCTGGAGAAAGCCTCGGCCCAGCAGGCCGATGTCTTTACCACCGTGAGTGAAATCACCGCCCGCGAATGCGCCCAGTTCCTGGGACGGCCCGTGGATGTGGTGACGCCCAACGGTTTTGAGAACAGTTTTACCCCCGCCTCGGACCTGGATTACCTGCGGCTGCACGACGCAGCGCGGGAGCGCCTGGTACAGGTGGCCACCACCATGAGCGGGGAGGAAGTTCCCGCCAACGCCATTTTCATCGGCATCGGCGGCCGTTACGAATACAGGAACAAGGGCATCGATGTGTTTATTGACGCCCTGGACCGTATCAATCAGTCCGACTTTCAGGGACGCAGCATCCAGGCGTTCATCATGATTCCTTCCGGCCATCACGGCCCCTGCAAGGAATTCCCTTCCCAGACTTCGCATTATCTGATGAATGCGGAGTACGATACCATTACCCGCCGTCTCCGTGAAATTGGCCTTACCAATGCCCTGGGAGACAAAGTGAAGGTGTATTTCATCCCCTCGTATCTGAATGGGGACGACGGTGTTTTCAACATGCCGTACTACGACCTTCTCTGCGGTCTGGACCTGGCCCTGTTCCCGTCTTATTATGAGCCCTGGGGCTATACGCCGCTGGAGGCGCTGGCCTTCCGCGTCCCTACGCTCACCACAACCCTGGCCGGTTTCGGCAAGTGGGTCCAGAACCATTACAAGGGGGCTCATCCCGGCATTACGGTGCTGGACCGCGACGACAATAACTATGAAGCGGTGGTTTCCGGTGCCGTGGAGCGCATCCGGGAAATCAGCCTCATAGACCTGGATACCCGCAACGAGTATCGCGAAAACGCCCGCAAAGTGGCACAGATTGCCCTTTGGGACCATCAGATTCAGTATTATCAGGAGGCCTATTCCCTGGCGCTTGCCAAAGTTCAGGCGCACATGGACTCCTACAAATCGAAGAAGAACAAGACTATGCAGTATTTTAAGACAGACGTAACAAATCCTTCCTGGAGAAGTATCCTGGTTACCCGCCATCTGCCGGAGAAGCTTTCCCGCCTGGAGAAGCTTTCCAAGAACCTCTGGTGGTGCTGGAACGAGAGTGCCAAGGACCTTTTCCGCACCATCGACCCTGAGGTGTGGCACCGTAGCGGCCATAACCCGCTGGTGGTATTGGACACCGTGAGTATCAAGCGGTTCCAGCAGCTCTCGGAGGACGAAGAATTCCTGGGCCGCATGAAGAAGGTCCTGGACGAATTTGACACCTATATGGCTGCCAAGAAGCAGCGCAAAGACCCTTCCATCGCGTATTTCTGCATGGAATACGGTCTGGACACTTCCCTGAAGATTTACTCCGGCGGTCTGGGTATCCTGGCCGGCGACTACCTCAAGGAAACCTCCGACATGAACGTGAACCTGGTGGCGGTGGGCCTGCTGTACCGTTACGGCTACTTTAACCAGGTGCTTTCTGCCCAGGGATATCAGGTGGCCGGTTACGACGCCCAGGACTTCACCAAGATTCCCGCCGTCCCGGTGCTGGACAAGGAAGGCAACTGGGTAACCACCTCCGTGGCTTTCCCCGGCCGGAACATCACCGCCCGCCTGTGGAAGGTGGAAGTGGGCCGCACGGACCTTTACCTGATGGATGCCGACTATGAGGCCAACCGCCCCGAAGACCGTGAGGTTACCTATCACCTTTACGGCGGCAACTGGGAGAACCGTCTCAAGCAGGAACTCCTGTTGGGGGTTGGCGGTATCCGGGCCCTTCGCAAGCTGGGACTGGACCCCCAGGTATACCATTGCAACGAAGGCCATGCCGCTTTCATCGGCCTGGAGCGCCTGCGCGAATACATTGAGAAGGACAATCTGGACTTCTCCGAGGCCCTGGAAGTGGTGCGTGCCAGTTCCCTGTTCACCACCCATACGCCCGTGCCTGCCGGTCACGATGCTTTCGAGGAAGGCATGCTGAGGCAGTACATCGGCCATTATCCGGAGCGCCTGAAGGTGGACTGGGAAACCCTCATGTCCCTGGGTAAGGACAATCCGCTGGATGTGCACGAGAAATTCTCCATGAGCAACCTCGCCGCCAATATTTCGCAGAATGTGAACGGCGTTTCCATGCTGCACGGCAAGGTTTCCCAGGACATTTTTGCCCACATGTATCCCGGCTATCTGCCCGAGGAACTGTTTGTGAGCTACGTCACCAACGGTGTCCACTATCCCACCTGGTGCGCGCCCGAATGGAAGCCCGTGCATGCCAAAGTCTTCGGCCCCGCCTTTGCCACGCATCACTATGACAAGAGCTGCTTCGAGGGCATTTACGGCGTGTCCGACGCGGATGTTTGGAAGGTGAAGAAACAGCTCAAGTCCAAACTCATTGACTTTGTGCGTGAGCGCCTGCAGGACAAGAGCTGCTCCAACCATTACAGCCCCACCGAGCTGGTGACCATTCTGGATAACCTCCGCGACGATGTACTCACCATCGGCTTTGCCCGCCGTTTTGCTACCTACAAGCGCGCTACGCTGCTGTTCCGCGACCTTGACCGCCTGGACAAGATTGTGAACAATCCCGCCCAGCCCGTGCAGTTCTTCTTTGCCGGCAAGGCCCATCCCGCCGACAAGGCCGGCCAGGACCTCATCAAGCAGATTGTGGACATTTCCAAGGATTCCCGTTTCATCGGCAAGATTGTGTTTGTCCCCGGTTATGACATCACCCTTGCCAAGCGGATGGTCCAGGGCGTGGATGTGTGGATGAACAATCCCACGCGTCCCCAGGAAGCTTCGGGTACTTCCGGTGAAAAGGCTGCCATGAACGGCACCATGCACTTCTCCGTGCTGGACGGCTGGTGGGTGGAAGGTTACAAGGAAGGGGCCGGTTGGGCGCTTCCCATTGAGCAGGTGTACGAGGACAACAATTTCCAGAACGAACTGGACGCCGCCACCATATACCAGATCCTGGAGAACGACATTGCTCCCGCCTATTACAATGTAGACCGTACCAGCGGCCGCAGTGCAGAGTGGATTGGTTACATCAAGAACACTATTGCCAAGGTGGCCTGCGACTTTACTACCAACCGCATGCTCACAGACTACATCAATCAGTACTACGCACCGCAGGCCAAGGAAGCCAAGGACTTCAAGGCCAAGGACTTTGCCAAGGCCCGCGAATTGGCTGCCTGGAAGACCCATGTGCGCCGTGAGTGGGAAAATGTGCAGGTGGTGGAACGCAGCACCCCCGAAACGCAGTACGACCTCACCCTGGCCAAGCCTTACCACAATGAGCTGACCCTCCAGCTGGGAGACCTTACTCCCAAGGAGGTGGGCGTTGAGGTGGTCTTTGCCCAGGCCGATGCCCACGGAAAGATTCACATTGTGGAGGCCAAGGAGTTTGAGGTGGTGAAGTTCAAAGACGGCGTGGCCAAGTATTCGGTAGACCTGCTTCCGGAAAAGACCGGTGCCTACCTGGTGGGCGGCCGTATCTTTGCCAAGCATCCGCTGCTGCCGCACCGCCAGGCCTTTGAGTGCGTGAAGTGGCTGTAGTAACCACAGGATTCTTTGACGGTGTCCATCTGGGGCACCGTCATGTGCTGGAGACAGTGGTCTCCTCTGCCCGCGAAAGGGGAGAGGAGGCCGTTGTCGTTACATTCTGGCCGCATCCCCGCACGGTACTTCAGCAGGATGCCAGAGACCTTCGGCTGCTTACTTCGCTGGAAGAAAAGAAGGCGCTGCTCTCGGCTGCCGGCATAGACCGCGTTGCCGTGATTCCCTTCACCCGCAGCTTTGCCGCCATGACGGCGCAGGAGTATCTGAGCATGCTTCAGGCCGATTATGGCGCTACGCTGGTGGTCATGGGGTACGACAACCGGATTGGCTCGGACAGGCTCAAGGCCGAAGACTTGATGAGATTGCCGGTCGGGCCGGCAATGACGATAGTGGATGCCGTCATGCCCGGCCCTGCCGCCTCCGTCATGCCCGGCCCCGACCGGGCATCTCATGCTGTATCCAGTACCGTGATCCGGAAGGCCCTGGCCGAAGGAAAGGTGGAGGAGGCGGCTGCCCTGCTGGGCTATGCGTACCCGCTGTACGGCGTGGTGGTGGCCGGAAACCGTCTGGGCCGCACCATCGGCTTTCCTACGGCCAATATGCAGCTGTACGAGCCCCTGAAGTTGGTCCCGGGCAATGGCGTCTATGCTGTGGAGGTGGAGGTGCTGGGACGGCGCTTCAAGGGCATGTGCAACATCGGCACCCGTCCCACGGTGGGGGGAACGGTTCGTACTGTGGAAACGCACATCCTGGACTTTGACGAAGACATTTACGGCCTTCCCATCCGGCTGCATTTTGCGCGCCGCATCCGGGACGAACGCAAATTTCCCTCCCTGGATGCCCTCAAAGCACAACTGCAGCAAGATGCTTTGAATTGTAAAAAGTAATTCTTATCTTTGCAAAAGAGGAAAGCGCGACGGCCGGTTAACGGTCGTCGGCTCATTTTTTGACAACGAAAACAACACAATATGGCAGTTGAATTAATGACTCAGGCCGGGCTTGACAAGCTCAAGCAGGAACTGGCCGATGCACTGGCCCAGCGGCCGGTAATCTCCGCAGCCATTGCGGAGGCGCGCGAGAAGGGAGACCTCTCGGAAAATGCAGAATACGATGCAGCCCGTGATGCGCAAGGGCTGCTGGAAGTGAAGATAGCCCGCCTCAAGGAAAAGGTGGCCAACGCCCGCGTCATTGACGAGAGCAAATTGTCGGCCGACACGGTCCAGCTCCTTTCCAAGGTGAAAGTGATGAACCTGAACGTGAAACGTGAAATGACCTTCCAGATTGTGCCGGAAAGTGAGGCCGATTTTTCCAAGGGCCTCCTTGCCGCCACTACGCCCATTGCCAAGGCCCTCATCGGCCACGGAAAGGGCGAAACCGTTGAGGCCAAGGTGCCCAGCGGCGTGATGAAGTTCCAAATCCTGGAAATCTCCCTCTAAGCCATGGCTACCATCTTCACCAAAATCGCCAAGGGCGAAATTCCCTCTTTCAAGTGCGCGGAGAGCGAGGATTTCTACGCTTTTCTGGACATTTCTCCGCTGGCCCAGGGGCATACCCTGGTCATCCCCAAGCATGTGGAGGACGACTACATTTTCCATCTGGACCCCCAGACCTACGAAGGCCTCTGGGCTTTTGCCCGCAAAGTGGCCCTGGCCCTCAAGGAGGCCGTGCCCTGCCAGCGCGTGGGTGTGGCTGTGCTGGGCATGGAAGTCCCGCACACGCACATCCACCTGGTGCCGCTGCAGAGCGAGGGAGACATGGACTTCCGCAAAGCCAAGCTCCAGCTTACCCCTGAGCAGATGAAATCCATTGCCGATAAAATTGCCGCCGCGTATGAAAAACTCTAAGCTTTTTGTGGCCGCCCTTGCCGTGCTGGCCGCCCTGTGGTCTTGTGGAAAGAACACCCGCATTGAAGGAACCCTGCACGAGGGAGCCGGCCGGGAGGTAATTGTAAAGCTACTGGATATCAATCGTTTCCAGGTACTGGATACCATCAAGACCGATGCCCGTGGCGCCTTTTCCTATGGCCTGAACCTGGAAAAGGCCAAGCCGGAGTTTATCTACCTCTATTACGGGGACCGTCAGATTGCTTCACTCCTGCTGGAAAAAGGCGACAAAGTGAAGGTAGAGACCGACACCCTGGGTGTTTATACGGTGGAAGGGTCTGAGGAATCGGCCAAATTGCAGGGCGTGGAGAGGGATTACAATGCCTTCATTCGCGAGATGACGCAGATTCTGGCCCGGGAAGGCAACCAGGACGCCGCCCTCAGCCGCTGCTATGTGAACTATTATCGCAACCGCCTCTCTTACGTGATGGGGAACACCAAGTCCCTTACGGTGGTGCCGGTGCTGTTCCAGCGGGTGAATCCCTCTTTCGCCGTGTTTGACCAGGCTACGGACGGCCTTCTCATGCGCAATATCTGCGATTCCCTCAAAACCGTTTATCCGGAATCCCGCTATGTGAAGGCCCTGGACAAAGAAGCGCAGCGCCGTATCGGCCTTCTGGAGGTGAACAATCGCCTCAAGACCGCCGGGGAAATCGGGTACATCGATATCAACCTGCCCGGAATTGACGGCAAACCCGTTGCCCTGAGCCAGGTGGAATCCAAGGTGACCATGCTGTATTTCTGGGCTTCTACCGCCCAGCAGAAAATGTTCAACCTGGATGCCCTCATTCCCATTTACGAGGAATTCCACGACAAGGGCTTCGAGGTTTATGCCGTTTCCCTGGATGCCGACAAATCGGCCTGGGCGGCGGCTGTGAAGAACCAGAAACTGCCCTGGGTGAACGTGTGTGACACCCGAGGCGTTCAGTCGCCGTACATCTCCTCTTACGGGATTGGCAGCCTGCCCATGGCTTGGTTCATCGTGGACGATGCCCTGGACACCGATGCCAAGGTTTCCAATGCCGCCGATATCCGCAATTATTTGCGCAAGAAGCTCTGATGGCACGTCTCCTTCTCATAGAAACCTCCACTTCTGCTCTGTCCGTGGCCTTGTCCGTGGACGGAGCAGTGGTCTCTGAAAGGGTATGCCTGGAGCCGCGTCAGCAGGCCTCACTCACCGCCGTGCTGGTGAAAGCGGTGCTGGATGAGGCCGGGATGGCCGTGTCCGGCTGCGATGCCATCTGCGTAAGCTCCGGCCCCGGCTCCTATACCGGGCTCCGGGTGGGCGTATCCACCGCCAAGGGCCTGGCTTTTGGGGCCGGCCGTCCGCTGATTGCCGTGGGCACGCTGGATACTTTGGTGCAGGTTGTCATGGCCGGCGCTGACCGGCCATCTTTCATCATTCCGATGATAGATGCCCGCCGCATGGAGGTGTATTCGGCCGTGTTTGACCCCTCCGGCCATCGGCTCACGCCGGTAGAGGCCCTGGTGGTGGACGGCGGCTCTTTTTCGCAGTATCTGGATGCAGGGGAAGTACTTTTTGTAGGCGACGGTGCCCTGAAATGCCGGGAGGTGCTTACGCACCCGCATGCGCATTTTGCCTCGGCCCATCCGATGGCGCGGGATATGGCCCCCCTTGCGCAGGTTGCCTTTGACGCCGGAACCTTTGAGAATCTGGCCTATTTTGAGCCCTTCTATCTGAAGGACTTCGTGGCCACCGTTTCCCGCAAGGCGCTGTGGTAGCCTAGGAGGGAATCATCAAGAGCTGTTTTAAGTACGGAAACACAAAGTAGCCGATGTCTTTCAGGACGCCGTAGAGGAGCGATTCCTGAAGAATGGGGCTTTTTACCAGCTCGAACTTGACATTCACCGTATCGAAGAGGATGAGGAGGATGCTGAGGATAAGGGCGGCGATGGTCAGGGAAAAGACCAGGCCCAGCACGCGGTTGAGCCATCCCAGCGAGGCCATTTCGGCCACCCGGGTGATGAGTTTGGCAATAATCATCACCACGATGAGAACGGCCACCAGCACCAGCGCAAAGCCGATGACGTTGAGGAGGGTCTCCGACACCGTGATGTATTCTTTGAGGCGCTCGCACACCGCGCCGGAAAAGCGGAATGCCAGATAGACACTGAGAATGACACCGGCCAGGGAAACGGCCTGTTCCAGAAATCCCCGGGAGAGTCCCCGTACGATTCCCGGAATGAGCAGGAGCAGTAAAACAATATCAAGGGTGTTCATAGTTTGTCCGTCTCAGTTAAAATGATTATATTTGCAGCCTTTAATAGCATACAAAAATAGCCAAAAAATATGACATTCAAAGAATATAAAGGACTGGACTTGACGCAGACCGGTAAAGACGTGCTGGAGCGGTGGAAGCAGATTTCGGCCTTCGAACGTTCTCTGACGCTGCGGGAGGGTGCGCCCCGGTTCATTTTCTTCGAAGGTCCGCCCAGTGCCAACGGCATGCCGGGCATCCATCATGTGATGGCCCGTTCCATCAAGGATGCTATCTGCCGCTACAAAACCCAGACGGGCTATCAGGTGGCGCGCCGCGCCGGCTGGGACACCCACGGTCTCCCCGTAGAGTTGGGCGTGGAAAAGAAACTGGGTATCACCAAGGCCGATATCGGCACCAAGGTGAGCGTAGAGGAGTACAATGCCACCTGCCGCAAGGAGGTGATGAAATACACCCGGGAATGGGTGAATATGACCGAGCGCGTAGGGTACTGGGTAGACATGAACGAGCCTTACATCACCTACGACAACCGTTATATCGAGACCCTCTGGTACCTCCTGAAGCAAATCTACAACAAAGGACTGCTGTACAAGGGCTACACCATCCAGCCCTATTCTCCCACCGACGGTACCGGCCTCAGCTCCCACGAGCTCAACCAGCCCGGCTGCTACAAGGATGTGAGCGACACTACGGCCACCGTGCAGTTTGAGGTAATCAAGGACGGCCTTTCCCAGCCCCTTTTCGGGACGGAAACCCTTCCGGTGTACTTCCTGGCCTGGACCACCACGCCCTGGACCCTTCCTTCCAACACGGCCCTCTGCGTGGGCCCGGAAATCGAGTACGTCCGTGTGCAGTCCGTGAATCCCTACACAGGCACCCCTGCCATTTATGTGCTGGCCAAGGACCTGGTAGAGACCTGGTTCAATGCAAAAACCCCGTTCAAAGTGCTGGACGGCTCCTGGAAGGGCTCTCAGCTCCTGGGCATCCGCTACCATCAGCTCATCCCCTGGTTCCGGCCGGACAAGGCTTCTTTCCGCGTCATTCCCGGGGACTATGTGACCACCAGCGACGGTACCGGCATCGTGCACATTGCACCCACTTTCGGTGCCGATGACAAGCGTGTGGCGGAGGCCGCCGGCATTGGCGCCATCATGCCGCTGGACAAAGACGGCAACCCGCAGGCCCAGGTAGACCGCCAGGGCCGTTTCATGCGCCTGGAAGACATGGATCCCGCTTATGCAGCCACCGTGGACCCTTCCTACAAAGCATACTCCGGCCGCTATGTAAAAGCCGGCTACAAGCAGTATTTCGAACACGTTGAGGAAGAGGGGACGCTGGACATAGACCTCTGCGTCATGATGAAGGCCGACGGACGCGCCTTCAAGGTGCAGAAGCATGTGCACAGTTATCCGCACAGCTGGCGTACAGACCTTCCGGTGCTGTACTACCCGCTGGACAGCTGGTTCATCAAGGCATCGGCCGTGAAGGATGAGATGGTGGCCCTGAACAAGACCATTACCTGGAAGCCCGCATCCACCGGAACGGGACGTTTCGGGCAGTGGCTGGAGAACATCCAGGACTGGAACCTGTCCCGCAGCCGTTACTGGGGCACTCCGCTGCCCATCTGGCGTACGGAAGACGGCAAGGAAGAGTTGTGCATCGGCTCCGTGAAAGAGCTCTATGCGGAGATAGAGAAAGCGGTTGCCGCCGGCATCATGGCCTCCAATCCTTTGAAAGACAAGGGTTTTGACCCTGCCGATATGTCGCTGGAAAACTACAACAGGATAGACCTCCACCGGCCCTATGTAGACAGCATTTTCCTGGTGTCGGCCTCCGGCAAGAAGATGGTGAGGGAAACAGACCTCATTGACGTGTGGTTCGATTCCGGCGCCATGCCGTACGCCCAGGAAGGCCTCCGCAACCTTGGCTCCGAAGCTTTTGGCGCCACGGCGGATTTCATCGCCGAAGGCGTGGACCAGACCCGCGGCTGGTTCTATACCCTGCATGCCATCCACACCATGATTTCCGGCACCCCCGCCTTCAAGCGGGTGATTTCCAACGGTCTGGTGCTGGATAAAAACGGCAACAAGATGTCAAAGCGCCTTGGCAATGCCGTAGATCCCTTCCAGGCCCTGGACACTTACGGGGCCGATGCCCTGCGCTGGTACATGCTCACCAACGCGGAGCCCTGGGACAATCTGAAATTCGACGAAAAAGGCGTGGACGAAGTGCGCCGCAAATTCTTCGGCACGCTCTATAATACCTATGCCTTCTTTTCAAGGTATGCCAATATCGACGGCTGGGAGCCGGACGCTCCGGCGGCGGAAGCACATACATCCGCCGTCGCAGGAAAAAAGGCCGATGCTCCGACGGATGCATGTGCTTCCGCCGCTGCCCTCACCGAGACGGACCGCTGGATTCTGAGCCGTCTGAATACGGTGATTGCCGAGGTGCGCGCCGCCTACGAAGACTATGACGTAAAAACGGCCGGCCGCATCCTGGAAACCTTTGTCTGCGACGACGTGTCCAACTGGTACGTGCGCCTGAACCGTGCCCGTTACTGGGCCGGGGAAATGACCCCGGACAAGCAGGCTGCTTACAGCACGCTTTACACTGTCCTCAGGACGGTGGCGGTGCTGGGCGCCCCCATCGCCCCGTTCTTCATGGATCAGCTCTACCTGGACCTGACCTCTGTCATTCCCGGCTCCGACCGGGAATCTTCCGTGCACTTCACCCTCATGCCGGAGGCCGATGAAAAGCTCATCGACAAGGAACTGGAAGAGCGCATGGCCCTTGCCCAACAGGCTACTTCCCTCATGCTGGGCATCCGCAAGAAGGTGAACATCCCCGTAAGGCAGCCCTTGCAGAAGGTGATGATTCCGGTAATTTCGGAGAAAGTACGGGCACGCCTCAGCGCCGTGAAGGACATTATCCTGGCGGAGGTGAATGTCAAGGAGATGGACTTCATCGAAGACACCACCGGCATCATGACCCTGCGCATCAAGCCCAACTTCAAGGTGCTGGGCAAGACCTATGGCCCCCGCATGAAGGAGATTGCCGCAGCCTTTGGCCAGCTGGAGCAGCCGGTGATATCGGCCATCCAGAAGGCAGAGACGGCCGGGGAAGTGTATACCCTGACGCTGCCCGGCGGCGAGGTGCTCCTCCATCCCGGAGACTATGCCATTTCTTCCGAAGATGTGGAAGGCTGGCAGGTGGCTTCGGAGGGTTCCCTTACCGTGGCCCTGGACATTGAAGTGACAGAGGCGCTTCGGCTGGAAGGCCTTTCCCGCGAACTGGTGAACCGCATCCAGAACCTCCGCAAGAGCTCCGGCTTTGAAGTAACCGACAGAATTTCCACCGTAGTGTATGCCGATGACCCTGCCCTGGCGGCATCCTTATCGGCCTATGGTGATTATGTTAAAGCACAAACCTTATCCCTTTCCCTGGAACTCCTTCCCGCCGCGGGGGCCCCTGAGGGCGCCGCAGAGGTGGAATGGACCGAGGGAACCATCAAGTTAACTGTAAAACGATAACGATATGGCAGAGACGAGCAAAACCCGCTATTCTGATGAGGAACTGGAAGAGTTCCGCGTCATTATCAACGAGATGTTGGAAAAAGCCCGCGCCGAGTACACTACCCTTCGGGACGTGGTAACCCACGCCGGCGGCAACGACATCCTGGATACGGCTCCCACTTTCAAGACGGTGGAGGACGACGGTGCCTTCCAGCTTTCCAAAGAGGAAGCAGGGGCCTTGGCGCAGCGTCAGTATAAGTTCATCCAGAACTTGGAGGCAGCGCTTGTTCGCATCGAGAACAAAACCTATGGCATCTGCCGCGTAACCGGCAAACTCATCCCCAAGGAGCGGCTGCGTCTGGTTCCGCATGCCACCACCACCGTGGAGGGCAAGGCCATTCTGGAAAAGACCGGCAGGAAGTAATGAAACTGTCCAAAGGCAAGTTTCTGATTCTTCTGGGCGTACTGCTCGTGGTGATTGACCAGGTGATTAAAATCCTGGTCAAGACCCACATGACCCTGGGAGAGAGCATCCCCGTACTGGGCAACTGGTTCCAGCTGCTCTTTGTGGAGAACAAGGGCATGGCCTTCGGGATGTCCTTCGGCGGAGTCATCGGAAAGTACTTCCTTACGGTGTTCCGGATGGTGCTGTTCTGTGTGCTCTGCTGGTGGATTTCCAAGCTTCTTAAGCGTGGAACGGTGCCCATGGGCGTACTGGTGGGCCTGACGCTCATCACGGCCGGCGCTTTCGGCAATATTGTGGATTGCCTCTGCTACGGGATCATCTTCAGTGAATCCACCTACACCACGGTGGCTACCCTGGGCAGTTACGCGCCCTTTATGCAGGGGAAGGTGGTGGATATGTTCTATTTCCCGCTCTGGACCTGGCCCCAGTGGGTTCCCGGTGTGGGAGGGCATATCTTCTTCGAGCCCGTGTTCAACTTCGCCGACAGTTGTGTAACCGTAGGCGCTGTTTATCTCATTCTCTTCCACTGGAAGTTCTTTGCAAAGGAATAAAATTTTACTACCTTTGCAATCCCTTTTGGAGGTGTGGCCGAGTGGTCGATGGCGGCAGTCTTGAAAACTGTTGAACTGAAAGGTTCCGGGGGTTCGAATCCCTCCGCCTCCGCTTATTCGTGGTGGGAGAGCCGTTCCCAGGCCAGGGCTTCCCACTTGGTGCCCGGACGTCCGTAGTTGGCGTAGGGGTAGATGGAGATGCCGCCGCGGGGCGTAAAGAGGCCCGTGACTTCAATGTACTTGGGGTCCATGAGTTTAACGAGATCTTTCATGATGGTATTCACACAGTCTTCGTGAAAATCGCCGTGGCTGCGGAAACTGAAAAGATACAGTTTCAGGGACTTGGATTCCACCATGCGCACATCGGGCACATAGCTGATACGGATTTCGGCAAAGTCCGGCTGGCCGGTGATGGGGCACAGGGTGGTGAATTCCGGGCAGTTGAAACGCACCCAGTAGTCGTTGTCCCGGTGCTGGTTTTCAAAGGTTTCCAGCACCTCGGGGGCATAGTCCTGGCTGTACTCGGTGTGACGGCCAAGGGCCTTCAAATTTTGTGGATTCCGTGCCATTATGCTTCCTCCCCTGCTTCTTTGAGCCTTTCGGCGTTTTCTGCAATCTGCAACTGGTCAATGCACTCCTGAATGTCTCCGTCCATGAAGACGGGCAGGTTGTACATGCTCCAGCCGATGCGGTGGTCCGTCACGCGGCCCTGCGGGTAATTGTAGGTGCGGATTTTGGCGCTGCGGTCACCGGTTGAAACCATGGTTTTGCGCTTGGCGGCAATCCCGTCCAGATATTTCTGGTGCTCCATGTTGTACAGGCGGGTACGGAGTTCTTCCATGGCGCGGTCCAGGTTCTTGAGCTGGGAGCGCTCTTCCTGGCACTGGACCACTATGCCGGAAGGAATATGCGTAAGACGCACGGCGCTGTAGGTGGTGTTCACCCCCTGACCGCCCGGGCCGGATGCGCAGAAAAGGTCTTTGCGGATGTCGGCCGGATTGAGCTCGATGTCAAATTCGCCGGCTTCCGGGAAAACGGCCACGGACGCGGCTGAGGTTTGGATGCGGCCCTGGGTTTCCGTTTGGGGAACGCGCTGCACACGGTGTACGCCGGATTCGTACTTCATTACGCCATACACACCGTCGGTGCTGCTGGACAGTTTGAAAACTATCTGCTTGAAGCCTCCGCTGGTTCCGGGGGCCTGGTCCGTGACTTCCAGTTTCCAGCCGCGGCGCTCCGCGAAGTGCTGATACATGCGGAAAAGGTCGCCGGCAAAGATGGCGGCTTCGTCTCCGCCGGTGCCGCCACGGATTTCCACCATGGCGTTCTTGCTGTCGTCGGGATCGGCCGGAATGAGGAGGAGCTTGATGTTCTGCTCCATCTCCGGGAGACGGGGCTCTATATCGGCCACTTCCTCGCGGGCCATTTCCTTGAGGTCTTCGTCTTTCTCGTTCATGAGAATGTCCTTGGCCTGTGCCAGTTCGTCTACCAGGCGCTTGTACTCCAGGCCGGCGGCAATAATGGGCTGCAATTCCTTGTAGTCCTTGTTCAGTTGGACAAACTTCTTCATGTCGGCAATGACCTCAGGGTCTGCGAGCTGCTGTTCCAACTTTTTGTATTTGTCCTGGAGGCTCAGTACTTTCTCCAGTAGTGTATTTTCTGCCATAATATTTAATTAGCGTGCAAAGATAAAGATTTTTGCCCTTTCTGCAAAAGGACGAATGGGATACGGTGCATGGGGGTGCTAGTGCGGCACAGCGGCCAGGGTGATTTTGCCCTGGCAGCATTTTTTTCCGTCCACCTGGAGGGAGACCTCGCAGAGGTAGAGGCTGCCTTTGCGTTCCAGCAGCGTTGCGCGGGTTTCGCAAAGGTCTCCGGGATGTACCTCACCGCGGAATTTTACGCCGTCCAAGCCTCTGTATACCAAAAGGTTATCTTTGAATGCCTCCGGAAAGAGCAGGCAGCAGCTCTGTGCCATGATTTCACAGAGGATAACGCCCGGAACAATGGGATTGCCGGGGAAGTGCCCTTCACAGTAAAAAGGTTTCTCAGGAATGCGGTAGAAGCCTTTCACAGAGCCGTCTTCCTGCAGGACAATCTCGTCGGCCAGCAGCATGGGCTCCCGGTGCGGGAGCAGGGTTTTGATTTCCTCTCTTGTCATCCGTTGTACTTTCTGAAGGCCACGCAGGCATTGTGCCCGCCAAAGCCGAAGGAATTGGAAAGACCCAGGGTCAGCTCACTCTTGACCGCCACATTGGGGGTGTAATCCAGGTCCAGCTCCGGATCCGGGGTGTCCAGGTTGATGGTGGGCGGAATAATGCCCTCTTTCAGCGCCAGAACGGTGGCAATGGCTTCGGCCGCACCGGCAGCGCCGAACATGTGGCCGGTCATGCTCTTGGTAGAAGAGAGGTGCGCCTTGTAGGCAAAATCGCCCAGGGCCAGTTTGCAGGCCAGGGTTTCGGCCAAATCGTTGAGCTGGGTTCCGGTGCCGTGGGCGTTGATGTAAAGATTGTCCTTGGCAGGGTCGAACCCGGCCTCTCCCAGGGCGTCTTTGATGGATTGGGCCTGGGTAGTGGCATCCGGGCGGGGCGCCGTGGCGTGATAGGCGTCGCAGGTGTTGCCATAACCGACAATCTCGCCGTAGATGACAGCACCGCGCTCCAGGGCATGTTCCAGAGATTCCAGTACCAGAACGGCCGATCCGTCTCCCATCACGAAGCCCTGGCGCTTGGCATTGAAGGGCAGGGAGGAATACTTGGGATCGGAGGCGCGGGTGAGGGCCTTGGCGTTGTAGAAACCGGCCACGCCCAGCGGAATGGTGGCGTGTTCGCTGCCGCCGGCGATGATGGCATCGGCATAACCGTGCCGGATGGCGCGGAAGGCCTCGCCGATGCAGTGGGACGAGGTGGCGCAGGCCGTTACAATGTCCAGGCAGGGGCCCTTGGCCTGGTGCTTGATGGCAATGTGACCGGCCGCAATGTTGGAAATCATGGTGGCGATGAACAGCGGAGAAATCCATTTTCCGCTGGGGTCTTCAATCATTTTGGCCGTTTCGCGGAACTGTACGTCAAAGCCGCCGATGCCGGAGCCCACGTACACGCCCAGCCGGTAAGGGTCAATATTCTCCTCGCTCACCAGGCCGGACTGCTGCATGGCCTGCCAGGCAGCCGCCATGGCGTACAGGGTGAAATTGTCCTGTTTGCGGGCCATGGGCTTGTCTATGCCAAAGCGCTCAGGGTCAAAGTCTTTCACTTTTCCGGCAAAGGTGACGGGCATATCTTTGAAAGACTCCACATAGTCAATGCCGCAAACCCCGTTGATGAGGCTCTTCCAAAAAGTATCTACATCCTGGCCGATACAGGAGATGACTCCCATGCCAGTTACTACTACACGATGTTCCATATTATAACAGGTTAGGGGCGGCTGCCAAAAGCTTTTGGGCTCCGCCGATAATGTCGTTTACAATGTCTGCTGCGCTTTCTTCCTCTTTGATGAGGCCGGAAACTTCCCCTGCAAGAAAGCTGCCACCGGCAAGGTCCCCGTCAAAAACGGCCTTCCGGAGAGATCCGGTGCCGAAAGCGCGAATTTCATCGGCACTCACCGAAGAATTGGCCTCCATTTTGGCGAAAGCGCGGGTGAAAGGGGTTTTCAGGGCGCGGACGGCATCTCCAAGGCTTTTTCCCGTGACCATGGTGCCGATGTCGCCGGCTTTGATGAGGCGCTCCTTGTACACCGGGTGCACCCGGCATTCCCGGGCCACCAGAAAGCGGGTTCCCACCTGGACGCCTGCGGCGCCCATCAGGAAGGCGGAGGCTGCGCCCCTTCCGTCAAAGATGCCGCCGGCCGCGATGACCGGAATCTTGACGGCATCCAGAATCTGGGGGAGGAGGGCCATGGTGTGCAGCTCGCCCACATGACCGCCGGATTCGGCACCCTCGGCCACTACTGCCGTGGCGCCCAGCTCTTCCATTTTGAGGGCATAGGCGGTGGAGGCAATGACAGGGATGACCTTGATGCCCTCATCGGCCCACATTTTCATATAGGGTGCAGGGCTGCCGGCCCCGGTGGTAACAATGCGCACGCCTTCTTCCACCACCACACGGGCCACCTCCGGAGCGTCGGGGGCTGCCAGCATGATGTTTACGCCGAAGGGTTTGTCCGTGAGGGTACGGGCTTTGCGGATTTCGGCGCGTACCGCCTCAGGACCGCCCAGAATGGAGGAAATGAGCCCCAGGGCGCCGGCGTTGGAGACGGCTGCGGCAAGGGAGGCATCGGCTATCCAGGCCATGCCACCCTGGAAAAGGGGCTTCTCTATCCCGAGGATGCGGGTAATGGCGGTGTTCATACGTACATATCGTTTAACTTGCAAAGTTAATCATTTTTCCCTAACTTCGCGTAATCTAAACTTTACGGGTATGCGTACCACGGAACAGTCATCACATTATGAGCATTTGGACCAGATGTCCACGCTCGATATATTGGAGGGAATCAATGCAGAGGACCGGCAGGTCCCGGAAGCGGTGGCGCTGGCCATTCCGGCCATTGAAAAGCTGGTGGACGGCATTGTGGAAAGGGTGGCCCGCGGGGGGCGGGTCTTCTATACCGGAGCAGGCACCTCGGGCCGGCTGGGCATTGTGGATGCCTCGGAAATTCCTCCCACCTATGGCGTGACGGACACTTTCATCGGCATCATGGCCGGTGGCGACGATGCCATCCGCAACGCCGTGGAAGGGGCCGAAGACAATTATGAACAGGGTTGGCAAGACCTCCAGGCCTTCCAGCTTACCCGGGAAGACACCCTGGTGGGCATTACGGCCTCCGGTGGTGCTCCTTACGTGGTGGGGGCCATCCGGAAAGCCCGCGAATTCGGCATGCTCACGGGCGCCATCACCAACAACGAGGACTCGGCGGTGGTCCAGGCGGCCGAAATTGCCATGGTGGCACCGGTGGGCCCGGAGTTTGTGACGGGCTCTACCCGCATGAAATCCGGCACATCGGCCAAACTTATCCTGAACATGATTTCCACGGCTTCCATGATTAAGCTGGGGCATGTCAAAGGCAACAAGATGGTGGATATGCAGCTCACCAACAAAAAACTGGTAGACCGCGGCACCCGCATGATTATGGAAGGCACCGGCATTACGGATTATGACAAGGCCAAAGCCCTTCTGCTGCAGTACGGGCAGGTGCGCGCCGCCGTGGACGCTTATTTGAAGAAATAGCTTATGTGGCAAAGAATTCAGACGCTTTATCTGCTTATCTCCACTGCCCTGGTGGCAGCGCTTTGTTTCAGTACCGCTTATAGTGTAGCCGGCCCCGACGGGCTGGAGCGCATCAGCTGGTGGCAGCTTCAGAAGCCGTATTTCGGCATTCTGCTGGGGATTCTGGCTTTTCTGGTGGTCCTGGCCCTGGTGGTCTTCCGTTCCCGCATCCTGCAAATGCGCCTGGCGGTGCTCTCCGGCATCATAGCCCTGGGCATGCAGGCTTGGGTGGCCTACTTGTATTTCAGCTTTGAGGGACCGGTGTTCAGCTGGACGGCCGTTTTCCCCCTGGTCATCTGCATCTGCAATCTGCTGGCAGCCCGAGGCTGTTTCCAGGACCAGTTGGTGGTGGAAAGTGCCTATCGCGTGCGCGAACGCCGCAGAAAAAAGAAATAAATCAAACACATACTTATGAAACCTACCCTTTTAGTTCTTGCTGCCGGTATGGGCAGCCGTTATGGCGGACTCAAGCAAATGGATGGCCTGGGCCCTCACGGAGAAACCATTATCGATTATTCCATCCACGATGCCGTGGAAGCCGGTTTCGGCAAAGTGGTCTATATTGTCCGGGAGTCTTTCAAGGCACAGATGGAAGAGGCCGTGAACGCCAAATACGCCGGCGTGAAAACCGTGGATGGCGAGCCGCTGGAGTTTGTCTTCGTAACCCAGGAACTCACCAAGATTCCCGCCCCGTTTACCGTTCCCGGGGAACGTGTGAAACCTTGGGGCACCGCCCATGCCGTGCTCATGGCCAAGGACGTAATCAAGGAGCCTTTTGCCGTCATCAACGGCGATGACTTCTATGGCAAGGAGTCTTTCCGCATTCTGGGCGAGTGGTGCCGTAATCATGCCCAGACTGAGGGCCAGTACTGCATTGTGGGCTTTGAGCTGGAGAACACCCTCAGCGAGAACGGCAGCGTCTCCCGCGGCATCTGTTCCTATGACGCCAAGGGTCATCTCACAGACGTGGCCGAACATCTGAACATTGCCCGTGAGGCCGATGGCAAGGTGTACGGAGATAATTCCGTCAATGGCGAAAAGCACCTTGTCCTGGATGCCAAAGCCCTCTGCTCCATGAATATGTGGGGTTTCACCCCGGATTATTTTGAGCGGAGCGAAGGACTGTTCTCCGGTTTCCTGGAGACCCATATCCAGGAGCCCAAGAGCGAATTCTACATCCCTTATGCCGTAGACTGCATTGTGAAGGCCGGAAACGGCTCCTGCGAAGTGCTTTCCACGCCTTCCCACTGGTTCGGTGTCACCTATAAGGAAGACCGTCCGGGCGTGGTGGCCAAATTTGCCGAACTGGTAGAAAAGGGGATTTATCCCAGCCCGCTCTATTGATATGCCCCCTGTGTTTTTCCAAAAAGCAAGGAAGGTCAATAACTACGACCTCTATGCCGGCCAGTCCTGGTATGTCCCGGGCGTGGGGGGCATGTTTGCCCTGCTGGCCTGGTTCCTGGCCGGCAACCTGCTGGGCAGCCTGGTGGTGGCCATTTTCGGCCTGTTTACACCACAGAGCATCATAGAGAACTACAGCATGCTGGTGGTGTACCCGCTGTCTTTTATCCCGGCCATGCTCTATGCGGCGCAGAAGAGTCAGCGCAACAGCCTCTTTGAGACGGGGTACAAGCTCAACAGCAGCCATTTCGGCCCGTTCAAGGGATGGCAAATCGGCCTTATCACGGTGGCGCTTACCCTCTCCACCATGATAGCCGCCGATCTTCCCAATTACTACAATTACAAGCTCACCACCCTTACCCCCGGCATGAAGCAGTTCTATGACGCCGTCATGGAGCTGATGCAAAGCATGACAGGCGGTCCTTTCTGGAGTTCCTTCCTCCTCACGGCCATTTTTGCTCCCGTCTTTGAGGAGTGGCTTTGCCGGGGCATGGTGCTTCGCGGGCTCCTGACCAAGATGAAGCCGGGGTGGGCCATTGTGGTGTCGGCCCTGTTCTTCGCGGTCATTCATCTGAATCCCTGGCAGGCCCTCAACGCCTTTATCATCGGTGTAATCATGGGCTATGTGTACTACAAGACGGGGTCACTGCTGCTTACCATGCTCATCCACTTTGTGAACAATGGTTTTGCCGTGGTGGCAGCCCAGATTCCTTCGCTGCAGGACGTGGACTATTGGTTTGAAATCATGCCCAGGGGCGTGTATATTGGCGTTTACGTGCTGGGCGTTTGCGTCCTGGTGGCCTGCATCCTGGCATTCCGCCGCATCCCCCTGGAGCAGCGGCGCGGCAATATTGACAGCATAGAATTGGTGGCCGATGGGGAATAAATTCGCATGGCTCAAGCGCAGTGAGCATAACTACCTGTTGCCGTTTGTCATTGTGGTCACCACCGTGGTGGCCCTCTGGCTGCTGTTTTTTGCCCACAACAGCGTGCTTAACTGGATACGGGCCAGCGTGGAGGTGAAAAACCAGCAGAAGGAAATGACCCGTCTGCAGACGGAGATTGACCAGATGGAGTCCGAGATTCAGACCCTCAGCACCAATAAGGATTCCCTGGAGAAGTTTGCCCGGGATACCTATCACTTTGCCGCACCCGGCGAGGATGTGTATATTGTAGAATAGAGCCTGGCGGTCTGAGCGGCGGCTTTGACGTCATGGACGCGCAGCCAGGTGGCTCCTTTTTGCAGGGCCGCGGCCTGAACAACTTGCGTAGCGGGCATCGCTTCTTCGGGAGTGATGCCCAGTTTTTTGTACACCATGCTTTTGCGCGAGAGGCCCACCAGCATTTCGTGTCCGCCGGTTTGGATTTGGTCCAGGCGCCGCAGCAGTTCCCAGTTTTGCTCCAGGGTTTTGGAAAAGCCGAAGCCCGGGTCCAGGATCCACTGGCGGATGCCGGCTGCTTCGGCCCGGGCGGCAAAGGCCCGGAAGTAGGCGTTGATATCGGCAATAATATCCTGATACTCAGTGTACTCCTGCATGTTTTCCGGCGTTCCGCGCATGTGCATGGCCACGTAAGGAAGCCCCAGTCGCCCCACCGTTTCCAGCATATTGGGGTCCAGGGCTCCCGCACTGATGTCGTTCACCATAAAGGGGCCGATATGCTCGTAGGCCCTTTGTACGATTTCACTGCGGTAGGTGTCGATGGAGAGCTCCGGCAGAGGGGAGGCCTTTTCCTCCGCGTCGCTTCGCGACCCTGTCCGGGCAAATGCTCCGGAAAAGGCCTCCCTTCCACCGGCTTCTGCAAGGACTTCCAGGGCAGGCTCCAACCGGCGCCATTCTTCCTCCAGCGAGGGCTGCGGGGCTCCCGGCCGGGTGCTGCAGGCGCCAATGTCCACTACATCGGCTCCCTCTTCCAGCATTCCGGTAAAGCGCTGCAGGAAGTCATCGGTCTGAACCCTGCTGCCGGGGTAGAATGAATCCGGCGTCAGGTTCAGGATGCCCATTATTTTGGTCGTCAGATACATGAGATGCGCTCCAGCCAGGTGGCGTCGGTGGTGTCAAACATGGCCAGTTCCTTGCTGTCAATGTCCAGGACGGCCGTCACTTTACCGCCGCGCATCACCGGCACAACAATCTCGCTGCGGGATTCGCTGGAACAGGCTATGTGCCCGGGGAAAGCCTCCACATCCGGCACAAGGAGCGTGCGAGCCTCCTTCCAGGCCGTTCCGCAGACTCCCTTTCCGTAGCCGATGCGCATACAGGCCGATGGTCCCTGGAACGGGCCCAGTACCAGTTCTTCTCCCTGTACCCGGTAGAAACCGGTCCAGAAAAAGTGCAAGCGTTCCTGAATGAGGGCGGCGGTATTGGCCATGCGGGCAATGGGGTCGGGCTCATCGGCAAGGATGAGTTTAAGGTCTTGGTACAGACGCAGATAGCGGAAGGTCTTGAGGGGGACGTGACAGTAGCCTCCGGGGTTTTTGTCCAGGTAGTCCTGGTGACGCTCTTCGGCGGGGTAGAAGCTCCTGAGCGGTTCCAGCTCCACCACAAGGGGAGCGCCCACCTTGGCTTCTTCAGCCTGGAAGACAGCCTGGATTGCGGCCTTCTCTTGAGCATCCGTGTAGTACACACCGGTGCGGTAGCGGGTCCCTTCATCGGCCCCTTGCCTGTTCAGGCTCAGCGGGTTAATGATGGTGAAAAACAGGCTTGTAAGCTCTGTAAGGCTCACTCTTTCAGGGTTGTAGCTGACTTTTACGGTTTCGGCATAGCCCGTGGTGTCGGTGTACACCTCTTCGTATTTAGGATGGGCCGTGTTGCCGTTGGCATAGCCGCACAGCGCTTCTTTCACCCCGTCCACCTGACTGAAAAAGTACTGTGCTCCCCAGAAACACCCTGCTGCAAAATAGATTTCTTTCATGCTCACAAAGATACAACATTTTTTCTTGTAACATAATCTGTTGATTCAGAGTTGTTTGCGTAAAATCGGTACCGAAAAAATCGGTACCGGTTTTAAGAAAATAACTGATAATCAGCAAATTAAGCACCCGGATGGAAAGACGGTAAAAAAGTGTTATCTTTGCAAGCGACATAAAAAGATAGCATGCTGGTTGTATTAGAAGGACTTGACGGGGCTGGGAAGTCTACGCAGGTCAAGTTGTTAAGGAATTACCTGACAGACAAATACGGGGAATTGGAGTATATCCATTTCCCCCGCTATGACGCTCCCGTGTACGGAGACCTCATTTCCCGCTTCCTGCGCGGAGACTTCGGCGCCAACGAGGCTGTGCATCCGCAGCTGGTGGCCCTCCTTTTTGCCGAAGACCGCCACGGTGCAGCCCCTCTCATGAAAAAAGCCCTGGCCGATGGCAAAACCGTCCTCCTGGACCGCTATGTCTATTCCAATATCGCTTACCAGTGTGCCAAGCTCAAGGCTCCTGAGGAAAAGGAGCAGCTCCGCGACTGGATTTTCAATACGGAATACGGCGACTTCGGCCTGCCGGTTCCGGACCTGAACCTTTTCCTGGACGTTCCCATCGGCTTTGTTGAGCAGAGCCTTTCCCGGCATCGCGCCGGGGCGGACCGCAATTACCTGGAAGGGGCGCAGGACATCCACGAGGCATCCATCGCTTTCCAGAAGGAGGTGAGGGAGATGTATCTGGGGGAAACCCGGCGGGACCCTCATTTCCAGCGCATAGACTGTGCCGATGAAAACGGCCTCATGCTGTCTCCGGAAGCTATTTTTGCCCGTGTTAAAGCCGCAGTGGACAGGGTATGAAGAACATCAAGCGCAAAGCCGCCATTCTGGTGGGCATCGTTTTCCTGGTGTCGGGCCTCCTGAAGCTGGCAGACCCGGTGGGCACCATGCTCATCGTTACGGAATACTGCAAGTTCCTGCATATCGGCTTTTTACAGCCGTCGGCCAAACTTATCGGCATTGTGCTTTCACTGATAGAATGCATCATCGGCGTAGGGCTTGTGACGGGGGTTGTGCGGCGCATTTATGCCATGGCCACCTACCTGATGCTCGCTTTCTTTACGCTGGTTACCTTTATTCTGTGGCTCCGGAACCCCGTAATGGACTGCGGATGTTTCGGGCAGGCCATCCATCTCACCCATGCGCAGAGCTTCCTGAAAAACCTGCTGCTTCTGGCTTTGTCGGTATTCGCCTTTACGCCCCTGCGCAGTTTGGGAGAGCCTAAGCCCAAGAAATATGTGGCCTTCTCGCTGGGTCTCGCCTGCATCCTCATGGCCTGCCTTTACAGCAATTTGCATCTCCCTATCGTGGAATTTACGGATTTCACCACCGGTACCCAGCTCTATGCTTCGCTGGACGATGACGCCTCCGACGAAGCCCTCGCCTCATCGGCCATGCTCAGTTTCCGCAGCGCCGAAGGGGAGTACCCGGACCGGCTTGCCGCCGTGGGGAAAGTGGCCGTGTTCTCCGTGTACAAGCCCTCCGAGGCCGATTGGACTACGCTCCAGGCCCAGGTGCAGAAGGCCGAAGCCGCCGGTGCCCTGCCGCTGGTGCTGGTGGCCTCCTATCCTGCACAAATGCAGGAAATGGGCGTTCCCGCCACACTGCCGCTGTATTTTGCCGATTACAAGACCCTCATCACCCTGAACCGTTCCAACGGGGGCGGCACCTATTTCTCAGACGGTGAGCTCATCTACAAATGGAAAGCCGGCGACCTCCCGGAAAGCTTTGCCGCCGACCTGGCCGATGACCCGCTTATCGTGTCGTCCCATCATCTTGTCCGCCGGCGCCTCACCGCCCAGGGTTTCTGCGTGGCCCTTGGCGCTATCTTACTGCTCATGTAATTTGCATTTTTCCAAATTATTTCCTACCTTTGTGCCCGTGAACGAGATAGAGGACGACGGTCCCCTATCTTTTTTATATCAGATGCCCGGTCGGGCCGGGTATGACAGAGCATATGAACAAAGAACAAATCATCAAAGCCGTAGAGGCAGCCGTGGCAGAGCGGGGATGTTTCCTGGTGGACGTTACCGTGAGCGCCGACAATGACATTGAGATTGTCATCGAAAAAGAAGAAGGCATTGTGGACTGGGAAGACTGTGCCGCCCTGGACAAGGTGGTGCACGAGGCCTTTGACCAGGATGTGGAAGATTATGCCCTTACGGTGTCATCGGCCGGGCTGGACCGCCCTTTCAAAGTGCCCAAACAGTTCCTCAAGGCCATCGGCACTAAGGTAGACGTGTGGCTCAAAGGCGGAAAGAAGGTGAAAGGCGTGTTGGAGGCGTATTCGGAAGAGGCTGTTACGGTGCAAGGACAGGAACTGCCCCTGGGCCAGGTGAATTCGGTGAGACCCTACATAGAATTTTAATAAAACAAAATAACCCATGGCAAAAGAAAAAGAGAAAGAAGTAACCTTGATTGACGCTTTCAAGGACTTCAAGGAAGAAAAGAGCATCGACCGTCCCGTGATGCTGGGCGTGCTCAAGGATGTGTTCCTCACCCAACTGGCCAAAACCTATGGCAGCGCCGACAACTTCGACGTTATCATCAACGTGGACAAGGGGGACTGCGAAATCTACCAGAACTTTGAGGTGGTGGAAGAGGTGGAGGATCCCGTGACCCAGATTACCGTAGAAGAGATTGCCGCCGAAACCGGTGACGACGACTACGAGATTGGCGACACCTTCACCCGCAAACTCTCCCTGGCCTCCTTCGGCCGCCGCGGTATCCTGAACATCCGTCAGAACCTGCAGGGCCGTATCATGGACATCGAGAAGGCCAATGTGTTCAAGAAGTACTCCGAGCGCGTGGGCGAAATCTTCACCGGCGAAGTGTACCAGACCTGGAAGAACGAGGTCCTGATCCTGGACGAGGACGGCAACGAACTCCGCATGCCCCGCTCCGAGCAGATTCCCGGCGAGCGCTTCAAGAAGAGCGACTCTGTGCGCGCCATCATCAAGAGCGTGGAAATGAAGAACAACACCACGCCTTACATTGTGCTGTCCCGTTCCACGGATGAGTTCCTGGAGAAACTCTTCGAGATGGAGGTGCCGGAAATCTACGACGGTCTCATCACCGTGAAAAAGGTGGTCCGCGTCCCCGGCGAGCGTGCCAAAGTGGCCGTGGAGTCCTACGACGACCGCATCGACCCCATCGGCGCCTGCATCGGCGTGAAGGGCTCCCGCATCATGGGTATCGTGCGTGAGCTCCGCAACGAGAATATCGACGTCATCCAGTGGTCCGCCAACCCGCAGCTCATGATTCAGCGGGCCCTGAATCCAGCCCGCATCTCCCGCATCGACCTGGGCAGCAGCCCCGAAGACAAGATTAAGGTGTACATGCAGGCCGATGAGGTGAAGAAAGGCATTGGCAAGGGTGGCGTGAACATCAAGCTGGCCGGCATGCTGGTGGGCCGTGAAATTGAGGTATGGCGCGAACTGCCTCAGAACGAGGAAGAGGAGGACGATGTGCTGCTGAGCGAATTCACGGATGTCATTGATCCTTGGGTGATTGAGCGCCTGCAGAGCATCGGCTGCGACACCGCCCGCAGCGTCATGGCACTCTCTCCGGCCGACATTGCTTCCCGCGCCGACCTGGAAGATGAGACCGTGGAAGAGGTCCTGAGCATCCTCCGCGCAGAGTTTGAAGAATAATTTTTAGAACAAAAAAGGGGTTATCTATGGCAGAAATCAGACTATCGAAGCTTATCAAACAATTTAACATCGGGCTGGATACCCTGGTGGATTTTCTCAATTCCAAAGGCGCCGGCATCGAGGATGCCAATCCGAACTTGAAGGTGTCGGACGAGTATCTCCCCGAACTGCACAAGAAGTTCGGCGGCGATCTGGCCCTCAAGGAGGCGGCCGAAAAAGTGGACGTCAAGCTCACCGAAATCCTGGACAAGGCATCCAAGAAGCAGGAGGCCGATGAAGAGGATGAATTTGAGCCTGAGCGGGTTACCGTTATCAAGAGCAACAATCTGTCTTCTGTGGTGAAGCCCGAACCGGTGCCTGAGCCCGAACCTGAACCTGTTGTAGCGCCCGAGCCGGAACCGGAGCCGGAACCGGAACCCGTCGTAGAGCCTGAGCCTGTTGCAGAACCGGAGCCCGAACCGGAACCTGAGCCTGTTGCAGAGCCCGAACCGGAGCCCACTCCCGAGCCCGAGCCGGAACCCGTCGTGGAACCTGAGCCTGTTGTAGAACCTCAGCCGGAAGCCGCTCCCGCCCCGACCCCTTCGGAAGCTGCTCCTTTCAAAGTTCTCGGCAAGATAGACCTCTCCCAGTTTGACCCCAAACGCGGCAAGAAGCGCGAGCGTATCAAGGCCGGCGGTCCCCAGAAAGTGGACGTGACCAAGGTGCAGGCCGACAAGAATCCCAAGAAGAACGCCGACGCTAAGAATGCCGGCAAGAAAGCCGACCCTCAGTCCGGCAAGGGCCGCAAGAAAGGCGAGCGTTTCAAACCTGCCATGACCGATGCCGAGCAGGAGGAGATGCAGAAGGAAATCCAGAAGCAGGTGAAGGAAACCTACGCCCGCATGAACGAAAGCACGAAGAACAATTTCGGCGCCAAGCACCGCAAGGAGAAGCGCGAAATTGCCGCCATCCGTTCACAGGAAGAGATGGAAGCTGCCGCCGCAGAGAACAAGGTCCTGAAAGTGACCGAGTTCGTGACGGTGAACGACCTTGCCACCCTCATGAACAACACCCCCGTGGTGAAGGTCATCGGCGCCTGCATGTCCCTGGGTATGATGATGTCCATCAATCAGCGTCTGGACGCCGAAACCCTGGTGCTGGTGGCCGAGGAATTCGGTTACAAGGTGGAATTTGTCACCGCCGAACTCTCCGAAGAAATTGAGCAGCAGGAGCCCGACCGCGAGGAAGACCTCCAGGAACGTCCCCCGGTGATTACCGTAATGGGCCACGTAGACCATGGTAAGACCAGTCTCCTTGACAACATCCGCAACACCAACGTCATCGCAGGGGAAGCCGGCGGTATCACCCAGCACATCGGCGCCTACAGTGTCAAGCTTGAAAGCGGCCGTCACATCACCTTCCTGGATACCCCGGGTCACGAAGCCTTCACGGCCATGCGTGCCCGCGGTGCTCAGATGACGGACCTTGCCATCATCATTGTTGCAGCCGATGACGCCGTGATGCCCCAGACCAAGGAAGCCATTGCCCATGCACAGGCGGCCGGTGTTCCTATGGTCTTTGCCATCAATAAGATAGACAAGCCCGGTGCCAACCCCGACACCATCCGCCGCCAGCTCTCCGAGATGAACATCCTGGTGGAAGACTGGGGCGGTAAGTACCAGTGCCAGGAAATATCGGCCAAGAAGGGCCTCAATGTGGACAAGCTGCTGGAGAAGGTGCTGTTTGAGACAGACCTCCTGGAACTCAAGGCCAATCCCAACAAGATGGGCAGCGGCGCCGTCATTGAAAGCTCGCTGGACAAGGGCCGCGGTTACCTTGCCACCGTGCTGGTGCAGGACGGTACCGTGAATGTGGGCGATGTCATCATTTCCGGAAGCTACTACGGCCGTGTGAAGGCCATGTACAACGAGCGCGGACAGAAGGTCCAGAGCGCCGGTCCTTCCACGCCTGTTAGCCTCCTGGGCCTGAACGGAGCCCCCGCCGCCGGTGAAAAATTCAATATCATGGCCGATGAAAAAGAGGCCAAGAGCATTGCCCAGCGCCGTGAGCAGCTCATCCGCATCCAGGGCATCAAAACGCAGAAGCACCTTACTCTGGAAGAGATTGGCCGCCGCATTGCCATCGGCAATTTCAAGGAGCTGAACGTGATTGTGAAGGGCGACGTGGACGGTTCCGTGGAAGCGCTCTCCGACTCCCTCATCAAGCTCTCCACCGAAGAGGTGCGCGTGAATGTAATTCACAAGGCTGTGGGTGCCATCAGCGAGAGTGATGTCTTGCTGGCCGAGGCTTCCGACGCTGTGATTATCGGCTTCCAGGTGCGTCCCAGCGCCGAAGCCCGCCGCGCCGCCGAGAAGGAAGGCATTGAAATCCGCCTGTACTCTGTTATTTACGACTGTATCAACGAAGTGAAGGAAGGTATCGAGGGCATGCTGGAGCCGGAGAAGAAGGAAGAGGTTACCGCCACCGCCGAGGTGAAGCAGACCTTCAAGATTTCCAAGGTGGGCACCATTGCCGGTTGCCAGGTGAAGGAAGGAAAGCTCACCAGCAAGGCCGATGTGCGCCTGATCCGCGACGGCATTGTGGTGTATACCGGGTCCCTGTCTTCCCTGCAGCGGGGCAAAGACCAGGCCAAGGAAGTGCCTGCCGGCATGGAATGCGGCTGTGGTCTGGAGCGTTTCAACGACATCCATCCCGGAGACATCATCGAAGCCTTCCAGATTGTAGAAATCAAACGAAGCCTGTAATTTCTTGAACATGAATAGGTTTTTGAGGATTGCCTTCTTATCGGCCATTGGGTTAATCGTTTTAGCGGCCTGCGGACGCGAGGATATTGATCCGGACCCCACCCTTGTGGAGCCGACGGAGGTCCCTGTCACCGGCGTTTCGCTGAACTGCAAGCAGAAGACCCTGGAAATAGGGGAGAGTTTCCGCCTGCTTGCCACGGTGGCCCCCTCAGATGCCGATAACCCCAAGGTGAACTGGTTTTCCTCGGAGCCCCAGGTGGCCAGCGTAGAGGCAAACGGCCAGGTAACGGCCCTCTCCGGCGGAACGGCCGTCATTACCGTGAAAACCGTAGACGGCGGCCATGTGGCCGAGTGCGTCATCACCGTGCCTGCCCCTGCCACGGACCGCTGGGCCGACTCCGGTGCAACGCTCAACGACTATCCGGACTACAATATCAAGGATGTGAAAACGTACAACGATTTCCCCCGGGTAGACATTACGCTCAGCGGCATCAGCGCATCCGGCATCCAGCATGGGGAGTACACAGAAGGCACCATCAGCTTCAAGGACCCGGCCAAGATGTACTCCGACCTCACCTCCTACGGGCCGCTGGCCATGAAAATCAAGGGCCGTGGCAATACCTCCTGGAATGCGGAGGGCGGTATCAAGAACGCTTATCGCGTGAAGCTGGCGGAGCATCCGGCCAACAAGATTTTCAGCCTGAACCGGGACAAAGACTGGATTCTGCTGGCCGATGTCCAGGACCCCACCACCCTGCGCAATGCCGTTGCCTTCCGCATCTCCCGCATGGTTTCCATGCCGTGGACCCCTAAATTCAGGGCGGTGGAGCTGTACATCAACAATCAGTATTGCGGTTGCTATCTGCTGGTGGAGGCCAAGGAAACGGATATAGAGAACAAGGTACCGGTGTCTGTGAGCGAGACCGGGGAAGCCGACAGCGGCTACTACCTGGAGATAGACGACAAGTACGACTCTGACCTCTATTTCACGTCTTCCCACTTCGGCAAGAAAATCAAGTACAAAGATCCCGAGTCGCCCAGCCAGGCCCAGCGGAATTTTATTGAGGGCTATGTGAACGAGGTGGAGAAACTCCTGAAAAACAAGAAGTTTGACAAGCAGACGGGCTACTGGAGCAAGATGGAAGTGGAAACGTTCATCAATCAGTACATTGTCCAGGAGCTCACCATGAATGTGGACGGCAACATGCGCCTTTCCACCTACTTCGCCAAGGACAAAGACACCAAACTGTTCATGCCCATGGTCTGGGACTTTGACCTTTCGCTGGGCAATTGCACCTACATCGGCAACGACTTCAATCTGCCCTATTATGACGGGAAGGACCTCTATCCTTACAGCAGCCAGAGCAATGACGGCCCGCTGGGCTGGTTTGTGAAAATCAGGGGAGGCTATCCTACAGAAAACTGGGGGCAGAAGGATACTTATTATCAGTATCTTTTCCAGGATCCTCAGTTTGTGGCTGCCCTGAAAGAGCGCTGGACTACTGTGAAGCCCCGCTTGGACAAGATTCCGGCATTCATCAACAAGATGAAGGAATACAACAAGGTGGCCTATGATCACAATGCCAAAGCGGGCAAAAATCCCCGCGGCAACAGAGGCTACTATAATCCGCCCGACAACTTCAGGGATTGGGAGGAGGCCACTGAGTGGCTCATCAAATGGTACAATGCCCGCCTGGAATGGCTGGATACGGAAATCAAAGCCTTATAAGCCACTCAATGCTGTCCGGACCTTCGTTGAACAGGAGGTCCAGGATGCACAGGCCGGGCGTGAAGCCGCCCAGGCGGTCGCGGAACACCTGGTAATAGGGTTTCTTAAGGCCCAGGTCCTCCAACACCGTATCGGCCTTTTTTGGATGGATGCTATAGCGGTAGTCATCGGCTACAGTTTCGGGCATGCAGAAGGTCGATGTGGGCTTCAGGCTGCACCCTAGGTGCATTTTCTGAAAGCACCACTGAACGAGCCCCAGATTCAGCTCCCAGAGGGTTTGAGGCCGGCTTTCCAGCAAGGCGAAAAGTTCATCGGCATAATACTCAAAGAAGGCCGATGACTCGTAGGCCGTGGCCAGTGCCCGCTCTGTGCGCAGAATCCATGGCGTGGAATAATCTACTTTGACCGCAGTAATCGGCAGGGAGGCAGAGCCTCTTTCTGGAGCATTTGCCCGGACAGGGTCGCGAAGCGACGCGGAAGAAAGAGGCTCTGCCTCCCTGCCATGTACAATAGGCACTTGCAACATTTCCGGGCCTTCGGCGCCCAGGATGTAGCAGCGGTTGCGGTAGCTTTGTTTCTGGTAGTTTTCGTGGGCCTCTATCAAAACAGGAGATTCCCGATCACGTCGGGAATGACAAAGGGCCAGGGCGAACCAACTCAGGGGCGGGAAGTATGCCGTGGAGAGCAGCACTTTATTTGCGCGGACGCGGTTTGGGGATAATGCCGCGCTGGGAACTGCGGATGAATCCCAGGATGGTGTCCCTCTCGGCCGTTACGGGGAAATTGGCTTCAATGTATTCCAGGGCCTGCGAGGTGTTCATGCCCTTGAAATAGATACAGTCGTAGATGTCTTTGATCCGGTTCACCTGCTCCTCGGTGAAGCCGCGGCGCAGCAGCCCCGTGCGGTTTACACCCTCGAAGGCAATGGGCTCACGGCCGGCCAGTACATACGGGGGGATGTCCTTGGTAATCTTGGCAAAAGCCGCCACAAAGGCGTGGGTGCCTATTCTGGAGAACTGATGGGACCCGGACTTGCCGCCCAGGATGCCCCAGTCTTCAATGTCGGTTTCGCCGGCCAGACCCACATAACTCACAATAATGCAGTGATTGCCAATCTGGCAGTCGTGGGCAATGTGGGCGTAGGACATAATGAGCGTGTCGTTGCCGATACGGGTAACCCCCTTGCCGCTGGCCTGGGTGCCCCGGTTGATGGTGGCGCATTCGCGGATGTTCACGCGATCCCCAATCTCTACCCAGGAATCCTCGCCCTCAAACTTCAGGTCTTGCGGAATGGCGCCCACCACGGCTCCCGGAAAAACGGTGCAATCCCGGCCCATCTTCACGTGGTTCAGTACGGTGGCGTTGTTCATAATATGGCATCCGTCCCCAATGACCACGTTGGCGTCGATGTAAGCGAAAGGACCCACTTCCACATTATTTCCCAGCTGTGCGTCTGGGCTTACAAAAGCCATGGGATGAATCTTGTTCATAGTAGCGCTCTTTCTATTTTAGCAGGGCCCTCAGGGCCTTGGCTGCCTTGGTATTGATGGAATGACCGGGTTTGTATGCGGTGATATGGGCGTTCAGGTAACCGCCGGCAAGGCGAAGGTCGCCCAGCAGGTCCAGCAGTTTGTGCCGGCCGCATTCGTCCGGGAAATGAAGTTGCAAATTGCTTAAATAGCCCTCGTCGGTGATTTTGATACCCGGAAGGTTGAAGAGGTTGGAGATGCTGCTCAGCTGGTCTTCGTTCACGGGCTCTTCCACAATCACAATAGCGTTGTCCACGTCTCCGCCCTTGATGAGGTTGTTCCGGTACAGGTACTCAATTTCATGGAAGAACACAAAGGTGCGGCACACCCCAATCTCGCGGGCATAGTCCGTATGTTCGTCCCAGTGGGCGCTCTGGATGCCCAGAATCTTGGAATTGAAATCTACGGTAATATCGGCCGAGGGGGCTGCGGCAGGGTCAATCCTTACCCAGGACCCGCTGCGGTCGTCGCGGATTTCCAGGGACTGGGGCAGGTTGATGTATTCCCGTGGGACACCCTGGTCTTCCAGGCCGTCCTTCACAATAGCGCTCACATAGGGGCTTGCGCTGCCGTCCAGGATGGGCACTTCAATATTGTCCAGCTCGATGAGGGCATTGTCCACACCCAGGCCCGTGAGGGCGCTCATGATGTGCTCGATGGTAACCGCCACGGTCTCTTTTTGGGAGATGGTGGTGCTGCGCGCCGTATTGGAAACATTCTCGGCCAGGGCCTCGATGATGGGTTTTCCGCGAAGGTCTGTCCGGCGGAACTTGATGCCGCTGCCCGCGGGCGCCGGCAGAAGTTTCATGTGGGCATAAGTTCCTGTGTGCAGGCCCTTTCCCTGAAAATAGTAACTTTTCTTTATGGTATGTTGATTGCAATACATGCAAAAAAACGTATCTCTGTTTAACTTATAGTTTACAAAGATACGTAAAATCTGTTAATTCACCAAAGCGCTACTGCATAGCGGCCTGTTTGAAGAGGGCGTAGGCTTTCATGTACAGCTTGGCGTCAATGACGGGAGAGCCCACCATTACCTGGCCTCCTTTCCGGATATTTCCAATGACGCCGCCCTGGGCGCAGATGGTGGTGTGGTCGGCAATTTTCAGGTGCCCGGCAATGCCCACCTGGCCGCCGAAGATGCAGTATTTCCCCACTTCCGTAGAGCCGGCGATGCCCGTCTGGGCCGCCATTACGGTATGGTCGCCGATAATGCAGTTGTGGGCTATCATGCACAGGTTGTCAATGCGCACCCCGTTGCCGATGATGGTCGATTCCATCTGGGCGCGGTCGATGGTGCTGTTGCAGCCCACTTCCACGTCGTTGCCGATCACCACATTGCCCAGGTGCTCGATTTTCTCCCAGCTGCCGTCCGGACGCGGTGCATTGCCAAAGCCGTCAAAGCCAATGCAGGCCCCGGCGTGGATAATCACGTTGTCTCCGATGACGGTTCCGGCATAGATGCGGGCCCCGGGATGGAATATGCAGTTCTTGCCGATTTTGCAGTTGTCGCCAATGTACACGTGTTCGTGGATAATGGAATTGTCACCAATTTCCGTTTTGCGACCTACGTAAGAAAAGGCCCCCAGATACACCCGCTTGCCAAATTTGGTGGAAAGGAACCAGCGGGCCCTCAGGCTGCGGTGGCGTTTGGCCTTCTTCTTTTTGTCGGCGGTGTATTTGAGGAGTTCGGCAATGGCCGAATAAGCGTTTTCCACGCGCACCAGGGTGGGCTTTACAGCCTGCTGCGGCTGGAAGTCCTTGTCCACAATGAGGATGGAAGCCTCGCTGCTGTAAACGTAAGGCTCGTACTTGGGGTTGGCAAAAAAGCTCAGCGTTCCGGGTCTGCCATGTTCAATCTTGGCAAACTTGGAGGCGGTGGCATTCTCGTCGCCCTCTACTGTGCCCTTCAGCAGCTGCGCTAAAAACTTTGCGGTATATTCCATATTATATCAGCGGTTCCGCCGTCATGGCAGCGGGTTGGGCAATGCCCATGAGTTTCAAGATGGTGGGGGCTACGTTGCACAGGGCACCGTCCTTGACGGAGCTTACCTCGTCGCCGGCATTGATTACCACAAACTGAACGGTGTTCAGGGAGTGGGCGGTGTTGGGAGTGCCATCGGCATTGACGGCAAAGTCGGCGTTGCCGTGGTCGGCGGTGAGGAGCACCACATAATCCTGTTCGATGGCTTCGCTTACCACCTTGCCCACCAAGTTGTCAATGCAGGTGACGGCCTGGGTGATGGAGTTGTAAACGCCGGTGTGACCCACCATGTCGCCGTTGGCGAAGTTGAGGATAATCATGTCCTCCTCGCCGGTGCGGATTTTGGCAATGAGTTTTTCGGCCACCTCGGGGGCGCTCATCTGCGGCAGAAGGTCGTAGGTGGGCACCTTGGGGGAGTTCACCAGGATGCGGTCTTCATTCTCGAACACCGTCTCACGGCCGCCGTTGAAGAAGAAGGTGACGTGGGCGTATTTCTCTGTTTCGGCAATGCGGAGCTGGCGTTTGCCGGCTTTGGACACGGTTTCGCCCAGGGTGTCCTGGACCAGTTCCTTGTCAAAGAGGATGTGCACGCCGGTAAAGGAAGCGTCGTAGGGAGTGAGGCAGCAGTAATAAAGCGGAAGGGTGTGCATGCCTTCTTCCGGCATATCCTTCTGGGTGAGGACGGAAGTGAGCTCACGGGCGCGGTCGTTGCGGAAGTTGTAGAAGATAATGGCGTCGCCTTCCTCGATGGTGGCAACGGGCTTGCCGTTTTCCGTGACCACGATAGGCTTGATGAACTCATCGGTGACATCGGCGTCATAACTGGCCTGAATGCCAGAGAGGGCGCTCTCGAATGCGGCACCCTTGCCTTCCACCAGAAGGTCGTAGGCCTCTTTCACGCGGGCCCAGCGCTTGTCGCGGTCCATGGCGTAGAAGCGGCCGCAGACGGAAGCCACCTTGCCGGTGGTTTCGGCCATCTTCTCTTCCAGCTCTTTCACGAAGCCCAGTCCGCTGCGGGGGTCCGTATCACGGCCATCCATGAAAGCGTGCACGTACACTTTCTCCAGGCCTTCTTCCTTGGCAACGCGGAGGAATTCGTACACGTGGTCCAGGGAACTGTGCACACCACCGTGGGAGGTAAGGCCCATCAGGTGCAGTTTCTTGCCACTGCGCTTCACGTAGTCGTAGGCGGCCTTTATCTCCTTGTTTTCCAGGAGCTTGTGGTCGCGGCAGGCCATGTTAATCTTCACCAGGTCCTGATACACTACGCGGCCGGCTCCCAGATTCATGTGACCTACCTCGGAGTTGCCCATCTGACCGTCCGGAAGGCCTACATACTCTCCGCAGGCCTGCAGGGAACTGTGAGGATAACGCTCGCGCAGGGCGTCAATATTGGGCGTTCCTTTGGTCCAGATAGCGTTGGAATAGTCGTGGCGGCCTTCACCCCAGCCGTCCAAAATCATCAGTAATACTTTACGGTTCATATCTTGTTATCGTTAAATGCTAAATCCTGCAAATTTACACATTTTTCACGGAAATGCGAAGGATGCACCGGGTGGCGGGCGTCACGCGCACGCTGTTGTCGATGCAGTGGCCCACCACCGCCAGCACGTGGTGCGGGTCCTGGGCCGATTTCAGCAGCGGAATCAGGGGCTTCTCCCCGGCGGGGATGTGGTGGTCCGTGAACCAGTCCTGCAACTTCTTGCGGCCGGGCGCGCCCAGCGGCCGAATCCAGTCGCCGCTCTCCCAAAAGCCTTCTGCGTATTCGCCGGTTTTGTCGGCATCCAGGATGAGCATGCCGGCGGGCTGCTTCACGCCCTGGCTCCCGTCCCACGGCTCCTCGGTTATAGTGACTTCCGCAGTCTGAGCACCAGAGAGGCCCATTTTGTGCTCGGACCCTCCATTTTCGTGCTTCCGAGCACCCGCAGGGGTCAAAATGTGCTCGGAACCCTCTGGCCGAGCACCAGGGAGGCCATTTTTGTGCTCGCATGCCAATTCAGTGGCAATGCGCTCCATGTCCCGGTTCAGCACCCGGACAAAGGAGGGATTGATTTCGGCAAAAACGGGAAAAACAAGGTTGCGGATTTTGTTGCGCTTGTACTCGCAGGATGCGTTGGTGGCGTCTTCGCGCCAGGGGACTGCGTGTTCCCGCGCAAAGGCCAGAATCTCTTCCCGGGTCATGCCCAGCAGCGGCCGGTACAGCGGGATGTGGGCATACTGCCTTACCGGCAGCACGCCGGAGGCTCTCATGCCGGTGAGGCCGCGAAGTCCTGTGCCTCGTAACAAATTCAGAATCAGCGTCTCCGCGTTGTCGTTGGCGTTGTGGGCCACGGCCACACCGGCGTATCCGAATTCCGTGCAAAGCGCTCCGAACCAGCGGTAACGCAGCTCCCGGGCTGCCATTTCTATGCTGATGTGGCGTTCCCGGGCATAGTCGCGGGTGTTGAAGCGCTTTACGTGGCAGACTACCCCGTGGGAGGCGGCCCAGCCGCGCACCAGCGCCTCATCGGCGTCGCTCTCAGCGCCCCGCAGGCCGAAGTTGCAGTGTGCCATCGCGAAAGGCCCGCCTTCCAGGCGGACCTTTTCTGCGAGGGTCATGGAATCCACCCCTCCGCTGACGGCAAGAAGCAGCATCGGCCTAATGATTCTTGGAGATGGTGTAGGTGAAGCCGAACTCCAGGAATTCCTTGAACTGGACGCCCTTCCCGGAGGTTCCGTCCTTGCGGGTGAGGGTTACCATGGGATCGTAAATGAGGTTGGTCCCGACGGTGAGGGCAAAGAACTTGCGCAGTTTCCAGAACACCTTGTTGTCCCAGGTAATGCGGGGTTCCGTCTTAGGGGTAAGGTAGTTGTAGAAGGCGGTAAACTGGGTGGAGTAGGAGAAACTGTCATTGATGACCCAGGAGGCATCGGCCTTGATTTGCGCACCGAATTCCATACGGACAGCCTTGAAAAGGTCATAGTCGCCGGCGGCATAAGCGGCTTTGCGGGCATCGTCGCTGTTGTTCTCCTTCAGCTCCATACCATAAGTGTAGCGCAGTTCCGGGATTCCCACAATGACGGCGCCGCCGGAGAGGGGTGCAATGTTGAGGGAGAACCAGGGGGCCGGTGTCCAGAGCACACCAACGCCCAGATTAATGTAGGCGGGGGAGAACAGCCCTGCCTTGAGTACGCGGGCGGTTTTCCATTCTGCGGTGGTGGGCTCGATGACATTCCCTTCGGCGTCAGTTACCGTAGCGGGCGTCTTGTAATCATAGTTGTTGCCAAACTGTGTTTTAAAATCAAAACTGGCCGAATACTTGAGGTGCTTCACCGGCGTCTCGTAACCCCATTTGGACTCAAAATAAATGCGGTCCTTGTTCTTCTGGAGGATGGGTTTGTCGGCGCTGTACAGGAAGCCGTAGTCCAGCTGCAGGCGGTTCACCCCCAGCAGCTTGTCCTTTTCGAACTTATTGGTAAAGTCAATGTTTCCGGCCAGCGATACATTGTTGTAACCGCCGGCAGCCCACTGGCTCAGGTAGGTCTGGCCAAAATTGATATTGGTCAGGAGGGTGCTGGTCCAGTACTTGGGCGTTTCTACTTTTACGGGAACGTCATCGGCCTCGCTGAGGGCCGCGGCAGCCGCGGCTGCCGCCTCCTGGGTATTCTGGGCCGATGCCATTACGGAGGCAAACAGCGCCAGGGTAAAGAACAATTTCTTCATAATCAGTAACTTCTTGCAAATAAAACTCTTTGGTGAGAAGGCTTTCCGGTGTAGATGCACTTGCCTTCTTCCATGCAAACGGCGCTGTCCACGGGGATGCAGCGGATGGTAGCTTTGGTCTCTTCCTGAATCTTGGCCTCTGTCTCGGCGGTGCCGTCCCAGTGGCAAAGCAGGAAGCCGCCCTTCTCAATTTCTTCCTTGAATTCCTCCCAGCTGTCTACCTTGCGGATGGAAGCGTCGCGGAAAGCGAGGGCTTTGTTGTAAATATTCTGCTGAATGTCCTCCAAAAGGCCGATGATGCGGTCTTCCAGGCCTTCCAGCGGCTCGGATATCTTCTCCAGGGTGTCGCGGCGGGCTACCTCCACGGTGCCGTTCTGGAGGTCCCTCGGACCCATGGCCAGGCGCACGGGAACGCCCTTGAGCTCCCATTCGGCAAACTTGAAACCGGGGCGCAGGGTGTCACGGTCGTCAATTTCGACAGTATGTCCCTTGGCATCCAGCGCTTTCTTTAGCTCGTACATCTTGTCCAGCACGGCACTGCGCTCCTCTTCGCTCTTGTAAATGGGCACCATCACCACCTGGATAGGGGCCAGGGCGGGCGGCAGCACCAGGCCGTTGTCATCGCCGTGGGCCATGATAAGAGCCCCCATCAGGCGGGTGCTTACGCCCCAGGAGGTGGCCCAAACGTAATCCTGCTTGCCTTCGGCATTGGTGAAGGTGACGTCGAAGCTCTTGGCAAAGTTCTGGCCCAGGAAGTGGGAGGTGCCGGCCTGCAGGGCCTTTCCATCCTGCATAAGGGCCTCGATGGTCATGGTGTCCAGGGCGCCGGCAAAACGCTCGCCGGGGCTCTTGTGGCCCACCACCACGGGCAGGGCCATCACCTCACGGGCGAATTTGGCATACACCTTCACCATCTGCTCCTTGCGGGCCTCGGCCTCCTGAGCGGTGGCATGGGCGGTGTGGCCTTCCTGCCAGAGGAATTCGGCGGTGCGCAGGAACAGCCGGGTTCGCATTTCCCAGCGCACCACGTTGCACCACTGGTTGCACAGGATGGGCAGGTCCCGCCAGCTGTGCACCCAATTCTTATAGGTGTTCCAGATAATGGTCTCCGAGGTGGGACGCACGATGAGCTCTTCCTCCAATTTGGCCTCCGGGTCCACCACGATGCCGTTTCCGTCGGGGGCGTTCATGAGCCGATGGTGGGTAACCACGGCGCATTCCTTGGCGAAACCGGCCACATGTTCGGCCTCCCGGCTGAAGAAACTCTTGGGGATGAAAAGCGGGAAGTAAGCGTTCTTGACGCCGGTTTCCTTGAACATCCCGTCCAGGATGCCCTGCATCTTTTCCCAGATAGCGTAGCCGTAGGGCTTGATGACCATGCAGCCGCGCACGGCAGACTGCTCGGCCAAATCGGCCTTGACTACGAGGTCGTTATACCACTGCGAGTAGTTCTCTGAGCGTTTGGTTACCTCTTTTGCCATAATCTTTATTTGTTTTTTATTGTTTTTGTGCTTATAATTGCTCTCCGAAAAGGAAGGTACAAAAATTGCAAGTATTCTTCCCAAGGCCGGAAAATCCGGCACAAAGATACTTATTTTTATGCAAATTATGGAGGTTCTGACTATGAAAAAGAGATTTATGGCATACGCCGCAGCCATCCTGGCCGCCCTTTCCTGCTCTTCAGCGGGCCGCCTCCAGACGCAGAGCTACGACGACGGCATCTACACCCGTCCTGCCGTTCCTGCGCCTGTCTATGCTTCCAACGATGAAGTGGATAATCTTCTGGCCGATACCCAGCAATCCCCGGCATACATTCTCAGTAACGGTGACACGCTGGTGGTACCAGCCGGCACCAAGCTCAAGTTTTCAAGCGAGAGCAGTATCTTCGTGGTGGACAATACTCCTGCCTGGGTGTACGACTATTCCTGGCGTTACTACGACCCTTGGTATTACGATTATTACTATTGGCACCGGCCCTGGCATTACTACGGATACAGCCCCTGGTATTACAATTCCTGGTACTATGATCCCTGGTATTACGATCCCTGGTACCGTTTTGGCTATGGCCCCGGACTGCGCGTTGTCTTCTGGAACGGCGGACCTTATTATCATCACGGGGGAGGCTTTGTGGCCGACCGTCCCGGCGTGCGCAATTCCAGTTTCGGTGCCCGTGGCGGTGCAGCCCGCTCTTCCGGCGTATCGCGCTCAAAGGCCACCCGCAGCGCTTCTTCTTCTGCCTTGCAGGCCAATCGGGCGGGGGTGAGTTCCTCCGGCCTTCGTTCGGCGGGCAGGAGCAGCTCCGTTGTCAGAAGCGGTTCCGCTGCCAGAAGCGCCAGCCGCACTACGGCGGTCTCCCGTGCCACGTCGGCCTCGCGTTCTTCTGCGGTGAGCCGTCCGGCCTCTTCGCGCTCCTCTTCCGTGTCTTCCAGCCGCAGCGCTTCCTCTTCCAGCAGCCGCTCCGGCAGCACCTACCGCTCCTCCGGCAGCTCTTCCCGCTCTTCTTCCGGAAGCGGCGTGCGCTCTTCCAGCAGCAGTTCGGGCAGCTACCGTTCTTCCGGAAGTTCCAGTTCCTCAGGTAGTTATCGTTCTTCCTCCGGCGGCTATTCCGGCAGCAGCCGCTCCTCCGGCGGTTACTCCGGCGGCGGTGGTTACTCCGGCGGCAGCTCCTCCCGTTCTTCGGGCGGTTCTTCCGGTGGCTCCCGTTCCTCCGGCAGGCATTAATCCTTATCGGCTCTTATCATGAAAAAGTTCATAGCTTTTTGGGCAGGCGCAACGCTTTGTCTTGCTGCTGCCGCCCAATCCTGGGATGAGGCGCTCCTCTTCTCCGAGAATCAATATGGCGGAACGGCCCGCAGCGTTGCCATGGGCAATGCCATGACGGCTATCGGCGGCGACCCCGGCTCTTTCACCATCAATCCGGCCGGCATTGCGGTGTCCTCGTTCTCGCAGTTTACCGTTACCCCCGGGCTTACGCTTTCCGTGGCCGGCGCCAACGGCAATTTCTTTGAGAACTTCGAAACGGGCACCCTTACGCCGCGCGGTTTCGGAGACCAGGTGAATTCTACCTATGCCCGCATGTCCCTGCCCAATCTGGCCTTTACCCTGAACCGGGACAACGGCCGCAGGAGCGGCTGGAAACGCTTCGGCGGTGGTTTTGCGCTCAATGCCACCAATAATTTCTCCAACCGTTTCAATGCCGGGGGGCTGAATTCCCTCACCTCCTACGCCGCGGCCCTGGCATCATCGGCCGAGGGGTATTCTGCCGATGTGCTTTCCAATGCATCCTGGTTTGATGAAACGGATCCTACGCGCCGGGCCGAATGGGTGGACCGCGTGGGGTACCTCAGCGGCCTGTTTAACGGCATTCCCGGTTATGAGGGCCTGTATCAGGCCGTTACGGAAACCCGTTCGGAGAGCGGCGGCGTTGTGGACCGCTGGGTCCCGGCCCCCCTCTATCAGACCTACGGGGAGCAGACCACCGGTTCCAAGTATGATATGGTGTTCTCTTTTGCCGCCAATTATTCCGATAAATTCTATGTGGGTGCCAACCTGGGCGTTACGTTGCTCAATTACGGCATGTCCGAGTATTGGCAGGAGCGTCCGGACAATGTGGACGAGTTCCCGCCTATCGAATACGAAGGCGGTACCGTGGCCCGCTACCAGTCCCTGCGCATGAAACGGAATTACAAGCTGCGCGGCTCCGGCATTTTCTTCAAGGCCGGTGTCCTGTGGCGTCCCGTGGCGGGTCTGCGTCTGGGCGCTGCCATCCAGACGCCTACCTTGATGAGCCTTTTCGCGCGCAACGCCTTTAACGGCGAGGTGAGCCTGAGCGGAAAATCCATCCCTGCGTACAGTTCTCCGGAAGACCAGTGGGAGTACACCCTTACCCTGCCTTTCCGCTTCAATGTGGGGGCCGCCTACAGTTTCGGCAGTATTGCACTGCTTAGCGCCGACTATGAGTTTGTGAACTACCGCGGTGCGCGGTACGGCCTTACCAGCGGCGAATATGGCCCCATGCCCGCCTATATGTCAGATGCCAATCTGGACATCAAGGATGTGCTGGGCGTAAGCCATCAGCTGCGCGTGGGGGCGGAAATCAAGCCCACTGCGGCCCTTGCCATCCGCCTGGGCTACAATCTCATCACCACCGGCCAGCGGAATTTCATCGACTATTACGTGGATGCCAATAACAATGTGCAGGTGAACCTGACCCCCCTCACCGCTTCGGAACGCATGGCACAGGCCAAGCACAGCGCTTCCATCGGCGTGGGTTATGCCTTCGGCTCCTTCTTCCTGGACGGGGCCCTGCGTGCCCGCTTTGTCCCCAAGGAGTACATCACCCCTTATTTCTACTATGCCTATGACGGCGATTATACGGACAAATATGTGGACGATGGCATGCAAGTACCCACCTTTATGACCCGTTCTACGCTGTTTGATGCCATGTTAACGCTGGGATGGCGGTTCTGACCTGCCATTTTGTCAGCCACCCCGGCGTTGGCACAATCTTCGATAATTCACAAGGCGTCACCCCAAAAAGGTGGCGCCAATTTGTAAATTATTAAAAGGAATCATATTATGGGAAAGATTATTGGTATTGACTTAGGAACCACCAACTCTTGCGTGGCTGTAATGGAGGGCAACCAGCCCACCGTTATCATTAACAACGAGGGGCAGCGTACTACTCCCTCCGTGGTGGCTTTCACCGAAGGCGGTGAGCGTAAAATCGGCTCCCCGGCCAAGCGTCAGGCTATCACCAACCCCAACAACACCGTGTTCAGCATCAAGCGTTTCATGGGTGAGACCTATGATCAGGTGAACACCGAGGTGAACCGCGTGCCTTACAAAGTGGTCCGCGGCGAAAACAACACTCCGCGCGTGGATATCAACGGCAAGCTTTATTCTCCTCAGGAGATTTCGGCCATGATTCTCCAGAAGATGAAAAAGACCGCCGAGGAATATCTCCGTCAGGAAGTGACCGAGGCCGTGATTACCGTGCCCGCTTACTTCTCGGACTCCCAGCGCCAGGCCACCAAAGAGGCCGGTCGTATTGCTGGCCTGGATGTGAAGCGTATCATCAATGAGCCCACCGCAGCCGCCCTGGCTTACGGTCTGGACAAGAAAGACAAGGACATGAAGGTGGCTGTGTACGACCTTGGCGGCGGTACTTTCGATATCAGTATCCTCCAACTGGGTGACGGCGTGTTCGAGGTGCTCTCCACCAACGGTGACACCCATCTGGGCGGTGACGACTTTGACCAGGTCATCATCGACTGGCTGGCCGCAGAGTTTGCCTCCGAGAATGGCGGCATTGATCTCAAGAAGGACCCCATGGCGCTCCAGCGTCTGAAAGAGGCCGCTGAAAAGGCCAAGATTGAGCTCTCCAGCCAGACCTCCACAGAGATTAACCTCCCTTATATCATGCCGGTGGACGGTGTGCCCAAGCACCTCGCGAAGACCCTTACCCGCGCCAAGTTCGAGCAGCTCTCCGATGCCCTCTTCCAGCGCAGCATCGCCCCTTGCCGCCAGGCCCTTGCCGATGCCCACATCAGCGCCAGCGACATTGATGAGGTTCTCCTGGTGGGCGGCAGCACCCGTATCCCTTACGTGCAGGAGCTGGTGAAGAACTTCTTCGGCAAAGAACCCAACAAGAGCGTGAACCCCGACGAGGTAGTTGCCATCGGCGCTTCCATCCAGGGCGGTGTGCTCGCAGGTGATGTGAAGGACGTGCTTCTTCTGGATGTAACT
>JAGBJY010000028.1 GCA_017934185.1 Bacteroidales bacterium | reverse complement strand
TGCCTGAGCGGTTGACCTTTCTGCGCACGAACATGCTGCAAAGATACCCCGAGGCACCCAAATTTGCAAGTCCGAACCCCCTTAACGCCTGATAATCAATGGGGAAAATTCAACGGCGGGTAAAGGTGACGAAAACAGGAGTTGCTTAAGATAAAACGGCCGTTATTTTACACCTATTTTACACCAAGCCGGGGATAAGATTTATTAACGAATTGAAAATAAACAACTTATCCAGTGTAATTCAGCGCTGATTTCGCGCACAAAAAAAGACAGCTCAAAAGGCTGTCTTTTTTCGTGCCCGCTTGTATCGGCCTAGAAATACGCCACGGTCTTCTGCTCCACGGCGCTCAGGAGCTTGTTGGCCAGGGAAGAGACGCCGAAGCGGTACAGGTCCTTGTTCATCCACTCTTCGCCCAGGAGGGTTTTGCCGATGGTGTAATAGCAAACGGCGTCCAGGGCCGATGCAATGCCGCCGGCGGCCTTGAAGCCCACCTTCTTGCCCGTGGCCTCGTAGTACTTCTTGATGCACTCGCACATGATGTAAGCGGCCAGCGGAGTGGCGTTCACCTTCACCTTGCCGGTGGAAGTCTTGATGAAGTCGGCCCCATTTTCCATGGCAAGGAAGCTGGCGTCGGCAATGAGTTCGGGGGTTACCAGCAGACCGGTCTCCAGGATGACTTTCAGGCAAACGGGACGGCCCAGCTCGGCGGCCACCTTGTCAATGCACTGGCGGGAGGCCAGGATTTCCTCACCGGCGGTCTTGTAATCGCCATTGAGGAAGCTGTTCAGGGCCAGCACAATGTCAATTTCGTCGGCACCGCCACGCACGGCCAGTTCAATCTCACGGAGTTTCACCTCCAGGAAGCTCTGGGAAGTGGGGAAACAGCCGGCCACGGTGGTTACATGCAGCTCCTTGCTGTCACGGCCTTCGGCCACCACGGAAGCAAAATTGGGATACACACAGATGGAAGCAGGCAGCGGCCAGCTGGGGTAATCCTTGGCAAAGGCATTCACCTTGTCCACCAGGCGCTTGACAGAAGCGGGGGTGTCCTCATTGGCCAGGGTGGTCTGGTCCATAAGGCCAAAACACTTCTTGTACAGGGCTTCATTGGCAATTTGTTCCAAAGAGCCGGCAATCTGTTCCAGCTGACGGGCAATAGCCTCACTGTCAGGCGTATAGCCATACTTACTAGCAATAGACATAATTTTATCCTTTGATTTGAATTTGATATCCTTCTTCCAGGAGGGGCTGCACCAGGGCGCGCATCTCCTCCACACTATATTTACGGAGTTCTTTCATGGGAGTTTCACGGTCGATGGTATAAACCATCACTTCGCGGGGCCCCAGTTCCCGCACAAGGTCCATCCAGCCTTCCACCCAGTCTTCGGTGGCCCAGGAAGGCCCCCGCACGAACATGGTCTGCAGCACAAACTGCCCTTCAAAGCGCTTTAACGCCTCCACCACATCGGCCACGTGATAGCCCCTTGCCGGCCGGTTCACCAGCGCCGCCTGCGCATCCGTGGGCGCATCTATCTTGAGAATGGCATTGTCTACCTTCCGCAAGGCCTCAAAAACGCCCTCCTGCCCAATCCGGGTGGCATTGGACAGCACCGACACCCGGGCCGACGGATAGTAGCGGTCCCGCAGCGCCAGTGTGAGGTCTATGATGGCCGGAAAATCCGGATTGAGGGTGGGTTCGCCGTCACCGGAAAAGGTAATGGAATCGATGGGCGTCCCCTCCAGGGCGCAATCCTGCAACTTTTTCTCCAGCGCTTCCTGAACGTCCCGGGCCGAGGGGAGCACGCTGTCTCCCCTGCCATCTTTGTTCCAGCCACATTCGCAGTACACGCAGTCAAAGTTGCAGAGCTTTCCCTCCTGCGGTAAAAGATTGATACCCAGGGAACTGCCCAGCCGGCGGCTGAAAATGGGGCCGAATACTGTGGTTTCCCGCATCATAGGCGAACGGATTTGGAAGAGGCGGTGAGAAGGGGACGCCCGGTAATCCGTACCAGGCCGGGCCTCTTGCCGGGCTCCAGGGTTCCGAGGGTATCGGCCTTCCCCAGGAAGCGGGCGCCGTTCAGGCAAGCCCATTCCAGCAGTTCCCCAAGGCTGAGTTCCGGGAAAGCCTGCTGCAGGCAGTAGAGCTCGTCCACCATGCACAGCGTGTCGTTGGAGGAGAGGGAATCGGTTCCCACGCAGATGGGAATTCCGGAGGCCCGCATCACGCCGATGGGCGGCAAGGTGCTATGAATAAACAGGTTGGAAAGCGGACAAACGGCAATGTAGGGGTGCTGGAGGCGTGCTTTGGCCAGCGCGGCGCCCTGGGCCGTAAGGCAACATTCATGCACCAGGAGCACATGGCCCGGCACGGGAGTCCCCAAGCCGGCAGCGTCCAGCCGGTCCAGGAAATACTCCAGGGAGCTGGTGCCGGTGGGAGGCGGCGGCAGGATGCCGTTTCTCAGGCGATTGTCCCACATGGGGCCGCTGCCGCTCATCATCATTTCCTCTTCCTCGGCCGATTCTTCACTGTGGAAAGAGAGGAAGCCGCTTTTCAGGCCCTCGGCCGATGATGCCGTAACCAGCTCCGGGCTCATGGTATAGCAGGAATGCGGCGTCGGAGCCGCGTCCAAGCCATATTGCAGGGACTCCTGCTGCAATTTCTTTACGCCGGACATCACCGAAGGGCAGGCCTCCGGCCGGTCGCCGAAAACCTCCAGGAAAGTGCGGGTATACAGCGAATGACGCGCCTTCAGGGGGAAAGAATCGGCGCAATTGGAAATATCGGCCATGGCCACGACCCCCTGCGCCCAAAGGCTGTCGAAGGCCTGCTCCAGCGCGGCCTCCTTTTCCTCCGGCGAAACCGTGTCCCTGAGGGCGTTAATCTGGTCGATGAAGCCCGCCATGCCCGTGCCTTTTTTGAAAAGGCCTTTCATGTAGGAGAGTTCCGCGTGGCAGTGGGCGTTCACAAAGCCGGGGGCAAGGATGCCGGACTCTACGGGCCCCTCCTGCCGGCCTACTGCCGCAATGGTGCCATCGGCCGCCACCTCCACGAAGCCGTTACGGATAGGCTCACGGGAAGTGAGCGTGTACACATATTCAGCGGTATAGCGTCTCATAGCGAATCTGTTAAAACCGGCTTTTCCATCCATACTGAATCCCCCGAAAAGCGAATGGCAAGGGTGTCCAGGGCGCTTGTCTGCCTGGGAAGATGCGTAGTATCCGGCTGCATGCCGTAGATGCGGAGCATCCGCTCCTGCCACTGCCGGAAATCCACCTCTTTCCCCACCTCTTTCGCCTCCTTTTCCAGGCTTTCGGCCACGCTACCCATGATTTTTTCCATGCGGGAAGGGTCTTCCAGATAATAGGAAAGGCTGTACAGGAAGTCGTCGGTATCATAACCATAGGCCTGAAAAATGCCTTCGTACACCAGGGACGTGTCGGCCTGATGCTTCAGCTCCCGGTTAAGCCGGATTTGCTGGTCCTGGACCAGCATATCGGCCAGGATGCTTTCCATGCGCTCGCGCGGAATTCTCCTGGGGCCGCAGGCCGATGCCAGCAGCGCCAGAAGGCAAAACAGGACAATATGAGCCCCTCTCCCCCGCATTAGCGCAGCGTAGCTCCCAGTTCGTTCTGGAGGGTGGTGAGCACCCGGTTCATGGTATTTTCCACATCGGCATCCGTGAGCGTGCGCTCGGGATCCTGCAGCACGAAGTTAAGGGCATACTGCTTCTTGCCGGCGGGAATCTTGTCTCCGCGGTATACGTCAAAGAGCGTCACGCTCTTGATAAGTTTCTTGCCGGCCTTGATGGCGGCTTTGCGCACGTCGCCGTAGGCCACGCCTTCGTCCAGGAGGAGGGCAAGGTCGCGGCGCACCTCCGGGAACTTGGGCAGTTCCTTGAAGGAGAACTTGTCGCGTTTGACCAGCGAGAAGAACACTTCCCAGTTAATTTCGGCGGCAAAAACGGGCTGCTTCACGCCGAAACGCTTGCAAAGGGCCGGCTGCAGGGTGCCCAGGGTGGCCAGCAGTTTGGGCTCCTTGCCGGGCAGGCTGTAGGTGATGCCTTCGGCAAAAAGGTCTGCGGGGGCCGCTCCCGGCTGGAGGGTCTGCACGTCTACGCGATAACGGGCGAAAAGGGCCTCCACATAGCCCTTGAGGGCGAAGAAGCTGCTCTTCTGCACGGGGGTGCGCCATACTTTGTCCGGCGTACCGCTCAGGACCAGGGAGAAGCAGCGATGCTCCTCATAGCCTTCCAGCGTGGCGCCGTCCTTTTCCGGAAGACGCTGATATACAGAGCCATACTCAAAGAATTTGAGCGACGTTGCCTGCCGGTTCAGGTTGTAGGCCACCACTTCCAGGCCGTTCAGCAGCAGGGTCTGGCGCATGACGTTCAGGTCCTGGCTCAGCGGGTTCACAATGCGCACGCAGCGCTCGGCCGGGAAAGTTTGCAGCTTGGTATAATAGTCCTCTTTGGTGAGGGAGTTGTTCATGGTTTCCACAAAGCCATTGGCTGCCAGGAAGTTGGAGATGGCATTGCGGATGGCTTCGGGCTCCGGCTGCCGGGAAGGCTGAACGCTCATGCGGAGCGTCTGCGGCAGCTCTATATTGTTGTAGCCGTAAATGCGGAGGATTTCTTCCACCACGTCGCACTCACGGGTAACGTCCACCATATAGGTGGGGGCGGCTACCAGGGCACCCTCGGCCCGCTTTTCAAGGAACTCATAATTGAGGCCTTCCAGAATCTTTTCTATGGTTTCCTTGCCGAGTTCCTTGCCGATGAAGCGCTGGATGCGGCCGTAATCCAGGTCTATCCGGGCCCGGCCGATGGGCTGGGGGTACACTTCCTGCACCCGCCCCACCACCTGCCCGCCGGCCACTTCCTGAATGAGGAGGGCGGCGCGCTTGGCGGCGTAAAGGGCGGCTTCAGGGTCTGCACCGCGCTCGAAGCGGAAGCTGGCATCGGTGGAGAGGGTCTGGCTCTTGGCGGTTTTGCGCACGCTGCCGGGGTCGAAGTAGGCGCCTTCAATGAACACCTCCGTGGTGGCATCGCTCACGCCGGAATCTTCCCCGCCGAACACGCCGGCAATGCACATGGGGCCGCTGAGGTTGGCAATGACCATGTCCGAGGCATGGAGGCTGCGCTCCACGCCGTCCAGGGTACGGATTTTCTCCCCTTCCGCCGCACGGCGCACAATTACCTTTCCTTCCACCTTGTCGGCGTCGAAGGTATGCAGCGGCTGGCCCGTTTCAAAGAGCACGAAATTACTGATATCCACCACATTATTGATGGGCTTGAGGCCGATGGAAAGGAGCTTTTCCTGCAGCCATTCGGGGCTGGGGGCCACTTTTACGCCGGTGAGGGTGATGCCGCAGTAGCGGGGGGCGCCGGCGCTGTCCAGCACCTCCACGGGAATGGCTTCACCATCGGCCTCACGGAAGGCTTCCACGGAGGGGATGCAAAGCTCGCAGGGGATGTCGCGGCTTTTCAGGTACCCGTACAAGTCCCGGGCTACGCCAATATGGGACGCGGCGTCAATGCGGTTGGCCGTGATTTCGTATTCAATCACAGCTTCGTCCTTGAGCCCAAGATAATCCTTGGCAGGGGTGCCGGGAACGGCGCTTTCAGGGAGCACCATGATGCCGTCGTGGCTGCTGCCGATGCCCAGCTCATCCTCGGCGCAAATCATGCCGAAGCTTTCCACGCCGCGGATTTTGGATTTCTTAATCTTGAAGTCTCCGGGAAGTACCGTACCCGACTGGGCAAAGAGTACCTTCTGGCCCGCAGCCACGTTGGGCGCACCGCAAACCACCTGTACGGGCTCGGGGCTGCCGTCGTTTACCGTGGTAATGTGCAGGTGATCGCTGTCCGGATGGGGCTCGCAGGTGAGCACCCGGGCCACCACAACGCCTTTAAGGCCGCCGGGAATCACTTCCTGCATCTGAACGCTGTCCACTTCAATGCCGATGGAAGTCATGGCCTCGGCCACCTGGTCCGGGGTGAGGTCACACTTCAGATAATCCTTCAACCAAGAATAACTAAGCTTCATTGTATATCTTCTAGTTTAAACAAATCTTCTACAAATTCTTTTTTGTCAAAGACCTTGAGGTCCTCGATGCCTTCGCCGATGCCCAGGAACTTGATGGGGAACTTGAACTGGTCCACGATGCCCACCACCACGCCGCCTTTGGCGCTGCCGTCCAGTTTGGTAACGGCAAGGGCACTTACGTCCGTTGCCCTGGAGAACTCCTTGGCCTGGACAAAAGCATTTTGTCCGGTAGAGCCGTCCAGCACCAGCAGCACTTCATGCGGGGCACCCGGTACCACCCGGCCAATGACATTGCGGATTTTGGTGAGCTCGTTCATCAGGTCCACGCGGTTATGAAGACGCCCCGCGGTGTCAATGAGCACCACATCGGCCCCCTTGGCCACGGCCGATTTTACCGTGTCGAAGGCCACAGAAGCGGGATCGGCGCCCATGGCCTGCTTCACCAGCGTGGCCCCGGCCCTTTCGGCCCAGATGTCCAGCTGCTCCACGGCCGCTGCGCGGAAGGTATCGGCGGCCCCTATCACCACCTTTTTGCCCTGATCCCGCAGCATGGCGGCCAGTTTGCCGATGGTGGTGGTCTTCCCTACTCCGTTCACGCCCACAATGAGCATGACATAGGGTTTCTTGGAAAAATCGAAGGGCTGTACAGGGTCGTCGCTGCCCATCAGGTTGGCAATCTCGTCGCGGATGATGGCGGTGAGCTCCTGCATGTCCACGTACTTGTCTTTCTCTACGCGGTCCTGGATGTTGTCCAATAGCTTCAGGGTGGTATCCACGCCCATATCGCTGCTCAGGAGGGCCTCCTCCAGGGCATCCAGAATGTCGTCATTCACCTTGGACTTGCCCGTAATGGCCCGCCCAAGCTTCTGAAAGAAATTCAGGTTGGTTTTCTTTACCCCTTTGTCAAATATTCCCATATCATGCAAAGATACACATTTTACGCGCAGAAAACAAAAAAGCCACCCCTTGACGGAGTGGCTTTCATGCGAACTGCGGGAAAGCTTACTTCTTAGCGAAGAAATCTTTCTCCTTGCCCTCTTCCACCAGCTGCTCTACGAACACGTAGGCACCGGTCTTGGGGCTCTTTTCCATGCGGATCACCTTCACCATGTGCTTAGCACCGGCTTTTGCATCGAAGGTTGCAACTGCTTTTTTTGCCATAGTTCAAAAAGTTTATTTAATCTCACGGTGGAGGGTTACTTTCTTGAGGTACGGGTTGTACTTCATTCTCTCAAGGCGGTCGGGGGTGTTCTTCTTGTTCTTGGTGGTGATGTAACGGGACATACCGGGAACACCGCTAGCCTTCTGTTCTGTGCACTCCAGGATGACCTGCACCCTGTTTCCTTTCTGTTTCTTTGCCATAATTGTAAGGATTTAAGGGTTAGACAAGGTTAACGTAGCCTTTCTCCTGGGCAGCCTTCAGCGTGGCATCCAGGCCATTCTTTTCGATGATGCGCATACCCTTGGTGGTCACCTTGAGGGTGATGAAACGCTGTTCGGCCTCGGACCAGAATTTCTTGGTCTTGAGGTTGAGGGAGAAGTCGCGCTTGGTGCGCAGCTTGGAATGGGCAACATTGTTGCCGATCATTCTCTTCCTACCGGTTATCTGACAAACCTTTGACATAATATTTTAACTTTTTTTAAATTATCTTTAAAAATCTCTTCCAACGGATGCTTCCAGGGAAACTTTTTCCAGCGTCCGTAGAAAGCCAGATGATGGAGGGCGTACCCACAATGTGGTCTTCCGGAACGAACCCCCAGTAACGGGAATCCAATGAATTGTGCCGGTTATCCCCCATCATAAAGTAATAGTCCTGCTGAAAAGTATAGCTGCCCGATTCTTCCCCGTTAATGAGGATTTTCCCGTCCTGAACGGCCAGGGCATTGCCTTCGTAGTCGCGGATAATCCGTTCATACAGCGGCAGGTTCTCCAGGCCGATCTCCACCGTGGCCCCCTTCTTGGGAATCCACAGCGGGCCGAAGTAGTCGCAGGTCCAGCGCGTCTTCCCGGTAAAGGGGAAAATGGCCGATTCCTGGCCCACCACGGGGAACTGCTCCAGGTTGGGGGTTACCGAAACCACACTTGAAAGCTCCTTCACCTGCGCCACCATGGCCTCCGTAAGCGGCATCATGGGGTAACCGGGAAGAGAAGCGTCGAAGTAGAGTTCCCCCAGGTTCAGTCCCATCCTCTCCAGCTTGAGCTGGTTGATGCGGGACCCGGTGGTAACCACCTCATACGTAAGCTGGCGTCCGGGATAGTCGGGCTCTTTCACGCCGTTCACCCATACAAGGCCGTCCCTCACTTCCAAAGTGTCGCCGGCAACCGCCACGCAACGCTTCACATAGTGATCCTTTTTATCGGCCGGACGGACAATGACAGGACCAAACTGTTCAATGGTTCTCTCCCTTCCGTAGGTGCGTGCCCAGGCGTAGTAATCATCGGCCGGGCGGCGGGTAAGGACGGTGTCGCCATTGGGAAAGCCGAATACCACAATGTCTCCACGCTGGACCTCACGGAAACCCTTCAGGCGGCGGTACTTGTTCTGGATGAGCGTGGAATAGCTCTCATGACCGAAGGCCCGGTTGTGCGTGAAAGGGATGGTGAGGGGCGTCTGGGGGACGCGGGGTCCGTAGGTGAGCTTGCTCACAAAGAGGTGATCCCCTGTGTAGAGCGTGCTTTCCATGGACGAGGAAGGAATCTTGAAGGCCTGGAAGAAAAAGATATTGATGAAGGTCACCACAACCACGGCGAAGATGATGGCATCCAGCCAGTCCAGCCAAAAGTTGTGTTTCTCGCCGGGGGCATACTCCTTTTTCCAAAAGAGCCACTTCACCTTTTTGGTAATCAGAAGGTCGAAGATGATGCCAAGGCCCAGCAGCCACCAATAGTTTCCCAGCCAGATTACCCAAGCAAGGTACAGAACAGACCAGAATCCCAGCCTGACCCACTTGTTTGCGATGATTTCCTTCCAGCTCACGGGGTAACAGCTATTATTTCAATGAACTATTTTACAGAGTTGACAATAGCCCGGAAAGCCTCCGGATTGTTCATAGCGAGGTCTGCCAGAACTTTGCGGTTAAGGCCGATGTTCTGCTTCGCGAGGCGTCCCATAAGCTGGGAGTAGGTGAGACCGTACTGACGGGCGGCAGCGTTGATACGCTGGATCCAGAGGGCGCGGAATTCACGCTTCTTGGCCTTGCGGTCACGGTAGGCGTAGGTGAGACCTTTTTCGTAGGTGTTCTTTGCAACTGTCCAAACGTTCTTGCGGGACAGGAAGTTGCCGCGAGTCTTGGAGAGAATCTTCTTGCGGCGAGCCCTTGAGGCAACAGAATTAACTGATCTAGGCATAAATTTTTTCTTTTTGGAGGCAGTGGCCGATGCTTCGGCGCTTATTCAGACTGCGTTCCAGTTAAACAATAATTACATTACAAGAAGTTCCTTTACGCGTGCAAGATCGTCTTTCTCCAGGATGGCGAAATGATCCAGGTTGCGTTTCTGTTTCTTGGTCTTCTTGGTGAGGATGTGGCTGTGATAAGC
>JAGBJY010000027.1 GCA_017934185.1 Bacteroidales bacterium | reverse complement strand
GTCTCTCTTTCACCTATTTCTAACCACAAATTGCAGTCAGACACCTTGACTCAAAAAAGGAGGGGATGGTCATTTCTAACCAAACCCCTCCTTTCAGAGACTGTCTCTACTGAGATAAATTCAACCTAAAATTTCGGATACCCTAAACTACTTCCACTTCTTGGAGAAGAGGGTGGGAGAAACCACCAGCGAGAACCAGCCCCAGTGGGCGTGCTGGCCCACACCTTCCTGCTTGAGCCGGGCCATGGTCTCAGTGCCCATCATGTAGGTGTAGCCCACCGACAGGGAGATGAAGCTATTGAAGGTGTAGCCCAGCAGCACATCTACGCTGTGACCCAGCGTGCTGCCCAGGTCCTTGAGCTGGGTGGCCACGGCCAGATAGTGGTAGGTGATACCGCAGTCCAGCCCCTTCCAGGGCTTGCCGGAGGCGCCGATGAAGGCGTTCTGCAGACCGGGCGTAAAGCCATTGATATAGGCACTTTCATAAAAATAATCCAGCAGGCCGTAGAACTTGGTGCGGGAACCGTTGATGGGGGAAAAGCCGCGAATGACCTCGTGGCGCACCATGCCCAGCTGGCCGCCATAGGTCACCGGGACATAATCGTCACCGCTCAGGTAGTCATAGCCCAGCACAAAACCATAGCGCTCCGAGGGGTTGATGGAAGCCTTGGCACTGGCCATCCAGGCCTGAATAGGGAGAACGCCCATGGAGTCTCCCACTTGTTGGCCAGACTGCCGGTAATAGGCGCCTTCCACCGTCACGTATTTGGGATGGAAGTTCAGGTAGCCGCCGTACATTTGCTGGTACACGGTGCGGGGCGGATTGTATGGTATCCCCTCCATTCCGGCCTGCAGGCCCATATTCATGAAAAGAAGCGATACGCCCAGCGGGAACACAGGGATATCGTAGTGATACGATTTATCAGAATTAGGAGATGAAGAAGCTTGTTATCACAATACTCAGTTTGCTTGTATTATCCAGCCCACTCTTTTCGCAGGATATAGAGTATAGAAGCAAAGGCTATAAGGGCAGTGTGACGTATACGAATATGATTCTCATGTGGAACGGCATTGACACCTCGCATGGGTATATGTTCAATGAGAATCAGTACATGGGTGCTGGATTCGGTTTTTATCTGGTTCCCCAACGTGTATCTATGCCCATCATCTTGCACTTCTATCTGGACTATCATGCTTATTGGTTCCAGCGGAAGAGTACGCCAGTGGCAGGCATTAAGTTGGGTTACGCAAGATCGGTGCACCCTAAGGATGCGAACCCTAATGTCAGCGCATTAGAGATAGAGCCCAACATAGGTTGGAGCTGGGCCACAAAGTCGGGTCAAGGATTAACGCTTTCGTTGGGGGCCAAGATTATGACCACGCCCATCAGAATCACAGAAAACAGTTCCCTTCCCGTATCCGTTCTTCCGAACCTGGGGTTCGCATTTGAGTTCTAGGACCATTTTGAGTCATGTGGGCGGGTCCGTTGGCGCTACTAGCGCCGGCGGTCCCGCTTTGGGTTTTCGCGGAGACGGACTTCACGGCAGTGCAGCGGGCGGGCGCGAAGTGCCCAGTCCGATGTGCTGACGGGGAGCCGGTCGGAGCGGTTGTGCCATTCTGTCAGTCCAGGAAGATTGCCATAGTATTTGCAGTAATGGACAAAAAACCATTTATAATGGCAAGAACAGGTTTCAATAAGCACGATATCGCACGCGACGCGTGTCAGTTATATGGCCCTCAAGTTCATCAGGGTTATGACTGGTGGTGGCATTCTTTTACGGGGCATGATGCTGAAACTGGCGAGGAAAAGCCTTTTTTCATAGAATTCTTCCTCTGCAATCCGGCACTCGGCGATGAAAAACCAGTCTTCGGTCAGATTCCCGGCAAGCCTGCCAAACCGTCCTACCTGATGGTGAAAGCCGGTGCCTGGGGACCGGACGCTGCCCAGCTGCATCGTTTCTGGGGCTGGAAGCAGATCAAGGTGGACTGGGGTGTACCCTTCTCCGTTGAGGCCGATGACTGCTTCCTCACAGAGGGCCACACTCACGGCAGAGTGAAAGTGGAAAACTCATCGGCGCACCCTGAATGGATGTGCAGTGATGGAGAAATGTCCTGGAACCTGAAAATCAATAAAATCACAGCCTTCAATGTTGGTTTCGGGGCCGATGAAGTATTCCGCCACGCCGAGGCCTTCGAGATGTTCTGGCACGCGGAGGGCATGAAAACGGAGTTTGAAGGCGAGGTCATCTGGAATGGCCGCCGTTACATCGTCCGTCCGGAGGACTGCTACGGTTATGCCGACAAGAACTGGGGACGGGACTTCACCTCTCCCTGGGTCTGGCTTTCCTCCAACAACCTTATCAGCGAAATCACCGGCAAGAAGCTCACCGACAGCGTGTTTGACATCGGCGGCGGACGGCCGAAGATAGGCCACCTGGCACTCCCCCGGAAGCTCCTGTCGGCCTTCTGGTACGAAGGAAAGCCCTATGAGTTCAACTTCTCCAAAGCCTGGACGCGCGTACATACAGAGTTCGAGTGCAAGGAGACCAATACGCAGATTATCTGGCATGTGGAGCAGCGCAGCACCTCCGGCCGGATGATTACCGATGTCACCTGCGAGAAAAAGGATATGTTGCTGGTGAATTACGAATCCCCGGACGGCGCCAAACGCCATAACAGGCTATGGAATGGTGGCAACGGGGTCGGTACAGTCCAGCTGTTTGACCGTCACGGGAATCTTGTGGACCGCATCCACGCGGAGAATATCGGCTGCGAATACGGAGAATATGACAAATAAACCATACACATTATGAAAACAAGTACTAAGATCTGGCTGGCGATTGCAGGTATCCTGCTCGTAGCCCTTGGCGTGGTTTGCATTACCAAGCCCGCTGCAACCTTATTCACTACCGCCTGGCTTATCGGCCTGTTCACCCTGATCGCCGGTGTTTCCAAACTGATTTTTACCTTCCGTACGCAGGCCTTCCTGCCCAACAGCGGCACGCGTGCACTGTCGGCCATCCTGGAGATTATCATCGGTATTATCTTCCTGGGAAACAACATTTTCCTGGCCTTCTCGCTGCCTGTCATCTTCGCGATGTGGGTGCTCATTGAGAGCGTCATCATCACCGTGAACTGCTTTGACTACAAGCGAGTCGGATTCCCCGCCTGGTGGGTAATTCTGCTGCTGGGTGTCTGCGGCATCGTACTCGGTGTCCTGGGTCTCAGGAATCCGGATGTCACCGCCGCAACGCTGTCCACTCTGATTGGCCTGGGCGTAATTTCCGCTGGCGCGGCCTATCTGTGTGCGCTGCTCGGTATCACCCGCTTTGAGAAGAAGGTAGACGGTTTCCGTCGTGAGATTGGTATCGACGAGCAATAAACTGTTTTTTACGCATGTTTAGGCGGGTCCGTTGGCGCTTTGGCGCCGGCGGTCCCGCTTTCGGTTTTAGCGGAGACGGACTTCACGGCAGTGCAGCGGGCGGGCGCGAAGTGCCCAGTCCGATGTGCTGACGTGGAGTCGGTCGGAGCGGTGTAATTGTTATTCGTGGAAGCCGTTCATGATGGCCGTGGGTTTCCCTTCGGAGTCGAAAGCCCCCAGTTTATACTGATTCGGTCGGCATTCGGGTTCCCAATAGAAGATGCCTTCGCAGTGGCCTGTGGCTTTTGACTCTCGAATGATGCGACGGAGCTGGTCCCTCCCCTTCTCCATGATTTCAGGACGCGATTCGTCCACCTCGAAGCCGGTCTCCACAATCATGACCGGGGTGTGGTATTTCTCCCATACGTGGTTGATGTTGGCAATGCAGTGGTTGATGGTCTCCTCCTCGTCGGTCTCCAGGCCGGAATCCAGCGCCCAGTAAGGGTAAAGGGACATGCCGATGATGTCCCACCTGGCGCCGTACTTCTTGAGCGTGTCCAAATTGCTGTCATAAAGGGGCTGGTGGAAGCCATTGTCCAGGTGCACAATAACCTGGGCCTTAGGGAAGACCGATTTCACAGCATCGTAACCGGCGGAAAACAGTCCCGCATACTGGGAGGGGTTGTTTCTGAGGTGACCGACAGATTCCAGGATGGTCACCCGGCCCAGAGAATCCGGAATGGGGTCTCCCCACTGGTCCCCCTTGACGGTCCATAGGAAACCGTTGGAGGTCTCGTTACCCACCTGCACCCACTTGGGTTCGATACCCTCGGCTTTCAGCGCCGAGAGGACGTCCTTTGTGTGGTCGGCCAGAAGAACCTTGATTTCCTCATAGCTCTTTCCGCTCCAGGCAGCCGGGATGTTCTGCTTCTTGGGGTCTGCCCAGAAGTCGCTGTAGTGGAAATCCACCATGATGGCCATCCCAAGGTCATTGGCGCGCTTGGCCTTGGCAAGAAGGTCTTCTTTTGAGTTCCAGTTGCCGTGCTTGGAAGGATCTACCCACACGCGGAAACGGACGGCATCCAGGCCGAGTTCCTTCATGAGGGCTGTGCATTCGCGCTCCTCACCGTCATTGTTATAGAACTTGACACCCATATCTTCGTACATGGTGGCCCAGCCGATGTCGGCCCCTTTCCAGTAGTGATGGGACATGCAACCGGTGAAAATGGTGATAAGAGCTAAGAGAAACAGAACTTTTTTCATAATCGTGTTGGCTTAACAACCTTTTCCGTCGATGCGGCAGGCGGCGCCACCGTTGTTTTCCGGACGGGGCTCCAGGCCGACGTCTTTGGAATAAAGTGTGACCGTCCCGTCTTCCAGGACGTAGCACGGGATGCCTACGTCACCAATGGCTTTAGCCTCGTCAAAGGCAGGATGGGAATCACGCAGGTCCAGGAACTTCTTTAGGTTCCGTACGTGCTTCCCGATATCTATCACTTCGAAATTGGGATTGCCTTCCACCTGCTTTTCCACGTATTCGCAGTCGGGGCAGGTATGCATGACGAACATTTTAATCATAGGTTTCCGGCAGGAATCAATTGAACCAGAGCCTTGCAGCCTTCTTCGGGGAAAGCTTCGTGGTGAACGAGGCTGAACATATACGGGACCCGGACTGCATAATAAGACAGTATCTTTCGCGTGTACTCTCCAATGGCTGCCGGGTCAGTTGTTCCAAGATATAAAGGGAGAAAAGTGTTCCAGAACGACACCAGGGAATCCTGCGTCATGTGAAGCAGGAAATCGGCACGGGCATCACCCAGGTTATGTGTCATAGTCCAGAACCAGCCAAGGTCCCACTCGGGGGCGCCGTAACCCAACTGCCCGATGTCTATCCAAAGCGTCCGGGTTCCATCGGTGATGATATTGCCGATATGGAAGTCTCCGTGTACGCAGGTGGTGGGTTCTTCCAGTTTATCCAGGAAGGCCAGCGCCCGCTCCTTATACTCGGTTGTGACCAGGTCATTATTCAGGTAGAAAGAGCGTAACACCTCCTTAACGGAAGGAATCCTTGATGTATCGGCCGGAGTACGGTGCAGGGCGATGGCTGCATCGGCAAACGCACGGGCTATCTCCTGCATGCGCTGCGGTTCCTCGGACAGGATACGCGCAAAGGAACGCTTTCCGGGGATGAACTCATACTCCCCGCCCAGGCGCTGTCCGTCCGTTACAAGCCGATAAGGCTTGGGGGTTGGTATGCCTAAATCATAGACGGCCTCGGCCACCTTGAATTCCTGTACGGCCATTTCTGCTTCATATCCGGGATTATAGAGCTTGGCGAGGGTGTTATGACTATGATGCTTATATGTAAGCGCAGTTCCGCCCTCTCCGGACTGGGAGTATTCTTTCAGATCGATGTTTTCGTAGCTTAGCATATCTATTGCCATGTTTTTTCTTGGGTAATGCAAAGATAACCATTTTCTATGAAGATAGCCGGTCTGGCGCGGTAGCGACAGACGGGCGGTGTGAGGCGCGGCGGTGGAACAGTCTCTGACAGTTGGGCCTGTCGAGGCGAAAACCCGGCAGACCAAGTGGCAGAGTCTGTGGAACCGTGGGACTTCTGCGGCGGCTTGCCGACGTAGATGTCTCAAGCGCCGCCCAAGCGGAGACGGACTTCACGGCAGTGCAGCGGGCGGGCGCGCAAGTGCCCAGTCCGATGTGCTGACGGGGAGTTGGTCGAAGCGGTCGAGGTTGTCCGGGGAATGGTGTATCTTTGTGTGTAATCAAAACCACATAGTTATGAGCGCCAGTAAGTTTTATGTTGAGTCTAATTCAGCTAGTAGATTCCACAATTTGAAGCGTTACTACAAGGTAAACAAGGAATACAGCATATGTGTCCATGATGATTTCAGTTGGTTCCCCGATATCAGCGTGGAAGTTGCCAGGCACACACCTATCGATGACTCGGTACCGAGATCGAACTATTATGAAAAGATCAAACGTGTGTCTGAGGAAGAGTTCAACGAATACTTTAATGGCAACTATACGGCCCTTCAGGAAGTCAACATTCAAGGTGGTGATTACTTCTTGGAGCGAAGTGACAATGACGATGTGTTTATCTTCCATGTTTTTTTTGAGAAGCCCAGTAAGCATTTCCGTATCTATTGTGGGCAAACAATAGGTGGCTCCGAATTCTCGTTGATGAGGGAAAACACAATCTCGACTCGGCCAATGACGAAGAAACGTGGCCTTCATATCACTGAGGAGGTATTTTGCCTGGCTTATAAGATTGTTCTGGAATTCCTTTACTCCGGTTCGGCCATGCCAGGGTCACAGGACAAAGCGTTCCAGGCCATTAAGGGGCTGCTTGCGCCCAACAGTAAACCCATGGAAGTTGTTGTGACGCAGGAATCCTATTACAAGAAGGCCCGTGGATTGATGCTTCAACGCAAAGATGAGATTAAGGCCCGTCTGGTTGAGATGGATGACAAGCCTTCTAAGAGGGGTGAGCTTAGAGCGGAGATGCGCGCTATCGACTATTGCGTGTCAATTCTAGACAAGTATCATTAGTCGACAGTTGGCCAGAGCCGGAATAATGCGTATCTTCGCACTAAGACGGAAAAACGACACAGCGGGACGTTCTTTTGCTATTGCCGAATCGGCATCTGTTCCGTTTGTGATACCGTTCAGGTATGGCCGGAGTCCTCTTTCACGCGGGGCTCCGGTTTCGTATAAATGAATTCGCAACCGGGTTGCAAGGAACAAGGATTACCTTTGCGCTGTAAAACGAAAGCTATGAGAATCGGAATCATTGATAAGGTTGTGTTTGCGGTTGTGGCAAATACCAGTGTGGAGGAACTCAGGAAAGAGCATCCGGAGTGGAAGGCATGTTCCATTAAGAAGAATGCACGTCCGCGTTACTTCAAAATGATTAAGGAGACGCCGGAGATTGGCTCCTACAGTCAGAACTGCCTGAAGATTTGCCTCACGGGTGGAGCCGTGTGGTTCTCGATCTACGAGGCCGTTGAGGAGTTGTACGGGAAGATGTCCGATGAGCTTTACAGCAAAATGTGCAATGCCACATACAGCATTCCTATCATGGCCAGGAAGTATCGGAAGATGCCCTTCTTCGACGTCAAGTTTCAGGACAAATACGCCGCCAAGATGGAGAAGGTACTCAAGTTTAAGTCCGACTCCAACTGGACGCCGATTTTTGGAAAAGGTGCCCCTGATTACTCCACCATGCGTTTTACAACCTGCGGACTCTGCGCTTTGGCATCACGAACCGGCCATCGTGACATCCTGCCCATCATGTGCTCAACTGACTATACTGTAGCCAAACTGATGGGCGTGAATCTGCACCGCGACAAGACGCTGGCAACCGGCGATGCCTGCTGCGATTATCTCTATACCCGCCCTGGCTCAGAGATAGAGAAGAAATGGCAGGCGGAGCATCCGGAAGGGACGTTTATTTCAAAGTAGACGGATAATGTTCTGGGATACGATAGCCGGGGTTTACGACCTGTTTGAGAATATTTATAATGGCAAGGTCAATAAGAAGCTTTGCCGCGAGGTGGCTGAATTGATATCGGCCGAAGATGAAGTGTTGGAGTGCGCATGTGGCACAGGGATGCTGACGGAGCATATTGCGCAGAAGTGCAAAAGTATCGTGGCGACGGACTTCTCAAGAAAGATGCTGGAGCGTGCAGCCAAAAAGTGCGACAAGTATGGTAATGCCTGCTTCGAATTCGCAGATATCATGCATCTGGATTATGCTGACGGCCAATTCGATAAAGTGATTGCAGCCAACGTAATCCATTTACTGGATGAACCGCTTAAGGCACTGGCAGCATTGGACAGGGTATGTAAGCCCGGAGGCCAGATAATCATCCCCACCTACATTAACCGTGAAAAAGGTAAGGGCGAGGAAAGCGGTATTGCCAAGCTAATCGGGAAAGCCGGAGCCGATTTCAAGCGCCAGTTTACCTATGACAGCTATCGGCAGTTCTTTGCCGAGTCTGGTTATAAGAATGTGTCCTATAAGATGATTGACGGTAGGATGCCGTGCGCCGTAGCGGTTATCACCAAGTAAACTATCTGATCCAAACAGTCATCAGACCGGCCACTAAGGCGGCAGGAATCCCCAGCAGCATACCTATAAGGGCACCTTTGATATGGAACCAGTAGTTGTGATACTCCCCTACCATATCCTCGGTTCCGGGAATCACAAAGTGCTTGTCATGACAGAACCAGATGCAGTCCAGGACGATTGCGTCAAACCAGTTCACCACAACCCATAATGCATATGCCGTCAACGCTCCGCACCAGAAAGTCTCGCATCCGTTCACATACTTGACCAGCAGTCCTAACAGGACGCCGAATACAGCCATGGCCGTCACCTTCTTGACATAAAACGCAACGCCACCCGGTTTATTGCCCGCATCCACCAGACCCAACTTGTCGCAGCGTTCAATGATGGCCGGAGGATAATTGAAAACAGTCTTTATCGGATCCCTGGACATCAGGAATACGAAAAGCGTGAAGACAGCACATGCCACAAGAGATTCAATGAGGAATACCATGATTACTGAGCTTTTAAAATATCCTGGGATTCAATGATTTCGACGCCTTTGCGGCCGGATTTGGCGAGGCGGATCATGGCGGCGGCGACGGCTTCGGTGGGCATGGGTGTCCAGGTGCGGAGGAGGCCGATGGCGTTGAAGGCTTTGAGAACAGCAATGCTGACGGTTTCGCCGAAGCGGTCGTTCCCCTTTCGGATGAGGGACGGCGGACGAAGGATGAAGCAGCCTTCGAAGCCGAGCTTTTGGACAGCATCGTCCAGCTCGCCTTTCATGCGGGTATAGAAGACCTTGGATTTGGGATTGGCCCCAATGGCGGAGACAAGCACATAAGTGGGCACACCATTGGTTTTGGCAGCCTTTGCTGCCTCGTACTGGTATGTGTAGTCTACTCTCCATTGAGCCTCTTGACTGCCTGCGGCCTTGATAGTGGTTCCCATACAGGAGAAGAGGACATCGCCCTGGAGCTGGTCGGCCCAGGTCTCGGGATGGTCGAAGTCGACGACGTGCGCGACCAACTTGGCCGACGGAATCCTGACTTCGCGGCGGACGAAGATATCGACACGCTCCACTGAGCTATCTTCAATGAGTTGCTGGACCAGGTCTTTTCCGACTGCGCCGGTGGCGCCGATAACGAGGGCTTTCATACTTACATTACCTCCAGTTTAGGTTTTACGGGTTCGATTAGATGGTAGATGTGGTCACGCTCGACGGCAGTGACCCCTTTGACATCGGCAAAGAAAGCAATAGCTTTTTGGATGTCGGCACCTTCCGGAATCTTGATGGCAATACCAGGGATGATGCTGTAGTCGTATAGAAGTTCTGCACCGTATTCCTTAACGGCCTGCAGCAGGTACTCCTTCCCTATCTCCTTGTCATACATGATGATGAGATTGGTCTTGGATACATACTCTACATCTTCAATCAGGCGGATTTCCTCGCCAGTGGAGAGCTTGTAGATGGCTTCCTGGTGGTTAGCCTTGCCAAAGTTAATGGCAGCCGAAAGGGAGTCTTCGGGGAATATGCGAACACTGTCAAAGTAATAGAGGCTGTCGGCAGAGTTGTACCAACCACCAATGTAACCCTCGTGAGATTGGGCGTGGGTTATGACATTGTCGAGGCCTGCCTTGTCGTGACTGCTCTGGGTAGCCTCATAGGCGACAGCAATGCCTGTCGATGGAACGGTCCAGCTGGAAACATCCAGTGTGAATCCATCTGGATGGGTCTGACTGAAGGTCCAGAGGCTGTCGGCCAGGGTCGCATCAGTGGCAACAGTGGAATGCCTGACTGTTCCGCAAGAGAGCGTAATCAGACAAAACCAAGCTAATGATATCATGTGGATAATTCTCATATCGGCTTCGGCTTTTCGTGAATGGCTTTCCACCAGCGGATGATGAAACGGATGCCGGCCGAAAGGAGGCCGGGACCCAGGCCGCAGTAGAACCAGGCGATGAAGGAGTCGGGGACCTGCGGGATGCACTTCAGTGTGATGCCTAAAGTAATCATGAAGGCAATGATGAGATAGCCCTTGACGCTGAAAGTCTTGAAGATGGAGGTCCTGGGTTCGGTCATGGCCATGATGCGGGCAGCGTACTTCCCTACCACTCCGGTAAACATCACGTAGAAGCCTACAAAAACGACAAGGGAGAGCAGGAAATACCACCAGGGTATGCTCTCCAGCCTGCCATAGTAATCCACACCGATAAGCGCAATCTTGATGCCGATGGCCGTCCAGAGAAGACCATTGACCAGGAGAAGGTACTTGGTGGGGATCTTGAACATTATGCCTTCTATTTCTTGTAACCGTCTTTGGTGATAATGGGTTTGCCGTCGGCGTCGAGGAGCGGAGTGAGGCCACCTCCGTAGCCGCGGCATACGAACAGATAGTTCACGCCAGTCTCTTTGTCAACAATAACGATTGCGTCGGTCATGAAGGAAACGCCTTCCTTTTCTTTGATGTCAAATCTGTCTTTTGCCATAGTGCTTGATGCTTGTCTGTCAAATATACGCATTTTTGATGGGAATACGAGCCGGACTGGCGGCGAATGACGACAGTTGGTTGGAGCGGAGTATTTCGCTATCTTTGCATATTATGACAGAGAAAGAATTAATGCTATCCGGACTCCCCTATTCGGCCGAGGATATGAGGCTGCTCAGGGAGTTGAATGCAACGAAGGATGTAATCCATCGCTATAATGCCTTAGTCCCGTCGCAGGAAGAGGAAAAGAAAGCTATCTTGAAGGAATTGCTGGGCCACACTGCCGATGACCAGATCTGTATCAACCAACCGTTCTACTGCGATTATGGCAAGCAAATCAGCGTAGGCAAACGCTTCTTTGCCAATTTCAATTTCACGGTGCTGGACGAAGCACCGGTGACCATCGGGGACAACTGCTTTATCGGCCCTAATGTGAGCATCTACACGGCCTGCCACAGTACGGACCCGGTAGAACGCAATACTCGCCGGGAGTGGGCCGAGCCCGTTACCATCGGAGACAATGTATGGATTGGCGGCAGCGTCACCATCCTTCCGGGAGTGACCATCGGGAGCAATACGACTATCGGTGCAGGTTCCGTTGTAACCAAGGATATACCCGACAACGTTGTAGCTGCGGGGAATCCGTGCCGGGTTATCAGGAAACTGAAAGCCAATGAAGATTGAGGAAGCCATAGTGTACCTGCTGGCGACGAGTCAACATGGAATGAAAACGGAGCAGATTGCCAGGGAGCTGGAGCTGCGCGGTCTGGTGCCGAGGCGTGCAGGTAGGCCGCCGCTGGATGGGAGGGTCATTGCAGCGATTGTGTTTAAGCACCCGGAGATCTTCTGTTTCAATGAGGGACGCGTGAGGTTGCTGATGTAGGCAACGGAAGGCGTAACAATTGCATCTATAGGCAGTAAAACGATAAACGTTATGAAACCGAAGAGGAAACAGAAGAAACTGCGGATTACGGAGGCGGACTTTATGCTTGCGAACCGCAGGGCGGCCCGGATGGAGGAGATATCCGAGCACGGGAGGCCGGTTTCAATGAGGACGGCGCTCCACAAATCGAAGAAGGTCTATGACCGCAAGCGTCTGAAGAGGGCAGGCATCAAACTCAATGATGACTGTCCTTTTCGCATAAAATGACTATCTTAGCAGTATGTTTTACGCAATACTTGGAATCGTGGTTGTTGTGGCGTTGTTCCTGATATTCAGGGACGACCATGACAAGTCTTATAACCGCAACGAGAAGAAGGCCCAGAGGCAGTCGGAGGGGGCCAGGCAGCAGAGTGCCTATTCGAAGAAGGAAACCTCTTCTCAGCCGAAGACGGAAACGCAATCCGGGCCGAAAGCGGAGCAGCCCAAGGCGGAGTTTTCGTTTGAGCACAAAGCGAAGGACGGAGCTGGGCATAAGGCCGAGTTCCAGGGCGAGGCGAAGAAGGTGTTCGGGATGATCGGCTCCATCATTGAGGAGGTGAAGAAGGAGGCGGCGGAGCCGCTGCAGGACATCCAGAAGGGTGTGAAGGGGGTGATGGATGAGGCGAAAGCGGCCATCGACAAGGCGATGAAGGAGGCGGGGCAGAAACCTTACTGGACCAGCAGTACGGATGTGGATGAGCAGGAACAGCCGGAGGCCGAGGAACCGGATGAGGAGGATTGGGAGGATGATGAGGAGATGGATCTGTCGTTCCTTGATACCCTGGATTACTACGAGGATCTGGAGGAGAATTCAGAGACGTTCGATATCACGGGCCTTCGGTACTATTGCACTGTTCATGATTGCGGCAAGATTGTGGGCTATGTGCAGCCGGAGCCGTCGAATGTGCATGACAATAGGGCGCAGGCGGTGATTCGGTCTGACGGTAAGCTGCTGGGCTATATTCCCCGCACGCAGCTGGACTGGTACGAGGATTTCAATGAGCAGAATGTGGTGTGCCCGTTTGTCGGGGAGATTGAGCTGGACCGCAGCAGCGCCAGGCTGATTGCCGAAATCAAGGTCATTATTCCGACGAGCCAGGAGTATGTTGAAGAGGAAATAGAAGACGAGTTATAATATATTAATCACACATTTCTGGCCCTTCGGGACTTGCTATCTTCATGGGAAAAAACTATTTTTGCACTATGCGAGATATGGCAAAAGAAGACAGGGTTCATTATGATGCTCCTGCAATGCTGGTCCTGGAAGTGAAAACGGAAGGGCTGGTATGCCAGAGCGTTGAGTGGGAGAACTACGGCGATGCCATCGAAATCTGACAGGAGAAGACAATGCAAAAGATTCGCGTCATTCTATCGGCCCTATTGCTGATGATAGCACCGGCACTGGCGGGATTATCGCTGGCCGATGCAAGCTACCAGATCTTTATTCGGGTTTTCGGGGCCGGAACAAGCATCACGCTGGATGTAAACCAGGGGGACACCATTAATAGCGTAAAAGCAAAGATTCAGGACAAAGTGGGCATCCCGCCAGATTTGCAGCGGCTTATCTTTGCCGGAAAGGAATTGGAAGACGGCCGGACGCTTGGCGATTATAATATCCAAAAGGAAGCCACCCTTCATTTGGTGTTAAGACCGTTCTATGTGGAAGCCTATTCTCACGACGGCCGGTACTGGACCTCTTACTATTACGGAGACCGGAGCGTAGAGCTCCCGGAGGGTGCTTTGGCCTTCACTATGAAAAGTGACAAGGCGCTGTATTGCATCGGGGACGGCAACATCATCCCCGCTGGCTGCGCAGCCGTCATTATTGCCGATGCATCGGCGGTAACAGAGCGGGTGCCGGGAGTGATGTCCATTGCCGTCTCCTGGTATCTTGGGGATGCTCCCACGCCGGAAGCAGGCAATATTCTTCTGGGTTCCGATGATGCCGTTACTCCTGCCGTGAGTGACGGACAGCACGTTTACGTGATGAGCGTAGAGGGCGGGGTGCCGGGATTTTATCAGTATGACGGGAAAGAGGTCCCGGCTCACAAAGTGTATTATGTGGAATAGGCTCGCATACATCATAGGCCTGGGGGCCATCCTGCTCAGTGCCTGCCAAAGGGAGGTGCCGGATCCGGGACATCTTCCGGAGGCCGAAGAGCCCAGGCAGATGGCCACCTTCACCCTTCAGGCCAGTAAATCAGATGATACCAAGGCGTTATCGCTGGACGGAAACACCCTCAATGCATATTGGAAGGACGGCGAAAGCGTTTTGGTTTATGATGATTCCGGTTTCCTTCTGGGCTCGCTGGATGTTATTCCCGCCGAAGGGGAGAAACCCTCATCGGCCACATTGACCGGCACACTGGATGTGACAGGGGTGAAGGCTGGGGACAACCTTACGCTCATGATTCCCCGGCATGAATGGAACTATACAGGGCAGGTGGGGACGCTTACGGGAGAGAACTCCATTGAGGAGAAGTATGACTATGCCAGCGCCACCATTGAGATAGCAACGGTAGGAGAAGGCGTCATAACCGCTACCGGGCCAGCCCAATTCAGCAATGACCAAAGCATCTATCGTTTTGGCTTTATAGAAAATGAAGAGGCGCTGAGTGTCAGGTTGTTTGTAGTGAGAGCTTCCAGCAATAAGCTGGTTCAGAGCGTCAGCAGTGGCGAAACAACGTACGGAGCCTTTAAGGTTAAGCCTGCGGCAGCCACCACAGATCTTATCTATGTTTCTATCCGTAACGAATCCGTCGGCCCGGCCTGTGCGGGAGACACCTATCATTTTATCGTAGTAGGATCCGACCAAAGCGCCCACCTGGGCACTAAACCCATCCCTGCATCGGTGATGGGCCGGCAGGGGTTATTCATCAGCGCCAAGAGCATAGCTGTGAACAAGTTGATTCTGCCCAAAAGCAGCACCCCCGCTACCACCGTCTGGTAGCTATCGAAGTACCTGTAAAACAGCCTCTTCCATCATCTTATAGCCCGCCAGGGTGGGATGGATGCCGTCTGTTGATTCAATCATCAGATCGGCCATGTCTATCAGAAGAAAGCCATTTTCGCGGGCATAGGAGCGAATGGCCTGGTTGAACGCATGAATCTGCTCCGGCACATCGGTGAGACCTTTGCGCCAGGGGATGTTTTCCGCAGGCAACAAGGTGGTAAGAACCGGTCGGATGCCGTGAGCGGCCGCCAGTTCACACATAGATGCAATGTTGCCCAGGCTATTCTCCCGTGATATATACCCCAGATTGCGTGCAATGTCGTTGATTCCGCCCAGGATGACAACGTACCTGGGTGCAAGGTCCAGCACATCGCGGCGGAACCGCACCAGCATATGGGCAGTGACTTGACCGCTGATACCACGGGCCACAATCCTGTTTCCAATGAAAAAGGCCGAATCGGCGTCAAACCATCCATCCGTGATGGAATCCCCCATAACCACGGCCAGAGGAGCGCTGTCCCTGAGTGCTTCGTTAGAAGAGGCGTAACGCTCAAAATAGGCCCAGTCATAACTGGGGATCAGATCTTGCGCACAAATACCGATGCACAGCTGGGATAAAACTAAAAATACGAAAGCTTTCTTCATAACCCTGTTCTATTATCCACGTCTTTAATGAATCAATCAGTACAAAGATAAGAATTCCTGCATTACTAACTCTATTGAATAATAGATATTTATTATATAAATAACTCTTTGCGAAACCTTAACACTTTTTAACAGAATTCGTTTGGAAAGGCAGGGTGAAGTGGTTACCTTTGCAGCAAAATTTGAGATGAAATGATGACACTTTATAAGGTTTTGGATGCGTTCAACGGCCGTAATGCGACCAGCGAGGAGCAACTCCGGAATATGTTTGAGGAGATTGCGAAGGTGGCTTTGTACGGCGGCCTGATCGGCTCCGGGGCCGGGCTGGCTTCCGGCAAGCGCAAAGGCAAGGACAAGATGGAGGATTATGAATGGGCGCAGATTGAATCGGCTCTGCGGAAAGTGGTGAAAGCACCGCTTTACATTGACGAGACTCCTGGCCTGACCATCACGGAGTTCACCTCCAAAATCAAGCGGATGGTGCAGGAAAAAGGCGTTAGGATTGCTTTCGTGGACTACCTGCAGCTGATGCATGCGTCCGGGAACTATGGCACCAACCGTGCACTGGAAATCGGCGACATTTCCCGTCAGCTGAAAGAAATCGCCAAGGAACTGCACATCCCCATCGTTGCCCTGGCGCAGCTAAACCGCAATCTGATGACCCGTCTGGGGAATTCCATGGGGCGGCCGGTGCTGAGCGACCTGAAAGACTCCGGCTCCATCGAGCAGGACGCAGATATGGTGCTGTTCATCAACCGCCCGGCCAAACTGGGCCTGTCGGAGATGGATGAATCTTATGCGGAGCTCATCATCGAAAAGAACCGCGCAGGTGAAGCGGCCATCATCCAGCTGCATTTCAACGGCAGTCTGGTGAAGTTTACGGAGGAAAGCCAGAACCTGTCGGACTATGCGTCTCAGCCGGTGCCTTCGGCGGCCAATGCGCCCTCACCTGTGGATATCACCCCGACGCCGGGATATGCGCCGTATGATTTCTATGGGGATGAGGGATGAACTAAATACTGATTATTCCAACATACTCTCCATCTGACGCACCGCCTTCTTCAAGTCTTCCTGGAAGGTGGTGTGTTCGTGTAGAAAGGCCGCGTTGCCGTCTGAGAGCTCTGCGAAAAGTTCCTTGGACATCGAGTTTGCGTAGTTTGCTATGCAGTCCTCGATATGGTCCATTTCCTTCTCGAAAGTGGAATGCTCGTACACCTTTAGCTTCTGGTGGAAGAAGGCGTAAGCCTGCTCGATGGTGTTCCTGTCGGCCTTCATTTCACGCAGTTGAGTATTTCCTGATATGCGTAGCCCTGGCTGGCGAGCAGCCGGTCCATTTCCTCCCGCTCCACGTTAAAGCAGTAGCATATCTGGTCCAGGTTGTCGAAGATCTCGTCCCTGAGGAAGAAGTTGATGGTCGAGACCAGCATGGGGATGTCGCTGAGCGGAAGGTGGTCCATTACTTTACCTTTTTCACCACTTTGCAGGGGTTGCCGACGGCTACGCAATCGGCCGGGATATCCTTCGTCACGATGCTTCCGGCACCGATGACGGCATTGTCGCCAATGGTGACGCCCGGTAACACGTGAACACCGGCGCCAAACCAAACGTTATTGCCCACGGTGATGGGTTTAGTGTATACCAGCCATTGTTTCCGCTGGTCCGGGTCAATCGGGTGGCCGGCCGTGTGGAAGTAGCATCCGGGGCCAATGAGGACGTTATCACCAAAGCGCACCTTCGCGCCGTCCAGGATTGTCAGGCCATGATTAGCCAGGCAGCCTTTGCCCATTTCGATGTTGTAGCCGTAGTCACACCAGAAGGGAGGATAGATGACGCTGTCCTCCCCTATCTTACCCAGCAGTTTCTCCAGGATTTCCCGCTGGGCTTTGAAGTCAGTCGGCCGGATCTGGTTGTACTCATAACAGAGGTCCTTAGCCCTGATTACCTCGTCAAGGAAATCGGAGTCTTTACCAGCGTAATAAAGCTCTCCGTTGTCGCGTTTCTGTTTTTCTGTCATTTATTCCATTTTCATGCGGTCACCGATAAAGAGATTGAGCGCCGTCTTGAGTTTCTTCCCTTGAAGGAAAGGAAGATTCACATGATAGGCCGACGGCCAGATACACATGGCTTTTGCGGCCTGGATTTGGGCAATGCGGTCCATCTTTTCCCTTAGCTCGGACGAGCCCCAGCGCTCTCCGAAATACTGCTTGGAAAATGACTCGTAATAGCAGCGCAACGTCTTCCTGTCAATATGGAAGATGTGCCGGATAAGCGGAGTCGGGCCCAGATGACTCATGTGCTCCATGATGCAGAAATCCAGCAACGGGTCTCCATATCCAAAGTCTCCCAGGTCTATCCAGTACACTTTGCCCTGGGCCGTGATGAGGTTGCAGGGGTTTATGTCCCCGTGAAGGCAGGTGGTGGCGGGCTCCAGCTCGTCTATGTAGCCCAGAACCCTGGAGCGGATATCCTCCGGTATGGTTTTGTTCCCGGCAATCATTTCACGCGTACTCTGAGCCGTGTTGCCAAAGACCGTCGTGTCGCAAGGAATGGCATGCAGCGCTTTGGCGTACTCTGCCGTTATCCCCGCCAACTCTTCCATCCGCTCGGGATGATCGGCCAGGATTCGGCCGAAGGACTCTTTCCCCTGGATGCGCTGGACAATCATTCCATAGCGCTCCCCGTCGGTAACGAATTCATACGGCTGGGCCGATGGAATGCCCATGTCGTACACGGCTTTGGAGCGACGGAACTCCTCCTGCGCCTTCTGGGCCGACACACTGGCTTTATTCAGTTTGAGTATCACGCTGTCGTCCGTCTTGTTGTAAAAGGATTCTCCGAAGCCTCCGCCTCCGAAGGATTCCCATTCGTTCAGGTTGATTTGCTTTGTTTCCATAGTTTATTATCCAAGCAATTGTTTTGTCATAGCAATAATAGCATCGGGCGGTGCTCCGGCTCCGTTATAGATTTTTCCAATATAAAAGAGCTGTTTCAGGGCAATGTAGCGGGACAGTTCCTTCTGTTTGCTTTCCAGTACTGTAGGGTTCGTGGTACCGTAATAGGCTGCGGAAAAGATTTCCCAGTGTTTTTTGAGCATCTCGGGTTTCAGGTGGAAGACGTTGTCGGCCCGCTGCTCACTCAGGTGTTGGGCAACATGTAAGATCATGCATAGGTCCCACTCGGGACAGCCGTAGGAGAAATCACCCACATCAATCCAGAGATTGCGCTGCCCGTCGGTAATGATGTTGCCGATATGAAGGTCTCCGTGCAGGCTGGTAGTGGCATCGGGAAGGGCATCCAACGCCCCCAGGGCCATTCCCCGCAGGTCTTCCGGCAAGCCCTGCCAGCGGACGATCTCGTTCCGTACCAGCTCCTTCATGGACGGAAGCCTGCTTGTATCAGCCTCTTTGGCATGCAGTTCCTTTGCCAGCTTAGCGAAAAGGATCGACAGGGGTTCCAGCTGCTCGGGCTCCTGGGAGATGATGCGGGTGAAAGAACGCTTGTTAGGAATCAGTTCGTATTCGGCACCGTAGCGCGTTCCGTCAGTGACCAGTCTGATGGGCTTAGGCGTGGGAATACCCATGTCATAGACCACCTTGTTCACTTTGAATTCCCGTTCGGCAGTTTCTGCGCCCATGCCAGGCATGAAGAGCTTGGCCAGAGTTTTTCCGTCCTTGTGGTTGTATGTGAGGGCGGTACCCCCTTCGCCGGTCTGGAAATAATCATCCAGGTTAATCTTCTCGTAATTATCCATTGAATACACTGCTTAGCGTTCTATCTTGACTAATTGAAGTTCAAATATGAGCGTGGAATGCGCCGGAATATCGTCCATCTTCATGGCGCCGTATCCCCACTTCGCAGGAATGTATACTTCCCATTTATCGCCTTCGTGCATGCGTGTGAGGGCAATTTGCCAGCCCATGATAAGGTCGCCTACCATGAACAGCGCAGGGAGCTGGTCCCCTTCCGTGGTGTCGAAGACGGTACCGTCAATGAGGCGGCCAGTGTAATGCACATAGACGATGCTGCGGGGCGTGGGCTTCTTGGTGCCGTGACCTTCTTCCAGCACTTTATAAAGGACGCCGTTGTCAAGGGCGACAATCCCCTCCTCCTTAGCTATTTCGGCCAGGAAGGCTTCATTCGCTTCCTTGTAGGGGTTGGTTCTTTTCTTCTTCATCTTGCAAATTTACGGATTTTTCCAGGATTTTAAGCTTGCGCAGTAGCTTGGCACAAGCGACGATTACCTTCCCATGTTTGACACTTTGATTTAGTCAGGCAGGGCGAAAGATAAGGCCACAGACCGCTGTAGTGGGCGATTTGTGGCCTTGTTTTTTTTCTGACTTTGTAGTAATATGGAGGGGGG